>JAAAPI010000021.1 GCA_009908325.1 Verrucomicrobiota bacterium | reverse complement strand
GATTTCCTTCCCGATCTGGATGCCGTGCCCGCCAACGTGCGGGCCAAGGCCAAGATCATGGTGCTGAATTACCCGAATAATCCGACGGGCGCATCCGCCACGCCGGAGTTTTTTGCCAAGGCCGTCGAATTCGCCAAAGCAAATGACTTAATCATACTGCAAGACGCGGCCTATGCCTCCCTGGTCTTCGATGGCAAACCACTCTCCATCTTCAACGTTCCGGGGGCCAAAGACGTCGCGGTCGAGCTCCACTCGTTGTCCAAGACCTTCAACATGACCGGCTGGCGCATTGGCTTCGTCGTCGGTAATCCGCTCATCGTTCAAGCCTACGCCGACATGAAGGATAACTCCGATTCGGGTCAATTTCTGGCCATTCAGGAAGCCGGTGTCGCCGCCCTGAAAAATCCGGATATTACCGATGAAATCGCCACCAAATACTCAAGGCGCATGGACCTGCTCATCGAGGCGCTGCGGAAAAGCGGTTTCCAAGTAACGAAGCCCAACGGCAGCTTTTTCCTCTACGTCGCCGCTCCGAAATCGGCCACCATCGACGGACAAACCACCGAGTTCGACTCCGGTGAAGCCTTCAGCCAATGGCTCATCACCGAAGAGTTGATTAGCACCGTCCCCTGGGACGACTGCGGCAGCTTCGTCCGCTTCTCCGTGACCTTTGCCGCACAAGGTGAAGATAAGGAAAAAGCCATCGCCACCGAAATCGGCAAGCGCCTGAGCAAGTATCAGTTCGCTTTTTGATCCCCAGGAAAAGGCCCATCCACGTGGCGTGCTCGCTTGCGAGCGCCCGCTGGAGCTCTCGAGAAACCGGGTCACGTCTGCCCGGCGGCCTGTTTGGCCTGACTGTCAGGGCGTCCGACGAGCAGACACGCCACGGGAGACGTCTCGTGGCGTGTCTGCTTGCCGCCTCGACAGGCTCAAGGACCTGAGTTTATCGAAGGGCGAGCGCCGGAGGCCTGTCGGCCACCGGACGAGGCGCGGCAAACACTGTTTAGTCCTTCGCCATTGCCAGGGTATCGTCGACCACCTTAAAGCGGACCATGCTGTCTTCAGTGATTTCCCCGCTGAGCAGCGCGCGGGCCAGCTTGGTCTCAACCTGCTTCTGCAGGAAGCGCTTGAGCGGCCGCGCACCGTAGACCGGATCATAGCCTTTCTCGCCGATCCATTGGGTCGCTGATTCGTCGAATTCAATCCGGATGCGGCGGTCGGCCAAACGCCGATTAAGATCACCCAGCAGCAGGTCCACAATACGGGTGATCTCCTCAAGAGTGAGCGGCTTGAAAAGCACCGTATCGTCGATCCGGTTCAAAAACTCGGGGCGGAAGCCCTGCCGCAACTCGGCGAGCACCGATTCGCGCACCGAATCGGGAATCTCCGAGCTGCTTACGCCCTCGGTCAGGAAGCGGCTGCCGACATTTGACGTCATGATGATGACCGTATTTTTGAAGTCCACCGTGTGCCCCTGCGCATCGGTGATCCGACCGTCGTCCATGACCTGTAGCAACACATTGAATACATCGGGATGCGCCTTTTCGATTTCGTCGAAGAGCACCACGCTGTAGGGCTTGCGCCGGACGGCCTCGGTCAATTGACCACCCTCGTCGTAACCAACATACCCGGGCGGGGCACCGATCAACCGGGCGACGGCATGCTTCTCCATGTATTCCGACATGTCGATTCGCACGATGTTATCTTCTGTGTCGAACAATGTCTGCGCCAGGGTGCGGGCCAGCTCGGTCTTACCGACGCCCGTGGGACCCAGGAAGAGGAAACTGCCGATAGGCCGCCGGGTATCTTTGATCCCTGCCCGAGCCCGCAGGATGGCTTCAGAAACCAGCGTAACCGCCTCATCCTGCCCGACCACGCGCTCGTGGAGCACCTCTTCGAGCCGGAGCAATTTTTCCTTCTCCCCCTCGACCAGGCGGGTCACCGGCACACCGGTCCACTTCGAAACGATCTCGGCTATCTCTTCCTGGGAAACTTCTTCTTTAAGAAGCGCGCCCTCTTTGTCCTCGACGCTTTGGAGTTCCTGCAAGCGGGCCTCCAGCTTGGGCATTTTCCCATGCCGCAGCTGAGCCACCGTATTCAAATCGTAGTTGCGCTCCGCCTTTTCCATCTCGATGCGGGTCGCATCGATGGCCTCGCGCACCTCACGGATTCGGTCGATCGCGCCCTTCTCTTCCTCCCACTGGGTCCGCAAGGCGGATTCTTTTTCGCGGATGTCGGCCAGCTCTTTCGAAAGTGTCTTGAGCCGCTCCTTCGAAGCCTCGTCTTTCTCGTTTTTCAGCGCGGCCTCCTCAATTTCCAGCTGGAGGGCACGCCGCGTCAACTCGTCGAGCTCCTGCGGCATGGAGTCCATCTCGGTGCGGATCATGGCACAGGCTTCGTCCACCAGGTCGATCGCTTTGTCGGGCAGGAAACGATCGCTGATATAGCGGTGCGATAGCACGGCGGCTTGCACCAGCGCATTATCCTGAATGCGAACCCCATGGTGCAGCTCGAAACGCTCCCGGATACCACGCAGGATCGAAATCGTGTCTTCGACATTGGGCTGGTCGACCTGAACGGTCTGGAAGCGCCGCTCCAGGGCGGCATCTTTTTCGATGTGCTTGCGGTATTCGTCCAGCGTGGTGGCACCCACACAGTGCAGCTCGCCACGGGCCAGCATGGGCTTCAGCATGTTGCCCGCATCCATGGCCCCTTCGCTCTTACCCGCTCCAACAATCGTGTGCAGCTCATCGATAAAAAGCAGAATTCGCCCATCGCTGTTCTTGACCTCAGCGAGCACGCCCTTGAGCCGCTCTTCGAACTCGCCCCGGTATTTGGCACCGGCCACGAGCGAGCCCATGTCGAGTGCGAAGATTGTCTTGTCCTTCAGGCCCTCCGGCACATCGCCGCGCACAATGCGTTGGGCCAGCCCTTCCACGATCGCGGTCTTCCCCGTCCCCGGTTCGCCGATCAGGACGGGGTTGTTCTTCGTCTTACGCGAGAGGATACGAATGACACGCCGGATCTCGGAATCGCGACCGATCACGGGGTCCATCTTGCCCTTGCGGGCCAGCTCAACCAAATCGATCCCGTATTTCTCCAAAGCCTCGAAGGTGCTCTCCGGGTTTCGTGAAGTTACCTTCTGCCCGGCCCGGGCAGTCTCGATGGCCTCGGCCACTTTTTGCGAATCGAGCTCAAATTGATCGAAGAATTTCCCCAGCTTGCCGGATTTCTCCGCCTCCAAAAGACCGAGCAAAAGGTGTTCCGTGCTGACAAATTCGTCCCCCATCTTCGCCTTCGCCTTATCCGCCTCCGTGAAGGCCGTCTGCAATGCCGTCGAGATATAGACCTGACTCGCGTTGACGCTCCCGCTGGCCTTGGGCAAGGCCTCCAGCTCCCGCTGAGCGGCCAGCTCCAGGGCAGACGGGGTAATCTGCATACGTTCCAACAAGCCCGGCACAATGCCGTCCTCTTGCCGAACCAGTGCCAGCAGCAAGTGCCACACGCCTATCTCCTGCTGTCCGTTCTGACGCGCCAGATTTTGCGCCTCCTGAACAGCCAAAGCGGATTTTTCCGTGAATGTATTAAAATTAATGTTCATGTTTTGAGCGTTGCATAATATGTTCCATCTCTTAATGATTTCTTTGAAATCTTAAACCACTAACCATCAATTTTTTACATACTTATCAAATCTCGTTTACCGGCAAAAAACCGGGCGTATGCGACACCAGCGCCCAGAATAAGCGTCATCCTGTCACACAATGAGAAGCGTAAACGCTCAACCTTTAAGGCACATCACGGAGCGGTAAACGCATAGAAACCGCAGCGCCGAAGCCAGCTATCAGGTGCCCAGCCGGCACACGTTTGTAATCGGGGTCGAGGTCGTGCGGCTGATCGCTCGACCGCACTCCTACAGACCCGTGCGAGCGCGATTAAAATTGCACCGGCCTGATGGAAGCGCTCGTCAAACAACTTGACCTCCGCAACAGCGAAGGCACCCTCCACGTGCTACCCTCCGAGATAGCAACCTCACGACGCAGCCCCGCAGCGGAAAAAAAAAGCCCATAGCCGCATCAAAAAAGCTCCATGACCGAAACCACGACCCTTTTCATCGGCGACAGCATTACCGACTGTGGCCGCCGCTCGCTGGAGCATCAACCGCTCGGGTGCGG
>JAAAPI010000023.1 GCA_009908325.1 Verrucomicrobiota bacterium | reverse complement strand
GCCTGCCGCTTTCCAGCTCGTCGAGCACGGCGACTTCGAAGTCTATTGCGCACCCGCCGATAGCATACCGACGGTTCTGAAGGAGATCGGCCGACTGCGCGAGGAGACCTTTCGGGCCGTTCAGGAGGGCACGGGGCAGGCGACCGACCTGGATGAATTTGATCGCTACTATCTGCATCTCTTTATGTGGAACCGTGCCGAAAGCGAAATCGTCGGCGCCTACCGCATCGGACTGGCTGATCAGATCGTGGAGCAATATGGAAAACAGGGGCTCTATACCTCGACCCTATTCCGTTTTCGTTCGCAATTTCTCAAACGGCTGGGGCCCGCTATCGAACTGGGGCGGTCTTTCATCTCGATCAAATATCAGAAGAAGCACGCCTCACTTGCGCTTATCTGGCGCGGCATCGGCGAATACATAGCACGCAACCCCCGGTATCGCACGCTTTTCGGGCCTGTCAGTATCACGGATGCCTACAACCATATATCCAAAGACCTCATGGTTCACTTTTTCAGGGAGCACAATTTCGACGAGGAATTGGCGCGCCAAGTGAAACCCAGGAAGAGCCCCAAGTCCTTCCGTATGTTGAAGGGCGTATCGCTGAAACATATTGGCGAGTCCGTCCGTTCAGTCGATTGCATTTCGGCCATCGTATCTGGCTTCGAGGATGACAAGAAGGGCGTGCCCATCCTGCTGCGCCACTACTTGAAACTGAATGGGGTGCTACTGAGTTTTAATGTGGACCCTGCCTTCAGCGACGTCATCGACGGGCTTATTCTGGTCGACCTTTGCAAGACAGATCCAAAGGTCCTGCAGCGCTACATGGGGAAGGTTGGCCATGCTGATTTCGCCGCATTTCACGCGCAGAATGAAGCGGAATTGAGTCGTGAAACTGCGGGAACCTGCGTTTAACTATCCGACTATGCCAAAAGTTTTATTTTTAGGAGACATTGTCGGTCGCCCGGGGCGAACCTTCGTGATTGAGCGCTTGCCAGCCTTGCGCGACGAATTGGGTGCGGACTTTGTCATCGCCAACGGTGAAAATTCCGCAGGTGGCTCGGGTATAACGCAAAAGATCGCAGGCGAGCTGCTGGCCGGCGGAGTGGATGCCATCACCCTGGGGGATCATATCTGGGATCAAAAGAACTTTGAAAATGAAATCGAACAATTGGAAGCGCTTTGCCGGCCGGCCAACCTGCCGGAGCAGAACCCGGGACGCACGCATCTGATACTGGAGAAAGACGGATTTCGACTGGGTGTGTTCACCGTGATGGGGCGTAACTTTATTGCGATGAAATCGGGCTGTCCCTTCGAGCGATCCGATAAAAAGCTCAGCGAACTGGCGGGGCAATGTGACGCCTGCTTCGTGGAGGCCCACATGGAGGCGACTTCGGAAAAAGTCGCGCTCGGCTGGCATCTCGATGGCCGTGCGGCAGCGGTTGTGGGAACGCACACGCATATACCCACGGCGGACGCCCGGGTATTGCCCGGGGGCACGGCATACATCAGCGATGTCGGCATGTGCGGCCCGTATGCATCGGTCATCGGCCGTGAGGTTGAGCAGGTGGTGGCTACTTTCCTTGACGGGATGAAACGCCGTTTCCCCGTAGCGAAGGACGATGTGCGGTTGTCTGGATGTCTGATCGAAATCAATGCGCACACAGGCTTGAGTCAGGGAATCGACCGTGTGGAGGTCGTTCGGGAGGATGCATGAGGGAAAAGACGGAGAGCATTTCATTCGATGCCGGGAATACAATTTTAGGTCTGGAGACAAGTTGAATCGTCGGTTTTGGTCTAGCTTGTTCCGCACCTTCCGCCTTCGCTCTCGGCACGTTGTGCGCCGAAGCTATGGCGAACGGGGAAAGGAGCGGACTTACGTAAGCAGCTTCCTTTAGGTAGCTGCCCCAGCTCTATAATTGCGCCCCGATCCCGGTGACACAATCGATAGCTTGCCAGATGGAAAAAAAATGAGCTTACTTCGTCCATGCCAATCGACAAACGCTACCTGAAAGACGAGCGCCTGATGGTCCGATTCGCCGTCGTTCTAGGGCTGGTGGTTGGGCTGCTGGCTTTTTTTCTGGTCAAGGGCATCGGTCCGAAATCCAGCCAGGTCGAGCCCGGGGCGGTTTGGGGCTTCATTCAGGAGCAGGCCAGGCAACAGGACCTGGACCCCGAATTTGTTTACGCGTTGGCGTGGGCAGAGAGCAGTCTCAACGAACGGGCGCGGAGCTCGGTAGCTCGCGGCATCATGCAGTTGACCAAGCCAGCCTGGCAGGAAGTGACGGATGAGTCTTACCGCTATGCCTGGGACTGGCGCACAAATGTCCGGGTGGGGATCGAATACCTTGCTTTTTGCCGTGATTTCCTCAAACAGCACGATCACTTCAGCTATCCAATGCTGGCAGCATCGTATCGCTACGGCCCTTATTATGTGAAGAAGAAGAATTTTAATTTGGCGGAGATCAAGCAGCCGAAAAACGAGATTTACCGTCGCATCTTTGCGGGAAATATCCGGCCCGTTCTGCCGCCGGACTGATCAGGGGCTCACACTGCGCTGACGCTTCGCCTCGTAGAGGCAGACAGCGGCAGCGGCGGCCACATTGAGCGAGTCGGCCTGACCAGCCATGGGGATGCGGATCTTCTGCTCTGAGTGATCGAGCCAGAACGGGCTCAATCCGTCGCTTTCGCTGCCCAGAAAGAGAGCGCAGCTACCGCGGTAATCGACATCCCAATGCAGGTTCTCCGCCTCCGGGGTGGTGGCGAGGCAGCTTATTTTATGCGCATCGAGCCACTGGCTGAGTGATTCGCGGTCGGTTGATACAATTGGCAGCGCGAAGATCAGGCCCTGCGAGGAGCGAACGGCATTGGGATTGTAGAGATCGAGTACGCAATCGACGAGGATCACCGCATCGACGCTGGCTCCATCGGCACTGCGTAAAATGGCACCCAGATTACCGGGCTTTTCGATGCCTTCGAGCACGAGGAGGAGAGCAGGCTGACCGGGTTTCAGGTCGGATAGGGTATTGTTTTGCTGCGTCGCGACAGCGATCAGTCCGTCCGGTCCTTCCCGGTGGGAGGCTTTGTCAAAGGCCTCCGGGCTCAGTCGGGTGATGGGCCAGGCCCCGGTTTTCAATTTGTTATCGACGAAATCGGCATGCTCACCGCTCTCCGGAAAGCATTGCGGGCAGAAGTAGAGATGGTCGACGGCAAAGCCGGCGGACAGCGCGTGCCCAATCTCGCGCAGCCCTTCAATGAGGAAGCGGGACTGCCGGTCGCGATGTTTGCGTTCGCGCAGTTTGACGAGATTTTTAACCTGTTCGTGTTGACGGCTTTGAATGTAGGGCGTTTCCATAGGGGAATCGGGCGATGTGAATTTTTGGATTGCAGAGACGCGAAGCATAGCGGAAGGCAAGGGGATGCAAGTGCCAAAAAACTTCGTGGCGGAGCCATTTGAGTATCATGAGGAGATCGAGCTGAGCATTGAGAGCCTGAGTAACCTCGGCATGGGGATTGGCCGGGCCGACGGCTGGGTCGTCATGGTGCCCTTCGTCATCCCGGGCGAACGGGTGCGTGCACGAATCTTTCGCAATTTCCAAAACTACTCCGATGCAGATCTGGTCGAAGTGCTGGAGGCGTCACCGGAGCGGGTCGAACCGGAGTGCCCGCTCTTTACCCGTTGTGGCGGTTGCCAGTATCAGCACATCAGCTATGCGCGGCAGCTCCGTGAGAAGACCCGGCAAGTTGCGGAACTACTGAAAAAGCTCGGCGGGATTGAGCATCCGGTCGATTTGGCACACGGCTCCCCGGAGATCTACCACTACCGTTCGAAAATCACCCCGCATTATAATCGACCGGCCCGCGACGGATCGCAGCCGATCGGCTTTTTGCAATATGGTCGCCGCAATCAGATAATCGATGTCGAGCAGTGCCCCATCGCAACGAGCGCAATCAACGAAGCGCTGCCGGAAGCAAGGGCTGAGGCGCGACGCTCCGGTGGGAAGAAACGCCGCCAGCGGGGCGGCACGCTCCTTATGCGGAATGTCCTGGAAGGGGTGGTCACCGATCCGCAGGCGATCGTCTCCGAGCGGGTGGGGGGCCTGACCTTTCAATTCAAAGCGGGCGAGTTTTTTCAGAACAACCCCTACATACTGCCTGAGATGGTGGCTCACGTCAGGCAGGAAGCCTCCGCCGGGGGCGCTCGCTATCTGGTGGACGCGTATTGTGGCGTGGGGCTTTTTGCGCTTTCCGCGGCCGGGTGCTTCGAGGCTGTGGCGGGTGTGGAGATCAGTGAGCCGGCGGTGCGCTGGGCGCAGGCCAACTGCAAAATCAGTGGCATCGATAATGTGCGCTTCGTCATCGGCAAGGCAGAAGCCATTTTCAACGGGTTGAAATTCCCCGCCGGGGAAACCGCATTGGTCATCGACCCCCCGCGAAAAGGCTGTGATGTCAGCTTCCGCAGGCAACTGTTGGACTACCGTCCGCAGCGCCTTGTCTATGTGTCCTGCGACCCAGCCACACAGGCCCGTGACCTCAAAGAGTTTATCGAGGGGGGCTACACCATCACGCGCGTCCAGCCCTTCGATTTGTTCCCCCACACGCGGCATATTGAAAACGTGGTGTCGCTGAGTTTGGCGTAATAATTTTTGTGTCGGATTTACCCTTGACTTAATCGCCTCGATTAGAAGATGTTGTCGATTCGGCGTTTTAGCCGTCGAAAACGCCTGTTTTTCTCTCCGTATGCGATTGTATCAGAAAAAAAACCAGTTCTCCGTGGAGGCCCTGGAGCAGCGTATTTTGCTGTCGGCGGTTCCCATGGATGGAGCGGTTTTTGAAGGCGAGGATAACGCGCTGGAGCAGACAACGGTGGTGCTTGATTTGGGGGAAAATGAAACCGTCAGTGAATCGGGTGGCGGAGAGGATGCACTTTTCGCCGATGCGGTGCCACTTGACAGCATGGAAAATTCGGACGGGGAGGCGGTGGATTCGCAGGCACTGCCACCTGCGGAAACCTCACCTGAATCCACGGCGGACGATGTTTTGAGTGCCGCCTCTGATTTTGAAAATGGAGTGGCTGCACCGGAAATCTCGGGAGACGTAGGTGCTGCGGGTGCTGATTTTGAGGCACCCTATCTGCCCGGGTTGCAACTGGTGGATACCGCCGCCGATGACTTTGCCGGGCAGGTGGTTTACCTCGATTTCGGGGGAGCCGGAAGTTTTGACTACGCGGGTCCACTTGTAGTGAACGGAGCCGAGCAGTCGGCCTTTTTCGTGCCGGGACGGTATGCCGGGGAAGGGCTCACGGAGACGGCAGCCATCGCCTCGGTAGTCGAGGGTGTGCAATCCATTTTTGGAAAATCCGGTTTAACCTTTGTCTCGGGGACGGACCCGCCGACGGGGGAATATTCCACGATTTTTGTCGGTGGCGATGATGCCGCATTCCGCGAATACGGGCAATTTTACGGCCTGGCCGAAGCGGTGGACACCGGCAATTCGGACCGTTCCGACCGGGCGTTTGTCTTCAGTGAGACGATTGCTGAGGCGACTTCCAGTCCGAATGCCTTTATCAATCAATTAATTGCCGTAACGGCCCGTGAAACCGGACGCCTGGTCGGCTATCAAAACACTGTGGATGCACGGGCAGACCACAGCGCGCTGTTTAGTGTCGCGAATCAGGACGACCTGACGGACCTGACTTTGACCGAAACGCAGCGCGATTATCTTTACGATGGATTGCAAGCTTTCAAGACGCTACTGGATTCCATCGAGGCGGACACCGCCCTGGGCGAGTTGCTTCAGGCAGTTGGCGAAACCGTCACCGATTTTTCCGAGGATGACGGACTGAATTTGGCCGAAGCCTCCCAACTGGCTTTTTCCTTTTTGAATGGCGTGGTGGGCGAGTTGGATTCATTACTGAATCCGACGGATGGGGCACTCCCCACGAACTCAGAAATCATCACGGCGCTGGAGAGTGTCAGCCAGACGATCGGCGACCTGGCGATAACGATTGATCCGACCTCTGTCTTCGGGGGCCGAGACGACTCGAATAATGAACTCATCTTCGGACTCAAACTCGAGGCCAGCCAATCGCTGGCCGACCTACCCCTCGATCTGGGGCAACTGGCAAATGAAGCCGGGCTATTTTCGGTCGAAGATCTGACCGTCGATGCGACGGGCAGTCTGCTGTTGGACATGGAGTTTGGTCTGGATCTGGCCAGCCTTGGCTCGGCAGCGGAGGCGTTCTTTATTCGGGCGAATGAAGCGCGGGCCGGAATCACCGGTTCGGCGAGCGATCTGAATTTCGGGATCAATGTAGGATTTCTCGAAGCATCGGTTGACGGTGGGTCGGTCAACTTCGAGCAAACCGTGGACATTTCCTTGGCGAATCCGGACGGGGATGCAGGCAACCGGATCACCCGCAGCGAATTCGAGAGCACGGCGCTGGAGAACCTGGTCGATGTATCGGTCGATACGGCGAGCTTCACGGCCACGCTGCCCGTGTCGGCTTCGCTCGACGGCTTGACTCCGGTTGGCACACCGAGGGTTGAATTGAGTAGCGACGATCTGCTGGCCTCGCCGCCCTCGGTCAGCTTTGTTGACTTTGACGGCTTCGTCGACTTCACCAGCCTGGACGCATCGTCGATGGTCAATCTGTTGACAGATCTGGTCGATTTGCTGACTCGCTTTGAAGAATCCGCCTTCCTCGATACGCAAATACCGTTCACCGACTTGCAGATCGGCCAAGTGGTACAGATGGGTGGGATTTTGAATGATCAGGTTCTGACGCACCTGCGCGATGACGAGGGCGTGCTGGGCTTCCAATCGATTCAGGAATTCGTGCCCTTTTTGGAAGGACTGCTGGGCTTGAATGAAGGGGACTTGGGCTGGGACTACCTCGCCGGCACTCAGGAACTTGTTTTGCCGTTTGATCTGTCGAAGGCCTTCGATCCGCTGGATGTCGACCTCAACCTGGACGAGGATTTCGGACCGCTCGAAGTTTACACGTCCTCCAGCAATATTTCGCTCAGCGTGGATGCGTCGCTGGCCCTGGAGGTGCGGATCGACCTATCCCAACCTCAAGCCAGCGTGACCGGTGACCAGGCCCTGCCCTCGGATGGGGTGCTGGCGAATGATGCCGTCTTTGAAATCAGCCTGAATGGTGGCGAAGTGATCGAATTGCTGGTGGCGCCGGATGCTTCGAATGCCTCAGATGCCGACCCTGTGGAGGCGCTGGTGGCGGATATCAACCTGGCGATCGCAGCCAGTGCTTTGGCGGGGCGTGTGCAGGCCTCGCTAAATCCTGAAAACAAATTGGTCCTGACCAGTTTCACCTTTGGTCCCTCGCCGTCCATTCTGGTGCGGGGGCCAGCTGTGGATGCAGGTGACGACAATGCGGCGGACGATGATCTCGGCTTGGCCGGGGTGCTTTTTGATGATTCGCCGCTGAGCGAGCGCGTGACCCTGAGTGAGGCGAATCTCAACGCCTCGCTCGAACTGAACACCACAGCTGAAGGCGGACCGTCGGGCATCTCCGCCGGGGCGACTCTGGGATTTGTCGGCGTGACGGTGGGGAACGGCGAAATTGATTTTGATGCTAGCGTCCAGGCGGATCTGGTAAATGGCGAGTCGCTGGTCATCGCAGACGTGATTTCCGCCCTGATCGATGGCGATGCAGCCTCCGCGCTGAACCCGGATATTCAATACAGCTCCAGTGGATTTCTGGATCTTTCCGATATTGAGGTCGGGGGCGACTTACTGGACGGCCCGGCGGCGACGGCTTCGATCCGAATCGAAGTCGACGGTAGCGCGTTCTTCGGCGATGGCGGGGGCGATCCGTTCACGGTCACCTTTGACGGGGATTTTGGCGAGGTTTTTGACTTCGAGTCATTGAGCTTTGCCGATGTCCTCGCGGCGATTATCGATGTGGGAAATGAGTTGCAGGACTCGGCCTCGGAATCGTTTCTGAGCACGACGATTCCATTTTTGGACGTGAGTGTGAACGAACTCTTCGACATGGCCGAGCCGGTCCTCGACCTGATTGAGCGCATCGCGGATTCCGAGACCCGATCCTTGCAGCAATTGGATCTGTTCATCCGCGAGTTCCTAATCACCCAGTATGATACCTTCCGACCTGAGTTCGAAGCCAATGGACTGAGTCTGCCGGCAATTCCCGATCAGTTGGTGAGCACGGTCGACGATGTCATTTTGTTGGATCTTTCGCTGGTCGCCGGGATCACGGAAGATCTGAGTTTCGCGCTCGATGCGGGCGACGCGATTCCCGGCCTGGACCGGCTCCTCGACCTGCGCGGGCAGACGGATTTGCAGCTTGGGGTCACCTCGCTCATAAATTTAAAACTGGGGATCGATGTTTCGGATCCCCTTGACCCGCAGTTCCACCTCTACGACGGGTCGGGTATCGAAGGAGGTGTTTTCCTGGAGGCGGATAACATTGAGTTCGACGGGGCGATCGGTCCCATCGGGGTATTTGTCCGGGATGGTAGCCTTTCCATCGGTGACGCCGAAAATCCGGCAGGGATCAACTTCAGTCTGGATGTGGCGGATCCCGACCCCACCGACGGCTTGCCCGGGCGGATCGCGCTGAGTGACCTCGGGATCGACGACTTTACCTTCGAAGTGATTGGCAGTATTGATGCCGACATTCCGCTACGGTTCCCCAGCGAGGCCGTGAGCGACGAGATTGGGAGCGTGTCACTGAATGCGCTGCTTTCGGATCTCGATTCGGCCACCCTCTCCTTCAGCAGCCCCAGCGGGGACAGCCTGGAAGATATTATCGCGGGGCTGGACTTTGGAGAGACCTTCGGATCCGGAGTGGACCTCTTCTTCATTGCCCTCGAAGAACTGGCCGACGGCGATATCTTCGGGATCGAACTGCCCTTCATCGGGGATGCCCTGGCCGATGTGTCCACTTTCCTGCTGGATATCCGAAATAGCCTGGATGCCGCCTTCACCAATGCCGCCGAGTTTGCCGAGGCGGCACTGGAGACAGCCCTGTTTGACGCTCTGGGGCCGGACGGCGCGAATATCCTGCTCCCCCAGTCCGGCACGGGCACGCCGGAGGCCAGTGACGTCGACGTGACGCTGGTCCTCGATGCGGCGGACCTTCCGGAGGAAGTGATTATCGATGTGCGTCTGGGCAATCTGGAGACATTGACTCCGGATCTGGCCTTTGATCTGGGGCTTCCGGGATTGGCTCTGGAACTCGAAGACGAGGGCGGCAGCTCCTCGCTGAATATCGAGTTTGGATGGGAGTTCGATTTGGTCTTCGGGGTTTCCACCTCGGATGGATTCTTTGTGGAGACTTCAGCGCTGGATGAGTTGAGCGTGGATTTGCTGGTTACCTTGCCGAGCACCGATCTGGTCGGCACGCTGGGCGTCATTCAAGCACGGGCGCGTGATAAATTCCCTGGCGACCCCGCCGAACGCAGCCAGCTGGACCTTGGCTTCACGGTTGATTTGAAGGACCCCACCGGCACCGATACGCGGTTGACTCTGGGGGAGATGACCCAGGATTTCGATAATGCGTTCACTGCCGAATTGAGCGGCGCCGCCCGGCTCAACCTGGAACTCGAGGTCGGCTTTGCCTCACTCTCGGGGGACCCCATCGATGCACTCCCGTCGTTCCTCGTCGATTTTCTGCTGGATTGGGACCTGAGCTACCAGTTCGACGGCTTCTCGGACACGAATCTGATCGGTGGCACGCCCTCGGTCGAGTTTAATAATATCCGCCTCGACGTAGGATCGTTCTTCGATGACTTCCTCCGTCCCATCGCGGATACGGTGGAAAACTACGTGGCTCCGTTGCGCCCGATCGTGGATTTCCTGACAACCCGGGTGGCGCCTCTTGAGGTCGGTCCGCTCAAGGATATCTTTGAAGACCCCAACGATAACGACGATATCGTGACCTTCCTCGATATCGCGGTTCTGACCGGCCGGGTTTCTTCGGGCACGAGCAACTTCATTCAGACCCTCGACCTGGTCCTGAATATCGTGGATTCCGTGGCCAATGGCAGTCTTCCGGGCAAAGGCGACAATCTACAGATCCCCTTGGGGAACTTTGCCTTTGGCAATCTGGATCTCCGGGATGGCAACCTCGGCTCCATCGATCCGGCGGTGGATGGCATTTTTACGGACGACGGACAGACCCTGGAGGAGAAGTTCAACAACATCGTCGGCGGAGCGGGGGCCGATATCTTCTCTGCGACGCAGGAGACCGCGCCGGACGGCTCCGGTAAATTTGAATTCCTGCTCTTCCAGCCGGAGAACCTGGTCAATCTTCTGATGGGGAATCCGGTGGACTTCTTCCAGTTCACTCTGCCCCAGTTTGGATTTGATTTCAGCCTCAGCAAGTCGGTTCCCATTTTCGCGCCGCCCCCGGTGAATTTGAATTTCAGCTTGGGCTTCAGCGCGGAGATCAATCTTGCTTTTGGTTATGATAGCTCGGGGATCGAAAAATTCCTGCAACCGGATGGTAAACCGTCCGATATCTTTGGCGGGTTTTATGTTGTGAGCGGCGACGCAGCGCCGCCCCTGTTGGAACTGGAGGGCTTCCTTTCCGGAGGCGTCGGCGTCGGCGTTCCGGGTGTGCTTACGGTGAACGCGGACGTGCGTCTGATCGCCGAAGCGGATTTCAGTTTAATTGATCCGGACGATGGAAAATTGTATTTCAGCACGATAGCCGACTTGGTCGAGCGTGAGGGCCCCGAAGTGTTCAAGTGCCTCTTCCATATCGAGGGCGGGATTTCCGGTGAGTTCAAGATTTCTCTCGAAACGCTGTTTATTACCGTGTTCAGCATTGGACCGGAGTTCGATATCGTATCCTTCACGGTGGACCCGGCCGACTGCTTCCTGCACCAATTGCCCGACCGGTTTGAGCGGGTGGAAGACGGGCGCTTCAACAATGACACGGTCGGCTTGGCGGCGGATATCGGAACCGGCCCGGGTATCCACCTGCGCGGCACCAGCATCAGCAGCAACGGGGATATCGACTGGTATCGCTTCAATACACAGCAAAGCGAAGACCTGCGGGTGGAATTAGACGGGGAGAGCCACCTGCAGATCGAGGTTCAGAATAGTGACGGAAATATCATCGACGCTTCCAATTCCGGCTCTGAGCGGAAGGTTTTAAATTTTGCGGGCCTGCCGGAGGGTGAATATTTTATCAAAGTGTCGAGTCAGGATGACGAGCTCTCTGAATACGAGTTAAACATTGATCCGGCAGCCAACAGCAGCACTCGCGTTTTCTATATAAACGATTCCGCCGTGACCGATCCTACGGTGAACAGCTACTACACGCTGGCACCCGGCGATAATGCCAACGACGGTATGACGCCCGATGCACCGATGGCGACCCTCGATGCCCTCCTTGCGGCTTACGATCTCGAACCCGGCGATCTCGTCCTCATGGACAGCGGGCTTTACGGCGGCAATGCCACGATCGCTGCTGCCGATAGCGGCCTGACCCTGGCGGGAACCCCACGCGTGCTCTATACACAGTTATTGGAGGATGGCGATATCCCCGTCGAATTCGGGCGTTCCCCGGCCGACCTCACGGGCAGCAATTTCAACGGTGCCGGCACCCAGTTGACGACAGACGGCATTTCGGATCTGCGTTTGTCCGGCTTCGGGTTCCAGTCGGACGGATCGGGCACTGGATTATCGATACAGGGTGGGGGTTCTATCGAAATCTTTGATGCTGGATTCAAGGATATAGACATCGGTCTGCAAGTCGATGGCACGAGCGACCTGACGCTGCGCGACATTCAGGTTGAAGCAACGCGGCTGGGGATGGACATCACGGATGCCGATAACCTGGTCGCCAACTCAATCCACATCGAAGGAACCGGATCGGAGCAGGGAGCCCGTGCCGTCGATAGCTCGAATATCAACTTTGGGCTCCTTAGCGGGACGCAGCTCGATAACATCCTCACACTGGACACCATTTCCGACTTCCAAATCAATCAGGTCATCGGGAATGATGTGGCCTTGGCCGTCTCGGTCGTCGATTCCCTGGGAACGACAACACCCGCTCAATTAAACGGTCTGCGCCTCGAAGCTGCGGAGCGCGGGATCGAAGTGGTGAACAGTCAAAACATACGGATACAAGGTGCCAATTTTGACGGAGACGGCACGGAAACCGATGAAAGCGGGGAGCCGCTGGCCCCGCGCGGCCTACTGGCCATCAAAGTGACCGATTCGGATGACATTGAAATTCTCTCGCCCCGTATTCGGGATTTTGAAGCCGGGATTCAATTTGCATCGGGAGTCAACGGAAGCCTGGACAGCGCCACGCTGACCGATCTGGATGAAGCGCTTTTCCTGAATGGGACGGATGGATTTGAAGTCTCCGGCGGAGTTTGGACTCTCAGCGAGGCGGGTATCCGTCTGACGGACGCTGTGAACACGCTGGTCGACGGCACAGAAATGGATTTCAGTGATGGCGAAGGTGCCCGTAAAGCCATTGATGCCGGAGTCGCTACGCTGGCCCAAGCTGGTAACAATCAATTCCAGAACATGACGGTGGTGGCGGGGTCCGTCGATTTGAACGATCAGGAAGATGCTCTGGTGCAGTCGAATGCCCTCACAGATGGCGGCATCGTCCTAACAGATAATTTGAATACGGAAGTCGTCGAGAACACCATCGAGTATCCGGAAGGGTTGGGGAGTCCCGGGATTCAAGTGTTGGCCTCCGCAGGGGTCATTGTCCTCGATAACACGGTGGATGGTGCTGTCACCGGGTTGGGAGTTGGGAGTGGCACACAGGATTTACTGGCCGAAACAAATGACCTCAGCCGCGGCACGTTTGGGATCAACCTGTTGGATGCATCGGTGCTGGGGACGGAATTAACCGGTAACCTAGTGAGCGGGTTTAGCGACACCGGTATTCGGGCACCCGTGCAAGCTCTGATAACCGATAACGATGTCAGCGATTCGGGGATCGGGATCGACTACGATGGAGCGGACATTGGCTTAACCGGCAACCAGATCCATAATAACACAATCGGTCTGACCGGCAGTGGTCTGCTGGGCGCGGACGGCCCGGAAGATGTCGTGGTGAACAACATTTTCGACAATGTGACCGGGGTCATTGCCAAGAACGGCGTGGACGTGCAGTTCAACCGCATCTACGACAACCTTCTGGGTATCGCGGCCGCCAATAACACGCACATCCATCACAACCGCATCTTCCGCAACACCGGGTTCGGCATCGAAGTCGCCGGTGATTCCGGCGTGCTGATCGATAACAATACCGTCTACTCCACACAGGACGACAGTATTCGGATCGTCAGCGGCTCTTCCGACACCACCCTGCGCAATAACATTATCTGGAATACCGAAGGCTACGGCATCTACGTCGCCGACGACAGCCAGCCGGGCTTCGACAGCGACTATAATAATCTTTTCACCTCTGGGAACGGACGGATTGTCTGGTATCAAAAGCCCTTCGAAGATGTTCTGGATTGGCAGATCGAAGCGCGGCAGGATTTGAACTCGATTGGCACGACCGTTCCCGACCCCAACCTCGACCAGCCCTTGTTCGTCGATCTGGCCGGTGACAACTACCGCATCCAAACTGGAGCGACCACCATCAACTCCGGTGATCCGTCCTACGCATTCGATGACGAGCCCGGCCCGAACGGCGGGCCCAACGGCCTGCGCATCAATCAGGGGGCCTTTGGCGGGACAGCCCAGGCGGCAGAGTCTCCCGCGTCCTACCTGCGCATTCTTTCGCCCGAATTTTACGTGGACTATAACGTGGATGTGGCCCGCCGGATCGTCTGGGAGGCGTTTAATGTTTCCGGTAATGTGAAGCTGGAAGTCCACGAAGCCGGGGTCGGCAAGGTGGCCGATATCACCACGGTGGCGGTGGACAACTTGCCAGCGGAAATCAGCAGTCAAGAGCCGCGCATCGGCTCGTATATCTGGAGCCCGCAGCAGGACGGCCTGGACACCGATATCAATCGCCGCTATTTCCTGCGTTTGATATCGGCGGACGACAGCACGATCCGCGATGACAATCGCGAGCCCTTCTCCGTGCCGGAGCAAAACAACGACTTCTACCTGAACGATGACTCCGCCGCAGGCGACACCTTCACGACGAGCCCCGGCGACAACCGCAACACCGGCAAGTCCCCCGGCGACCCCAAAGCCATCCTCCCGGCCCTGCTGCAAAACTACCAGTTGGGTGCCAATCAAACCGTCCATGCGGACGCAGGATACTACATGCATGTGGTCGACTTGGTCATTAGTGCCGATGGTACCACGGGAAATGACGAGGCCTTTGTCATTGAGGGTTCGACCGGCGGGGTTGTTTTCGACCGGGCCAACGAGCGCCCGGGCACCCACAGCCTGGAAATACTGGATGCGGATTTCCTCACGCTGCGCAACCTCACCCTTGAGGGCGGAGAAGCGGGTCTGAAAATCCACAACCAAAGCATCTTCTTTAAGGGCGAGAATCTGGATGTTTCCGACCACCCGGAATTCGGTATCTCCATCATCGGCGGTTCCGACAACAGCACCCTGCAGGGAGTCACCGTCTCCGGTAACGGAGGTCACGGGATTACCATCGACGGTACGGTGCTGGAGCTCACCGATTCCACGATCATAAACAACGGTGATTACGGGCTCGATCTCTGGCAAACCGGTGATGCAGTCATAACGGGTAACTACATCGAGGGCAACGAGCGGGGAATCAGTATCTTCAATAATGTTGGAACCGTGACTACCATCGGGAATGCCGACACCTCCCTGGGCTTGGGGAATATCCTGACCGGGAACACTTCCTACGGGATTCGTGCCAGTGGAAAAGTCCTCGTGGCTGGTAATACGGTGTCCAACCAGACGAGCCCCACCAGTTTTGGGATTCACTCTAATAACGTGGACGTATTGAACAATGTCGTCTTCGGCAATGGGCGTGGCATTTACATCGACGATCCCAACTTAGTCGAAGGTAACCGCAGTTATAACAACCGCGAATACGGCATCGGAGTCAGTAACAGCGCGACCGTTCGCCACAATATCAGCTATAGCAACCAGACCGGATTGCTGATCTTCAGGAATTCCAATCAGGTGTCGAACAACTTGTTCTACGCTAATGACCGGGAAGCGGTTCGCCTGGACGGAACATCGAGTAACAGTCTGGTCAATAACACCCTCTATCAACCGGTGGGCGACGGGATGCGACTGATCGGTTCGCCCAATACGGATATCCGCAATAACATCATTGTCGTGCAGGACGGATTTGCCCTGCGGCTCGACCTGAGCAGTCAGAGCGATCTGAACAGCAACTTCAACTTGCTCCGGGCGGAGGGTGATGCCGAGGTTGGTTTCTGGCAGGGCTTCGGCCGGGAAAGCCTGATCGACTGGCAAAATGCAGCGCGGCAGGACCGACAGAGCCTGGATCGTGATCCCTTCTTCGTTGATCCGACCGGCGCGGACGGGAGGCTCGGTTATTTCAGTGCCGCTGAGAATGGTGCTGACGATGACTTCCATGTGCAGAGTCAATTCGGCAGCTTCCACGGCGGATCGCTCGCGGTGACCCTGAATGCCTCATCGGGACTCCCTGTGTTCGCGAGTGCCACTCTGACGGTTGACGGCAACCAGTCCCCGGCGATTGATTTGGGCGATGACACGTCGGACTTTGCCAACGAACCGGCAGACAATGGCAATTTTGTGAATCTGGGCGTTTACGGAAACACGGACCAAGCCTCCAAGAGCCCGCCGGAATACGTTCTGGTGACCAATCCCGATGGTGGGGAAACCTGGATCCAGGAGCAGGATTTCACCATCCGCTGGAGGAGCCATGACTTTAACGGCGACGTGGATATCCTGCTGCAGCGCGACGGTGAGGCTGGCCCGGTCCTGACCATAGCCGACGATACAGCGAATGACGGTGAGTTCGTCTGGACCCTGCCCAACACGCTCCCGGAGGGCGACGGTTTCCGGATCGAGGTGGTCCGGCAGGATGATCCGAGCATCGCCGGTGAGAGTTTCGATCCCTTCGCCATTTCTCCGCCCATCTCATTCTTCTACGTAAACGATGATACCGTGATTGCGGACGGCTTTGCGACCGGCGTAGGGAATGACGCCAACGACGGTCTCAGCCCCGCGACGCCCAAGGCCACGATTCAAAGCGTTCTGGAGTCTTACGCGCTGGGCGAGGGCGATGTTATCCTGGTCGATGCCGGCGAGTATGTGCTCACCACCAATATCGAGATCACCGCCGCCGATGCGGGTGTAACCATCCGCGGGTTCATCGATCCGGCCCGACCGGATGAAGTCACACTGCTCGATCGCGCGAACACCTCGAGCGACGCCTACGTCTTTGAGCTCAACGACGCGGACGGAGTCATCTTTGAGCAGTTGACCATTACTGGTGGCTACTACGGGATCTTCGCGGATCGGGACTTGGATTCCGATGATTTGGTTATCCAGGATAATACGATCTACGGCAACGAACGTTACGGAATCTACCTGGAGCGTGGTAACGACCGACCGCAAATTTTGAATAATACCTTTTTCGGGGATAGCGACGGCAGCGATACTCAGGATGACGGGGCCTACGTTACCAACGTGGCTGAACTTGAGTTTAGCGGTAACACGGCCTACGGACACCGTCAGCGGGGGCTTTACGGCACCGGTCTTTATGGTGCAAAAGTGGAGGGGAATACGACCTACGACAATGGTAGTGATGGAATATTTGTCCGCGTCCGCAATGGTTATACCGGTATCGTTCAAGGCAACGAAAGCTTTAATAATGGGGATGATGGCATTCAGGGAAGCGGAGATAGCGTGATCCTGAGCGAGAATCTCGTTTATGGGCATACAGGCTCCAGTGACGCCGGAATATGGGCCGAAGATGGCGCTTTGGCTCGCGATAATCTTACTTACGGAAACTACTACGGGATCGTCCTCGACGACGGGGCGACTGCCGAGAACAACCGGGTGTATGACAACAGCCAGGCGGGTATTCGCATCAGCGACAACCAGCGGGAGATCGTCCGGGGCAATCAAATTTACTCCAACAAGATTGGCATCGATTCGCGTCAGAATAATGATCTCATCGAAAATAACCTAATCTACGACAACGCGCAGACCGGTATTCGCCTGGAAAACGGTGATCAGGCGATCGTCCGGAACAACATGATCTACCAGCTCACGGGCACCGGCATTGCGCTCATTAATGACTCACGCTTTGTCACCCTGCGTAATAACATCGTCCGATCCGACGATGGTTTGGCGCTCTCGGTATCGAGTAACAGCCAGGAAGGGTTCGACAGCGACTATAATATCTACCGGTTGGGTGCGGACGCCGACCTGCTGCAGTGGGGCAGCGAGGTGTTCGATGATCGCCTGGATATTTTCTTCTTCCTCGATCTGGAGGCCAACAGCTTGCTGACGGATCCCGAATTTATCGATATCGACGGGGATGACGGGATCCTCGGCTACGATTCCGCCACGGATACCGACGGCGGACTCGATGACAACTTCCGCCTGGCACCGTCATCACCCGCGGTCGATGCGGGGGATCCGCTGTCGTATTTCCTGGCCGAGCTCCAGCCCAATGGCGGCCGCGTCAATATAGGGGCGTATGGCAATACGATCGAGGCCACCAACAGCCCGGTAGAGGTGGTGCAGATTCTCACCCCGAATGGATTTGAAAAATTCCAAGTGGGGGAAGATGTCGGCGTCGAGTTCCGCACCTGGGGCCTGCTGGATGAGCAGGTCCTGGGCTTGATCAACGTAGGCGGCGGGACCGTCGACCGCTGGCTGGCCGAGAACTTCAATACCAGCGGCGATTCGACGTCGAGCCGATCAAATGCGGTGGATGTTTCGGGCGTGGCCAATCCGGCCCCCGAATCCGTTTACCAAACCTATCGTTACGATTCGAATGATCCTTTGGTCTATGCGATTCCCCTTCCGGACGGCGACTACACCGTGAAGTTGCATTTCAATACGCTCGAATTCTCCGAGGGTCGCGATGTATTCGATATCGCTTTGAACGGCACCACGGTAACAAGCGGATTCGACCCGCGCGTGGAGACCGGGGAACGCTACAAAGCCATCGCCAAGAGTTACCAGGTCAATCTCAGTGGCGGCGAATCCCTGGAAATTCGCTTGGATCCGATTACCGGCGATGCAAATCTATCGGCTATCGAATTGCTGCAACCGAACCCGGGCGGGACGACCGCTCCGACCGTCGATCTTGAATTTTCCGATGATGGTGCCGGCAGCTTTGACCCACTCGCCGCCGGTCTGAGTCTGGATCGCTTCGGGAACGGAACGTTCACGTGGACCCCGGATACCGAGACCGGTGGCAACGATGGCTTCCTGCGGGCGGTCGCCAACACCGGCGGCAATGCACAGGGCCAGTCGAGGGACGCCTTCCTCGTGACCAACGCGGGCAAAAACTATTACCTCAACGATGACGACACCACCGGTGATGTCTTTACCACCGCAGTCGGTGAGAACCTGAACAGCGGGAAATCGCCCGACGATCCCATGGCCAGCCTCTTCGCCCTCTTTAAGGCCTATTCCATTGGGGGCGGCGACACCGTGCACATCGATACCGGCACCTACGTGCTGCGCCAAAACATAACGCTTACCGCAGCCAACGCAGGCATGACGCTGCTCGGGCCATCCACGGAAACGGCCTTGTTGGATCGGGCGAACCTCTCCAGTGGAACGGCCGTGTTGGAGCTAATCGACGCGGATAACGTGACCGTGGAGAACCTGTCAATCACCGGCGCGGAAACCGGGATTCTGGCGGATCGGGACAACGACTCCGATGGAGTCGTCCTACGCAATAACGAGATTTTCGGCAACGACCGGTATGGCGTTGAGATCGATCGCGGAAACGATAATTGGACGCTGGTTGCAAATGAATTTTATGGCTTGCCCGAGGGAAGCAACTTCGATCAGGACCTTGGTGTGCTTGGGTCGAATCACAGCGGTACCGGGCTCAGGAACAATGTATTCTACAACCATCGCTCCGATGGGCTCCGTTTGAGTGGGGTTCGCGACATCCACTTCGAAGGCAACGAGTCGCGGGACAACCGTTCGGACGGTTTTGAGATTAGCCTTAACGGAGGCGGGATCTCCGAGATACGGGATAATCTTGCCCGCAACAACGAGGGCGATGGGTTTCGTATAAGAGGGGAAGAAGCCCTCGTGATCAACAACGTGGCACACGGGCAAAACCAGCGCAGTTCTTATAACGGTTTCGATCTGCAAAGCGGAGCGACCGCGCGCAACAATCTCGCGTATGACAATGGCAGAGGGGTCCGACTCGATGCTACGGGCGTGTTTGAAGGCAACCGAATCTACAATAACCAGACAGACGGTATTTTTGCCTCTGATTTTGCGACACACCGGATACGGGATAACGATATCTACGGCAATCAAACCGGCATTTCCCTGGGAAGAGGTAATGACGTGATCGAGAATAACCGGATCTATGCCAATTCCCAAATCGGTATACACCTGGACAATAGCGATGGCACCTTAATCCGGAACAATACCATTTATCAAACCGACGGCACCGGGGTTTCGGTGACCGATCAGTCGTGGGATGTCGAGCTCCGCAATAACATTGTTCATATGGACGCGGGGACGGCCATCAATGTGACGAAGAACAGCCAGCGGCGTTTCGACAGCGACTACAACCTCTTCGATCTGGGAACGGATGCCGACTGGTTGAATTGGGGCAGCACATTTTTCAACGAGCGTCCGGGCATATTCTACGAATTGGGTATCGAGCGTCACAGCCGGACCGGCGATGCCCGCTTCGTCGACCCGGCCGGGCCGGACGGTATTCTCGGTTTCGATACCGATACCGGAACCGACGGCGGATTGGACGACAATTTCCGCTTGCAGTCGAATTCTCCGGCCATCGATGCAGGCGATCCGGCTGCTTACTTCCTGGCTGAGCCCGGGCCGAATGGTTTCCGCGTGAATATCGGCGCCTATGGGAATACTGGGGAAGCCACTACCGGCGCGGCTTCCGGGGTGAGGATTCTGAATCCAGCCCCATTTGATAAATTTGAACAGGGCGAAGTGGTCCCGATCGAGTTCTTCAGCTTCGGCTACCTGGACACCCAGACGCTGGCACAAATCAACGCCGCCGGGCCGACCCGGGGGCAATGGAGCTACGATGCCTTCAACGTGGGGGCTTTTTCGACGCGTAGCATCTCCACCAATACAAATATTAATCTGGACGACGTGGTCGATCCGGCCCCCGAGTCTGTTTACCGCACCTACACGCAGGCCCCCTCCGGCGTGGGGAACGCCTTGCGCTACGCCTTCCCGGTGCAGGACGGCAGCTACCAGGTCCGCCTCCACTTTGTGCCGACTTCGTTCTCCAGCGGAAGCAACGTCTTTGATATCGAGGTAAACGACGCGCTTCTCGAGGCCGACTACGATCCCCGCGCTGAGGCGGATCGTTATGCGGCGGTCACCGAAACCTTCGACGTGACTGCGGCGGACGGTGACGGACTCGATCTCAGCCTGATCAACAAGAGCGGGGTCGCGGAGCTCTCGGCCATCGAAATCATCCAAACCGGTATGGGTGGGGCTGAAAATCCCGGTTTCACGGTCTCATTTTCCAGTGACGGCGGCACCGCGTATAACGATATTCTGACCAACGTTCCCGTCGATTCGACCGGGCGGGGCACCGTTTTCTGGACGGCGGATACCGTCACCAACGGCTTGAATGGTCGAATCCGGATCGCACCCGAAGACGGAAGCGGAGAGACTTTTGAGAGCACCGATCCATTCCGGGTCGATCCGGTATCCTCGGCATTTTACATCAACGATTCCAGTAACGCCGGGGATGTTTACACGACGGCGATCGGGGATAATGCCAACAGCGGCCGGCGTCCGGACGCCCCCATGGCCAGT
>JAAAPI010000334.1 GCA_009908325.1 Verrucomicrobiota bacterium | reverse complement strand
AAAACGTAAAGGTGCCGCCAGTTTTTTGGCGGCACCTTTTTTGACGTGCCCGTCATTGGGGATGAATGGGCCGTGCTTTACGCTAACCGCCGGTCCGAAAAATAAGACCGACGATCAGCCGTCCGGTAAGGACAAAGGCCGCAGAGCCGAGAAATAGACCGGTAATGCAACCCCTAAGTTCCAGGCCAAAGCCACCACTCACGGAACGGTTACATCATGCGCGTTTACCCAAGGTTAAGTAAGTCAGGAATACCATACCCGGAGAGCCTGTTGACCGTGGCCTGATCAGGGTTCGATGACGAACATTTGATTCTGGAAAGCGGCTTTCAGAACCGCCTGTGCGGTTGTCTCAACGCAAAGCGCCTCTCGCGCGAGGCGCAGGTGTTTTTCAACGGTCGCCGGGGTCAGCCCCATCAAAAGCGCGATGTCCTGAACCGTTTTCCCATCTCCGACCCATTCCAGCACCTCTTTTTGTCGCCGGGTCAGGGCACGTCCGGGGGCATTGTAGGGCAGGGACAGGATGCGCAAATGCACCACCGTATTGAGTGCACAAATTGTATCACCTTGGTCTTGCCAAAGCGCATCGACATCTTCCTGTGACACGTCTTTGCAGGCTGTAAGCGCAATCGCCCCTTTGGCGCGCGGAGACACGGTTTTGAAACTCACCGAATATCCCGCCGTGACCCCGTGATCCCGGTTGAATTCCAAAACCTGTTTTTCCTTGTCCGTCAGCTCAAGAGTTCTGATGTGCGACCAAGAGCAGGCACCGTCGTTTTCAAGCGCCCATTTGACCATTGGGGCGTCGGCATAGAGTCGACCCTCTATAAAGCCTTTGGTGTATTCCGGGGCGTGATTGGACAGCAGGACGAAATCCTCCGGGTCGCCGAGTGTTGTGGCCGTACGGTACCGGGTCAAGCCATAAAGCAACCGATCAAAGCCAAACTCGGCCATTTGACGGCAATGCATATCCCAAAGCGACTCGATACCAGGCGTGTTGAGGAGAGCGTTCAATCGGCCCGGATCAATCATGCATCACACCAGATGATCGTGAAGCGCACGAAGCGCCAGTGGATAGCCTTGCGGCCCTAGGCCGCAGATTACCCCAAGCGCCACCTTCGAGATATAAGACCTATGTCGGAAGTCTTCGCGGGCATGAATGTTCGAAAGGTGCAGCTCAATCGCAGGCAGCTCAACCGCGGCGAGGGCATCCATCAAAGCGATGGATGTATGCGTGTAGGCTCCGGCGTTGAGAATGATCCCGTCGTGCGTGCCGGGGGCGTCATGTATCATGTCGATGAGCGTCGCTTCCGAATTCGTTTGTTCGAAGGCAATCGTACACCCGAGGTCTTCTGCCGCCTGAACGCACAGCGCCCGGATGTCATCCAATGTGGTATGACCGTAAACCTCGGGCTGGCGAGTGCCCAGAAGATTGAGGTTGGGGCCATTAAGGATCAGTATTGAGGTCATGCGTATCACCATTCCTTTGACCCCGTGATAAACCGTGAGGTGTACCCGCGTCCAGTTGCTTTAGGTTGATAGGCTAACACCCTGTGCTTGTTTGGTAAGTTCCAGCCACGTTTGGTTGTAGCCGCAAAGCGATAATGTCACCCATGAGCAAAGCAGAAGTGTCACTCTCTCCTCACATTGACATGAGGAAGAGCGGACATGGGATGGGTGATGATGAGCGAGCGCGAGTTGAACCGCGTGGAGGTTTTGGCGCAGGTCGATGATGGCCGGCTGAGTGTGGACAACGCAGCGAACATATTGGCTTTGACGCGCCGGCAGATATTTCGGCTGCTCAAGCGATACCGTCAAGACGGCGCGTCTGCGATCCGGCATAAGGCGCGCGGCAAGCCCCCGAACAATCGCATTCACAAAGGCAAACGGGATTACGCGCTGTCGCTGATCAAGGAGCAGTATCGGGATTTTGGCCCGACATTGGCGGCTGAGCTTCTGGCCGAACATCATGGGATCAAAGTCTCGCGTGAGACGGTGCGCAAGTGGATGGTTGAGGATGGTATGTGGCTCTCGCGCAAGCAGCGTCGGGTCCTTCATCAACCACGATTGCGCCGGGAATGCTTTGGTGAACTCATCCAGATTGACGGCTCTGATCATCGTTGGTTTGAGGATCGCGCCCCACCCTGCACCCTGCTCGTCTTTATCGACGATGCGACCAGCACCTTGATGGAACTGCGGTTTGTGAAGTCGGAAAGCACGTTCAGCTATTTCGAGGCTCTGGAAGGCTATCTACACAATCACGGACGGCCCGTTGCGTTCTACAGCGACAAACACACGGTATTCCGCGTGGCCAAGGAAGATGCCAAGGGCGGCGCGCGGATCACGCAATTCGGGCGTGCCCTGAGCGAGCTGAACGTCGAGATTCTTTGTGCCAATACCAGCCAAGCCAAAGGCCGCGTCGAGCGGGCCAATCGCACGTTACAAGACCGTTTGGTGAAGGAGCTGCGCCTCGCGAGCATCTCGGACATGGAAGCCGGAAACGCCTATTTGAAAGGGTTTAAAGAGCGCCATAACGCCAAGTTCGCCAAAGCCCCTGCCAAACCGGACAACCTGCATCGCGCGCTCAATGTCGAGCCGGATCGGCTGGCAGATGTGCTGTGCTGGCGCGAGAACAGATACGTCGGCAAGCAGCTGACATTCTCCTATGACCGCAAGCGCATCATGCTTGAAGAGAACGACGTCACGCGTGGTTTAATTGGCAAGTATGTGGACACTTATGCCTTTGTGGATGGGCGCTTCGAGGTGCGTTTCAAAGGTCGCTCCCTGCCCTACAAAATCTTCGACATGGACCAGCGTGTGACCCACGCCGCTATCACGGACAACAAGCGGTTAGGCGCTGTTCTGGAGTACATCAAAGAACAACAGGATGCCGCGCCAGCCAAATATCCTGTCCGGACAAATTCTGGGAAGATGGGATACAAACCGAACGGGCGGCGGCAAGGACGTCCCTCTGGATCGCGGGCCAAGACGAAGATTGCAAACGCGGCGGAATAGCCTCAAGATCCGCGCATGAATGCCGATGACGACGTTGAAGTGATCTTCTCAGACCTGTGCGCCGATGTAGAGATCGACGGGCATTTTCTGACGGTCGAGATTTACAAAACAGACATCGACCCGGGCTGGATTCTGGAGATTGTCAACGAGTTCGGAACCTCGACAGTGTTCGATGATCCATTCATCGCAGATGGTCTCGCCTGGCAGCAGTTCGAGAAGACCCTGAAGGAAGAAGGCCTCGCTGCTTTCCTCACACAGAAAGAAAAACGCCGGGTCTTCCACTGAACCACACAAGGCTTTTCAGCGCTGCGATATGTGAGGTCTCCGGGCTGAAAAGCCTTGCTCCCGTCGCGCCGCGTGGTGACACTTCTGCTTTGCGCAATCGGTGACATTTCTGAATGGTGTTTACACGCGGTACGTCAAAAAGCCTGCGCCCGCATGATCCCGGCCACGGGATCGGATCCCCTGCCATGCTCTCAGACCCCGGTTTCACCCATAAAGGTCTTGTGCCCGGGCTTCGAACGCGCGCACGATCCGCTGCATCGCCTCATAAAAAAACAGGCCCGCCGCCTTTTGCAGGATCATGTTCTTGAATTCGAAATCCACGTCGAAATGCACGATGCAGCCCTCGCCATCCTCCTCGAACCGCCAGTTCGAAAGCATGTACTTGAACGGCCCGTCCAGATATTCGGTTTCGATTTTCCGATCCTCGGGCCACAGCACCACCCGACTGCCGAAACGCTCGCGAAACACCTTGAAGCTGATCACCAGATCGGCCTCCATGACCTGCGAGCCGTCCGGTTGATCCGTCACCTGGCGCACCCGCGCCGCCGCCGTCCATGGCAGAAACTGCGGGTAACTGCCCACATCGGCCACAAGGTCATACATCTGTTGCGCCGAGTAAGGCAGCGAGCGGCTTTCGGAATGGGATGGCATGTTCGCAGGACGCCTTGGTTTTCACGTGACAGGTCCGCGCTTTTTCATAGACTGGCCCGCGAAATTCAAGAGGACGGAATGACCAAGCAACCATATGTGATCGACGAGATGATCCACCGCGACAAAATAGCCGAGCGGATAGAAACGCTCAGCCACGAGATCGAGGCGGAGTTTCGGAACAGCCGGAAACTGGTGGTCGTGGGCCTTTTGCGCGGCTCCTTCATTTTTATCGCCGATCTGGTCCGGCG
>JAAAPI010000188.1 GCA_009908325.1 Verrucomicrobiota bacterium | reverse complement strand
AGGCGCGATGCCGCTCCCATGCCACAAAGACGGGCTGAAAAATTGCCCCGAGTAGGCCGATGAGCAGCCCGCAGAAAAATCCACTGATGTGCGCCGCCACATCGACGATGCCGTTGAGCGAACCGTCGCCGATCCCGACCAGCCCGAGCAACGTCACTCCACCGAAGATTGGAATAAACCAGGGCGGCATCGACCAGGATTGACGGGCTTCTCTCAGCGCTATCCAGACCCCCGCCCCTGTGAGCAGCCCGAGCGCGGCGAAGACCGCCGTCGAAGCACCAATCGAATAATGCGCCTCCGGGTAGTAGACCCAGGCGTTCAACGCATTGCCCAGGGCCCCGCAGAGCAGAATGAGCAACCACGCCGAAGCCGCCCCAAAAAACCGCGCCACGCAAAAGGCAAAGCCCATCCCCGCCACGAGGTTTGAGACGAGGTGCACCACATCCCCGTGCAGCATCAGCGCCGTCACGGCACGCGCCCACTGCCCGTCTTCCATCATCGCTATGGCATCCCCCCGCCCCGCTTCCAGTGCCGGCCCCGACTGCTGCCAGACAAAGCACCCAACCAAAAGAGCTGCATACAGGAAAAAGCTGCGATAGCCGAAGGAAAATTCGCGGAAGCGGGTCGCCCCGAGACGTCGAGGCCTCGCGGCCAATTCCGCCACCGCACGCAGCTCTTCCCTGACGGCCGCCGCGTCCTCGCTGCGCACACAAATGATGTAGTCCGAATGATATTGTAGCGTCCAGTAGGCCTTCCCCATGGCTAAAATAGCCAGCCCCGCCTCCCCCGCAGACGAGAAGTCCGCATAGAGCCCCACAGGCACCAGCCCCTCCGGTGCCTCGAAATCGCTCGCAATCTGCCCGGATGCGGACAAGCTACTTTTCAAACTCGCCATTTACTCAGAATGCTGCAACCTCCAACCTTCCTTCAAACTTTTAACCAAAGTATATTATGATTAAAAAGTTATTCCTCGGACTTCTCCTGCTCGCCGTGATCGCTGTCGCAGCGATTTACTTTTTTGGTTCCAGCGCGCTCAACAAGGGCATCAAATCAGGCGTGGAAACCTGGGGCCCGCGGGTCACGCAAACACCCGTCACCCTGGGTGCGGTTAATTTGTCGGTTTTCAACGGCAGCGGCACATTGACCGACCTCCTCGTCGGCAATCCCGAGGGCTTTGCCAGCGAGCAGATTGTCGCACTCGGTGAAATCGACCTGAAGGTCGATACCAGCACCGTCTTCAGCGACAAAATCGTCATCGACCACGTGATCATTCAGCAGCCCCGGATCAGCTACGAACAATCGCTGCGCGGCTCCAATGTGAAAAAACTCATGGAGAATATCGAAGCCTTTACCGGCCCGAAAGACGACACAGAGGTTGACTCGGGCGAGGGCCCGGGGAAGCAGGTCGTTATCCGCAAACTCATCATCGAAGATGCCACCGTCTATGCTGGAGCCATGGGGATCGGCCAGACAGTTTCCATCCCGCGTATCGAAATGGAAAATATCGGCGAAGAAGGCGACCGGATGACCATGGCAGAGGCCATCGAACTTGTTTTAGGCAAAGTCCTGCAATCGATCGGCCCGTCCATTTCGAATGCAGGCAATTTACTTAAAGACGGCGGAAAAGCAGCCCTGGACTCGGCAACGGAGCAGCTGGACAACATTACCGAGGGGACCAGGCAACAACTCAATGAGGCCGCCGATGATGCCGCCAAAAAAGCTGGCGATCGCATTCAGGGCCTCTTTGGCAACTAATCGCCTCCATCGAAGCTACCCAGGGTATGAAGGCGATCATTTGGGGCTCCTGCGGCTCGCTCCCCTCACCCAGTACCTCCGCTGACATACGGGAGAAGGTGAAAGGTGCGCTGTGGGATGCACGCGATAAGAAATTTGAAAACCCGGAGGCGGTCGACCGCTATCTCGACACACTGCCGCACTCAGCTCGCGGGACCTACCGGGCCAACACATCCTGCCTGCAAATCGAAGCGGGCACCCGCGAATACATACTCTGCGATGCCGGCACCGGCCTGCGGGATTTTTCCCTGAGCCTCGGCAAGGACCCGACCCCGGCGACCTACCACATCTTCATTTCACACCTCCACTGGGACCACATTCAGGGCTTCCCATTTTTTGCCCCCGCTTACAAACCGGGAAATCGAATCGTCTTTCATGGCTTTCATCCGTCGATTGAGCAAACGATTCGCCAACAGATGGAGCCCCCTTGCTTCCCCGTGCCTTTCGAAGCCATGCAGGCCGATATCGTGTTTGATATTCAGGAGGATGGCACCAGCTTTGATATCGGCGACGTGCATATTGCCGCGATCAAGCAGCAACATCCGGGCGATTCCTGGGGCTACAGCTTTGCACAAAACGGTAAGCGGATTGTCTATTCATCCGACTCGGAGCACGGTCCGGAAGCAAAAGAGGCCGACTACCCATTCATTAAATTCTTCCTCGACGCCGATGTGCTTGTTTTCGACGGCCAATACTCCATAGAAGAAGCAGCCAACGAAAAAAAACACTGGGGCCACTCCGATCCCATCACCGCCGTCGAAATCGCTGCCCGCTCCAGAGCGAAACATCTCATCGTTTTTCACCACGAGCCCGCTTACAGCGATGCCGACATCGAGGCACTTCACCACGAAGCGCTCCGCCACTGTAAAACCTATAATCAGGATCTCTCGCGGGAGGATCCTGCCGACCACTTTCCAAAAAAAATCAGCCTCGCTTACGATGGTCTCATCGCCGAGATGTAGACCGACCCTGCATCCATGACCGAAACAAAAGAAAAAGAATCCAGAGCCCCAGAGAGAAAATCCATCACAAAGGCCGAGATCAACGATAAGCCCCTCATCGCCTGGGAAGGTAAGGTGGAATTACTGGAAACGTTCGAAGCCATGCAGGCTGCTGCCAACGACCTGAGAAAGGAGACCCACCTTGGCTTCGACACGGAGACCCGCCCCACTTTCAAAAAAGGGCAATACTACCCGCCCGCGCTGATCCAGCTGGCCACCGGGCACTGCGTCTACTTGTTTCGTATCTGTAAGATTGAGACACTGGAGCCACTCCTCCCGATTTTGGAGTCGCCGGATATTTTGAAGACCGGCGTCGCCATCAAAGACGACGTCAAAGAGCTCAAAGCCATGGAAGACTTCAGCCCCGCCGGTTTCGTCGAGATCGCCGACATCACCGTCAAGCTGGGCTACGAAAACCGCGGCTTACGCGCACTCGCCGCTCTGCTCCTCAATGGTCGTATCAGCAAAGCCGCTCAAGTCTCCAACTGGGCACGCGAAACCTTGGATGCGAAGCAAATCCGCTACGCCGCCACCGACGCCTGGATCAGCCGCGAGATCTACGCAAAAGCAATCGCCGAAGCCGAACAAAAAACGTAGTGACAAGCTTCCAGCTTGTCGGTCTTGGTCACCGCAGACTCAAACACTGCGCAACGAGCAAAGAAGCCCCTTGCGGTCCTGCCAGTTTAGTGGGCGTTCTTATGATGGGTTCATAAGATTGCCCGAGGGTAGTTTGAAGAGGTCCTGTGGAGTCCGGCTATTCGGGCAACCGCCGGAACATGAGGATAGAGCGCGAGAGAGAGATTTAGTTTCAAACCATCATATTCCGATTATCAATTCAGGTCTCGCGGGAATGTTGCTAACTTAAGGATCCGGCGCCACGTAATCGTAATCATGCTCGTAATCAAAATCTTCTCGGCAGCAATCGATTACGATTAGGATTACGATAAAGATTAGGAGTAAGATCATACCCGAATCCGCCTCAAGTTAGCGCCATTCAAACCTCGCGGGATTTGCTGAGTGATTTCAATGTAAAATGTAAACCCAGACAAGCCCTTCGACAGGCTCAGGGCATTCGACTTGCTTTGTGCCTTGTGGAAGATTCATCCCTCTGGTTCTCATCCCTCGTTCGGCTACGCCGAATCGTTTGCTGGGCTTCGCCCAGGTGGCGGAGAGAGAGGGATTGACTCGCTGCGCTCGGCCCTACGGGCTCAGCCTTCGGCTGCTCCATCTCCGGTCGCTGCGCTCCCTCCGTCGAACCCGTCCTGCGGACTGGTTCTCATCCCTCGTTCGGCTACGCCGAATCGTTTGCTGGGCTTCGCCCAGGTGGCGGAGAGAGAGGGATTCGAACCCCCGGAGCCTTTCGGCTCAATAGTTTTCAAGACTACCGCATTCGGCCACTCTGCCATCTCTCCATTCCGTGAAGTCTTGTTTAATGCACCGGCCCGTGACTGCAAGATGTTTCTACGAAATAGACGATTCTCTAAGTGCCATTCAGGCTGGACTTGCAAAAACGGAACTGACTGACTTAAAAGAATCCTTATGAAAAAATGTCCAAAATTCACCTTTGGTGTCGGCGACCGATTCGCCCACAGTGCCCGCGCTCAGTTGCAAGCCTTCATAGAGGCCGAACAAATCGGCATCCCAATCACCCCGGTCTGGAACAAATCCAACCGCGAGCACGAGATCATCGGCTCCGAGCCGCAGCAGACCCGCGATGCAGCCGACCAGGCGGTTAAAGATCTCGGCTGGAGCGGCGACTACTTCCTCGATGCCGATCACATCAATCTCGGCACGGTCGACCGCTTTGTCGCTCCCTGCGATTTTTTCACCCTCGACGTGGCGGACGACATCGGCACAGCAGCTGACCCGGCCGACATCGAGGCTTTCGTCGACAAACACCCTGAACTGATCGGCACCATCGTGATCGACGGACTGTCGGCCCCGCTCGAAATCACGCGGGAGCGCGTCGAGGCGACGGCCCGGCAATTTCTCAAGGCGACGCAAAAGGCAAAAGCGATCTATGCGCACATCGTAGAGCAACGAGGTGGCATCGATAATTTTGTGACGGAGATCTCAATGGATGAAACCGATGCGCCGCAAGTCCCGGCTGAGATGCTGATCATTCTCGCGGCGATTGCGGATCAGGGCATTCCCATCCAGACCATCGCACCCAAGTTTACCGGACGCTTCAACAAGGGCGTCGATTACGAGGGTGACGTCTTCCAGTTTGAGCAGGAATTCAACGATGACCTCGCCGTCATCTCGCACGCGGTCAAGGCCTACGGCCTGCCCGAAACACTCAAACTCAGCGTCCACTCCGGCTCGGATAAATTTTCCATTTACGGCCCGATCAAAGCCGTGCTGGCCCGCACCGGGGCCGGCCTCCACATCAAAACGGCGGGCACCAACTGGCTCGAAGAGATCATCGGCCTCGCCGCCTCCGGAAGCGACGCGCTCGCCTTGGTTAAAGAGATCTATGCCGCCGCCCTGGCAAAGAAGGATGCTCTCTGTCAGCCCTACGGCACCGTAATTGATATCGACGATGCGCAGTTGCCCCCCGCAGATGTCGTCGGGGGCTGGGATTCCGAAGATTTTGTTGCGGCACTGACGCACGATCCAACAAACGCCGCATACAATCCGCACCTGCGGCAACTTTTGCACGTCGGGTTCAAGATCGCCGCGCATAAGGGGAGCCGCTACACGCAGGCGCTCAAGGAAAATCAGGCAATGATCGCCCAGTGCGTCACCCATAACCTCCTCGAACGCCACATGAAACCGTTGTTTGGCTAGAGGCGTAGACGAAGCGCTTCCCCCCCCTACGCCGAGGCCTCGCCGGACCAGCCGCTTAACTAAGTGCCGCTCTTCCTAATAAATAATTAGAACTTATCAGTAATGTGCCCTGAGGCCTTCAGTTGAATTTTCAGAGAAAAGACGGGGTAGACGCAACGCATTTACCGAAATCAAGAAAGAGGACTGCCATGAGGGTTGAAGAGGTTCTGCGGATAGCGGCCCGCCCCGATGAGCGTCCGGATAAAGGCTTCCACCAGCGGCTTGTCTTCCCGGTAGGTCACGCCGGCCCACTGGCTCTCGGTGGGCAGGACTTTTACGCTCGCACGCTTCGCTTGGATTTCCTCGTCAACGGCAAAGGGGATATAGAATTCAGATTTTTCCTCGGCCCCATGCGCCCGGAGGAAGGCGGTAAACTGCTCCCGTAGCGCAGCGAAAATCGAGGGCTGGAATCCCCAGAGATTCATGGAGACGATTTCCTCTCCGCTAAACTGACGGTCTCCGCCCCGGATGCCGTCTCCGCCTTTGGCTATGGCGGTCACTTCCTCCACGCCCCCGAGGTTTCCCTCCCCGTCGCGGCGACAGATGCCCCGCGAGACCGTGCCATTTTCGCTCAGGGTGTTGCTCAGTTTATAGCCGACCATGGCGTGCACATTTTCCGCTTGCGATTTAGAAAGGAAGGCGGCCAGTTGCTGATACGCATCGCGCCCGTAAAAATCATCGGCATTGATCACACCAAAGGGCCGGTCTACCACGCCACAGGCCATGAGAATGGCGTGACCGGTGCCCCAAGGCTTGGCGCGTCCTTCGAGCGGGGAGAATCCGTCCGGCAGGGCGTCGAGCTCCTGATAGACATAATCCACCTCAACCATCGACTCGTAGCGAGCGCCCACAGTGGCCTTGAACGCCGTTTCGATGTCGCGGCGGATGACAAAGACGATCTTTGTGAATCCGGTGGCAAGGGCATCGTAGATCGAGTAGTCCAGAATCGTCTCTCCAGACGGGCCAACTGTATCGAGCTGCTTGAGACCGCCGTAGCGGCTTCCCATGCCGGCGGCGAGGATGAGTAGGATTGGGCCGTTTTCTTTCATCGGTTAGAAGAAGATCGTCCGGGGGGGCTCCCACGCCCAGATACGTGGTGCGGGCAAATGCGTTCTCGCTGCCTCTGCTACGTAGAGTCCGGCACCGGAGCGTGAGAATGTGAGCTTGTTTGCGGTCATGGTTGAAGCGGGGGGGGGTGAGATTCAGTCGATTTTTTCGAAGGGTACCGAGGAAGACAAAGCTGACCCGACGCTCGTTGTCGATAAAAATACCGGCCGAACTTCCGCCGATATAAGGTTATTGCCTTCCCTCCCAAGCCGACCTTGTCCTGCATAGCTTGAAAAGGGACGCGGGAAGGCATTGGGCTACGAAGATCTTGAATTGGATGATCATTCCACGCTCGATTTGATCGCAGATGGTTGAGCAAATGGATGCAGACGTAGCGAGGCTTGCTCGTGCAAAACCCGTGCCGGCTCTACGGTGACGCTTCAATCGCGACGTTGACCCGTTCACGCTTGAAAGCCCGCGTGATCGACTCGATGAACTCGGGCGCTTCACGCCCGTCGATCAAATGTAGACGGGCTGCTGCCTCTTCAGGCTCTCCGGCTTCGATTGCCCGAATATAGGCCCACATCCGCTTTCCATCCCCGTCCCCATCGAGGTGGAGAAAGTAGTGAAAGAGCAGAAAGCCCGAAAGATACTGCCCGCGCAGCGCTCCCGGATTTTCCTTAAAATTGGCCGACCACGCCCACGCCGACAAAGCCATCAGGTGCAAGGGGTCCATCATGCTCACATCCTCAGACCCATTCAAGCGCCTCACGAAATCCGGGAGACTCTGCTTATCGAAGCGGAACTCGCCGTCATCCTCGGGGATGCTTTCCATGTAGACCGCAAGCCCTTCAATAATCCAGATTGGCAGACGCTTCAGCCACTCATGATGCACCTGGTGGGTGATCTCATGTATCAGGGTTGAGCGCTCACCCGGACCATCAAACGTGTAGCTGCTCGACGTTTTTCGCAGACCAAGGCTCGATAAGGGCAACATGATTTCGCGTTTTCCAGGGAGGTAGATCCCCCCGGAATTCGGCAAGCCGCCACTCGCCACATAGTCCGCGTAGTCCCCAAATATCCTCGCCCGGAACCGTTGCCCACCCACGTCAAGCGACCAATCCAAAGGAAAGGCCTGCATCGCGGTCAACGTACCTTCGAAGACTTTGCCGAATTGGCGCACAACTTTGCGCGCCAGCTTCACATCGGATTGAAATTCGAAATTCGGGGTCTGGTAGAGATAAATTTCTGCCGTATTGTCCTCGCGCACGACCTCGACATCATAGGATCGCGGCAGTTTCGTGCGCCTCGGCCAGTCCAAGCCCGGAAAGGCTTCTGCCGCAGTTTTTGCCGCATCCGCTTCCTCCGGGGGGTCCCAGGTCTCGAGAAACGCACGATCCTCCGCGCTGAGCAATTCGGTTGAAAACGTCACGACCCGCTGATCCGCCAACCGTTTGATCGTCACCTCTCCCGCTTCAAGGTCCAAGAGCTGCCCCGACATAGTCCGTCCCGACGTATCCGTCCATTCCCGCTCGACGGTCGCCAAAGAAAGCGCCGGACAGAGCAGGCATATGAGACATTGTTTAAGCATTTTTCAATACAGGTTACGAGTTTTCCGTATCTTGTCGAGACCGGGGTCCCGTATTGGGCTTGTAGGATACTGACCCCATAACACCCTACCAGACGCTACAACAAAACGTAGTGTGCGAGCTTGCTCGCGCGGGCTGCGTTGTTGGCGGGAGGCTCAGCCGGTTACCGAACCGCCGCAAGCCTGAGCAAGCTCAGACACTACAACAAAACGTAGTGTGCGAGCTTGCTCGCGCAGGCTGCGCTGTTGGCGAACGTGCTCGAGCGCTACGAAACACTGTCTGCGTCGATAAGCGCTTTCGCGGCATCCGGGTTTTGCAGCCACTCTGCTGGCGGCAGTTTACCTTCGACTAAATGCACGGTGAACTCAGGACGTTGCTCTCGATTGACGAACCAGTAAGGCCACGACTCAGTGGTCGAAATCAATTTTTTGCGGTAAGGATTCAGGTAAATATAGCGAGCAAAACGATCCATTGGTAATTTTTGCCGGAGATAGTGGTCGTAAAAATTGGCCTGCCATTCGATACCCTGCGCGGCAAGTATATCTTTCGTTTTTGATTTTATTTTTGCTTGAATCTGGCTCAAGGAGAGCTGGTTGCCCAATCGATAGAGGATGTGAAAATGATCCGGCATGGTCGTCGCGCAGATCACCTCAATATCTCCCGCACGGTGCATTTCACGTAAAACCTCACGGATGAAAAACGGTAGATTACCCATGGTGAGTTTGGGTATCCGGTCCCGCACGCAGAGCGTAATGAAATACCGAGCAAAAGGTATCGAGACGCGACCTCTGCGTAGTTGATCGCTGCCGTTGTGAGTCCAATCCTCCATGACCCGAGCCTACAAGAATCCGGCTGATTTTAAAAGGAGGATTTGCAGCCCGTAGTGTGCGAGCTTGCTCGCGCGGGCTGCGTTGTCGGGAGGCTCAGCCCGTTAACAAACCGCCGCAAGCCTGAGCGAGCTCAGACGCTACAACAAAACGTAGTGTGCGAGCTTGCTCGCGCGGACAGCGGCGGCGAGAGGCCCGACCGGTTACCGAAACGCCGCCAACCGGAGCGAGCTCCGACACTACAACAAAACGTAGTGTGCGAGCTTGCTCGCGCGGGCAACGTTGTCGACGAGAGACCCGACCGGTTACCGAAACGCCGCCAGCCGGAGCAAGCTCCGACACTACACAAAAACGCACCTCACACCCGCCAGCTTTTCAGCAGGCGCATGTAGTTCGCCCGTTCGAGAGCCTCGGGGTCGGGACAGCGCAGGTAGTTCATGCAGCCGCGCAGCTCTTCGAGCGAGTTGTATTCTTTTTCCTCAATCCAGCGGTTCAGCTCGTCCAGCAAGTGGCTGGCGTGGCCGGGGCCGTTGATCAAAAGCCCGGATACGGTCTGCACGACGTCGGCGCCCGCCATGAGCGACTTGGCCACATCGAGCCCGGTGTGCACGCCACCGGATACGGCGAGCTGCGTGTCGATGCGTCCACTGAGAAAGGCTAGCCAGCGCAGCCGCAGGCGTAACTCGGTGGAGTGTGACAACTCGAGCGAGGGGCGGATATCCAGCTCGTCGGTGTCGATGTCGGGTTGGTAGAAGCGGTTAAAGCAAACGAGACTGTCGGCACCCGCCTCCGCAAGGCGCTTGGCGAAATGCGGCAACGCTGTGAAGAAGGGCGACAATTTAACCGAGAGCGGGACTTCAATGCGTGCTTTGACTGCCTCGACGATACGGATACAGCGGTCTTCAAGCTGGCCCGCGCTTTCTTCAATATCCGTCGGCAGAAAATAAAGGTTGAGCTCGAGAGCATCCGCACCGGCCCTCTGCATGAGGGTGGCGTAATCGACCCAGGCCCCCTCCCGGGTGCCGTTGAGCGAGGCAATCACCGGCACGCCGACCGCTTCCTTAACCCGCTGAATTTGCTCGAGGTAGACATCGACATCCCGTGCGAGGATGTCGACATCGGGAAAATAAGAAGCCGCCTCAGAAAACGAATTCTCATAGCTGCCGATGTGCGCCTCGGCACCGACAATGTTTTGCGTGATCTGCTCTTCGAAGAGCGAATACATCGTGATGGCCGCGATACCGGCGTCTTCCAGCGCACGCACTTTACTGAGGTCATCCGGAAAGGGCGACGCGCCGGCGATCAACGGGTTATTTAACTCAAGGCCGAGGTAGTGGGTTTTCAGGTTCATGGCTTTTTGGGGTTGGGGTTACTCGCTGTTTTCGGCCTCTGTCGTCGCAAAGGGCCGGGCCAGCCGCTCGTAGGTGGCGAAATGCTCGTCCACGAAACGCTGCGCCGCCCTGCCGAGTTCCTTGGCACGATCCGGGTCTTTCATCTTCAGCATGCGGAAACGGGCCTCGTTGTCCGTATAGGTGTAGAGCGGTTGCTTGGGTTTACGGGAATCGAGCTTGAAGGGGTTCTCACCCGTTTCGACACGGGCCGGGTCGTAGCGATAGAGGGGCCAGGTGCCGGTAGCCACGGCCAGCTTCTGCTGCTCGAAACCGCTCGCCATATTGTAACCGTGGGCGATGCAGTGACTGTAGGCAATGATCAACGACGGCCCGGGATGCCGCATGGCTTCGTAGATGGCGTTCACCGTTTGCGTGTCTTTGGCACCGAGCGCGACGCGGGCGACATAAACATTGCCGTAGTTCATGGCCACGAGACCGAGATCTTTTTTGCCGGTGGCCTTTCCCGAAGCCGTGAACTTGGCGATGGCACCAATCGGCGTCGACTTGCTGGCCTGGCCTCCCGTGTTGGAGTAGACCTCGGTATCGAGCACCATGATGTTTACGTTGCGCCCGGAGGCGAGCACATGGTCGACCCCACCGAAGCCGATGTCGTAAGCCCAGCCGTCGCCCCCCACGATCCAGACCGACTTTTCCACCAGGTAGTCGGCCAAGTCGAGCAGCCGCTCAGCCAGTGGTCCTTCGAAGGAGCGCAGGCTCTCTTTGAGCTGGCCAACGCGCCCGCGCTGCGCGGCAATGCCCGCCTCCGTGGATTGATCGGCTGAGAGGATTGCCGCGACAAGTTCCGGCTGCAATTCCGGAGCCAGCCGCTGCAAAAGACTCCGCGCCATAGCGACCTGTTGATCCACCGCCACGCGCATACCGAGGCCAAACTCTGCGTTATCTTCAAAGAGCGAGTTGGCCCAGGCGGGGCCGCGTCCCTCCGAGTTGCAGGTGTAGGGGGTCGTTGGCAGATTGCCGCCGTAGATGGAGGAGCAGCCTGTCGCGTTGGCCATGAGCAGGCGATCGCCGCAGATCTGCGTCAACATTTTCAGGTAGGGCGTTTCCCCGCAACCGGCACAGGCACCGGAGTATTCGAAGAGCGGCTCCTTGAACTGGGTGAATTTCACATCGTCTTTCAGAGTCGCCCGATCCGGCTTGGGCAAATCGAGGAAAAACCTGTAGTTCGCCCGCTCGTCTTCCAGCAGCGGGTTTTGTGGCCGCATGTTAATCGCCTTTTCGCGCGGGTTGGCTTTGTTTTTCGCGGGGCAGACCGCCACGCAAAGCGAGCAGCCAGTGCAGTCCTCTGGTGCCACCTGGATGGTGAATTTTTTCCCCGCGAAGTCGCGAACCTTAAAATCCGTCGAGCGGAAACATTCCGGCGCACCGTCCAGCGCATCGGCATCGTAGAAATTCGAGCGGATCGCTGCGTGCGGGCAGGCTTGCACACACTTGTTGCACTGGATGCAAACCTCCGGATCCCAAATCGGAATCTCCTGCGCGATGTTGCGCTTCTCCCACTGGCTGGTGCCGAGCGCCCAAACGCCGTCGGGGCGGAACACGCTGACCGGCAGCGCGTCCCCCTTATTCTGCAGCATGACCGAAGTAACCCGCTGCACAAATTCCGGCGCCTCGGAGGGCACCACGGCGGGCATCTCGATCAGCGAGTCCGCCACCGCCGGAACAGTCACCTGTTTCAGCGCGGCGAGGGTCTGATCGACCGCATCGAAATTCTTCTGCACGATCTCGGGGCCTTTTTTCCCATAGGTCTTCTCAATCGCTTCCTTGATCTTGGCGATGGCAGCGTCTTTGGGGAGCACCCCGGAGATCGCGAAGAAGCAAGTCTGCATGATGGTATTGATGCGCCCGCCCATGCCGGCTTCCCGCGCCACCGTATAAGCGTCGATCACATAAAATTGCAATTCCCGCTCAAGAATCGTCGCCTGAACTGTGCGCGGCATGTGCGCCCAGACCGTATCGGCCGGATAGATCGAGTTGAGCAGAAACACCCCACCCGGTGCCGCATATTCGAGCACGTCGTATTGCTCCAGAAACTGGGCCTGGTGGCAGGCCACAAAACTGGCGTTTTTAATCAAATACGGCGCGCGAATCCGCTCCGGCCCAAAGCGCAGGTGCGAAATGGTGACAGCGCCGGATTTTTTCGAGTCATAGACGAAGTAGCCCTGCGCGTAGTTATCCGTGCCCTCCCCGATTATCTTCACGCTGTTCTTATTTGCCCCGACCGTCCCGTCCGAGCCAAGACCAAAGAAAACCGCGCGAATCACATCGCTCTTCTCCAGATCAAAATCGGCTTCGACCGGAAGCGAAAGACCGGATACATCATCCACGATACCCACGGTGAAGCGGCGCTTGGGTTGATCGGCCCGCAGTTCTGCAAAGATCGCCTTGGCCATGGCGGGAGTAAAATCCTTCGAGCCCAGCCCATAACGCCCGCCGATGACCAGCGGGCAAAAGGAATCCGGCAGCAGCCCGCTCTGGCGGGCCTCTTCGATGCTGGCCATGATCTCGACCAGCAGTGGTTCGCCGAGCGCACCGGGCTCTTTGCAGCGGTCCAACACGGCGATCCGGCGCACCGTTTTCGGTAGCGCGGCAACCAGGCGCTTCAGGTCTAGAGGACGGTAGAGCCGAATCTTTAAAACACCCGTGCGGCCACCCGCCGCATTCAAATAGGCCGCTGTCTCCGCAGCTGTTTCCGCACCGGAGCCCATCATGATGATGATATCCTCCGCATCAAGCGCACCTTCGTATTCGTAGAGTGCATACGAGCGCCCGGTCAGTTCTGCAAAGCGTTCCATCTCGGCCTCGACCACATCGGCGCAGGCATCGTAAAACGGATTGGCCGACTCCCGTGCCTGGAAGAAGACATCCGGGTTCTGCGCCGTGCCGCGAATTGTCGGGTGATCGGGCGAAAGGCTGTTTTCGCGAATGCGGTGGATGGCCGCCGGATCCATCATCGATTCGACAACCGAGTCATCGATCACTTCGATCTTGTTGATCTCATGCGAGGTCCGAAAGCCGTCGAAAAAATGCATGAACGGAATGCGGCATTTCAGGGTCGCCGCATGAGCGATCAAGGCAAGGTCCTGGGCCTCCTGCACCGTGTTGGAGGCCAGCATGGCGAACCCCGTCTGGCGGCAGGCCATCACGTCCGAATGATCCCCGAAAATCGAAAGCGCATGCGTCGCCAGCGCCCGGGCGCTGACATGCATGCAGAAGGGCGTCAACTCGCCCGCAATTTTATACATGTTGGGAATCATCAGGAGCAACCCCTGCGATGCCGTAAAGGTCGTGCAAAGCGCCCCCGCTTGCAGCGACCCGTGGATCGCACCAGCCACCCCCGCTTCCGATTGCAGCTGGACCACCTCGGGCACATCCGCCCAGATGTTGGGCTTGCCGGAGGCCGACCATTCATCGCAGACCTCAGCCATGCCGGACGAGGGAGTGATCGGATAAATTGCGATCACCTCGGAGGCCCGATAGGCGATTGAGGCCACCGCTTCATTCGCGTCTAATAAAGAATTCTGGGGAGGAGTATGCGTTGCTTTCACGATTAGAATATCTAACAGCAAGATATCCTTTCGTAAAGTTAAACTTATATCAAATAGCTTGAGTTAAGTCCGCCTTATGGACTGCATTAATCGATTAGTTTGATTTTCCATCCTGCCCGGGTATATCAAATATCCCCGCAGCCAGCGGTTGATTGACAAGGATCTCCTCAAAGATGATTGAATGCAGCTTCCGGTCGTCTTCGTGGTATTCGATTCGCTCGGGGAATTTGATCCCATCCACGATCCGCTCACCCAAGCCGATACTCTCGACACCGTTACCGGAGACCGTGGAAACGAGTTGATCATCTTCCAAAGAGAAAAAACGGATCGTCTCTAGCCCATCGGGGAAGCGGTAGCTCAATTTGTAGCAACGTTTTCCATGCCGTGGCTCGATACCGGCAAGGGACACCTTCTCACCGCGCCGGTGGTCGGGGCGATAATACTTGAAAAACTGCCGGGTACTATAGCGGATCCGGTCGAGTTCCGGCCCGGTCAACTCACGCATCTGCGACGCCTCCGCGTTGAGGTTTGAGCGTATGATGCAGGCTTTGTTACCCTTCAGGATGGTGGTTTCGACAATATCGTCGACCCGAATCTCCATCCGCTGGCAGCAAGGCTTGCGGGCTACAATGAGGATGGTCGCGGACGGCATTTTGCGGTCGGCCGGCTCGAGGCGCCCGACAAGTCGCAGCGTAACCAGGTTATCCAGCGCGGACTCAGTCCCCACCGTGGCCCGGGCCCGGTCGATAATAACCTTCGGATCGGTCTCCTGGGCGCTCAGATTCAGAGAAGCCAAACAAATGCAGGCCGCCAATAGAACAAAGCGTGGTGAAAATTTCATAGTTTCGATTAGGACAAATTTAAAACCGGAAAGTTCGCATCCGGGATCGTATTCGAAATCGATATCGAAGACAGTCAAACAGGTGGGCCGGGGGTAATGGCACAGAAGGAAACAAAGCAAACGAAGATGGGAATCAAATGAGCTCCCTCTGCCGGGGAGCTATTACGGGTTCGAAGGATTCTCCCATGACGTCCCCTGCGGACCTTATTCTATCCGCATTGCGCCTCCGTTTCCTTCGTTACCTTCTGTGGGATACTTTGGACCCGAACTCACCTCAAAGCTTCGCCCGACTCCTTACTCCCACTCGATGGTGCTGGGGGGCTTGGAGCTGATGTCCAGAACCACGCGGTTGCAGCCGTTCACCTCGTTGATGATGCGGCTGGAAATGGTGCGGAGCACTTCGTAGGGGACTCGAGCCCAGTCGGCTGTCATGGCGTCGACGCTCTCGACGATGCGCAGCGCCACGACATTTTCATAAGTCCGCTCGTCGCCCATCACGCCGACCGTCTTAACCGGAAGGAAGACACAAAAGGACTGCCAAACTTTGTAGTAAAGATCATGGGCCATCATTTCTTCCTGCAGGATGGCATCGGCCCGGCGCAGGACGTCGAGGTCCTTCTTACGGATCGGTCCCATGACGCGGACGCCGAGTCCGGGTCCCGGGAAGGGTTGGCGCCAGACCACCTCCCTGGGCAGACCGAGTTCCGCGCCGAGTTCGCGCACCTCGTCCTTGAAGAGTTCGCGCAATGGTTCGAGCAGGCCGAGCTTCATCTTCTTGGGGAGCCCGCCCACGTTGTGGTGGCTTTTGATGAGCGCCGCCGGATTGCCGTCAATCGCGACGGATTCGATCACATCGGGATAGAGGGTGCCTTGCGCGAGAAAGGCGTAGTTTCCCTTCTTCTTGAGCTTTTTCACCTCGTCGTCGAAGACCTCAACGAAGGTGTTCCCGATGACCTTCCGCTTTTTCTCCGGGTCGGCGATGCCCTTGAGGCGGCCGAGGAAGAGGTTCGCCTTCTTGGCGACACGCAAGTCGAGATCGAAATGATCCCCGTAGAGTTTTTCCACCTGCTCGCGCTCGTGCAAGCGAAGCAGGCCGTTATCGACGAACACACAGGTCAACTGCTTGCCAATCGCCCGATGAATGAGGGCGGCCGCCACGGAGGAATCGACCCCGCCACTGAGGCCAAGAATGACCCGCTTGTCGCCCACGGTCTCGCGGATCTCACGAATCGATTCATCGATGTAGTTGGCCATGGACCACTCTGCCTTGCACTTGCAGATCTTGAGTAGGAAATTGGTCAGGACTTCCATGCCCATTTCGGAGTGCGCGACTTCGGGGTGAAACTGCATACCGTAAAAATCGCGCCGCGCATCCTGAATCGTGGCGAAGGGGGAATTCTCGGTTGAAGCGATGGCTTCGAAGCCCTCGGGCAATTTTTCCAGACGGTCTCCGTGCGAATTCCAAACGCGCAGTTTTTTCGGCAGACCGACGAAGAGTTTTCCCTTTTTGCGAACCGTCAGCGTGCCGTGCCCGAACTCGCGTTGTGCGCTTTTCCCCACCTTACCGCCAAGCATGTGGGCCATGAGTTGTTCCCCGTAGCAGATCCCGAGCACGGGAACCCCGAGTTCAAAAATCTTCGGATCCGGGCGCGGGGAGCCTTTCAATAAAACGGATGCGGGGCCGCCGGAAAGAATAATGCCTTTCACCCCCTCCCGCTTCAATAAGCTGGCCTTGGTCTTGTAGGGATAGATGCGCGAAAGGACATTGGCCTCACGAATGCGGCGGGCGATGACTTGCGTGTATTGCGAGCCGAAGTCGAGAACTGCTATATTATCTGGCATAAAAGAATTATTCGGCGGCCATTGCCACCTCAGCGTCCGAAGCCTCCGCTTCGGGAGCTTCCCCGTCCGCCTCCGGCTCTTCGGGTGCCGCTTCGGGCACAGGGCCGAGGCCCTCCCGCAGCTCTTCCGCTTTCCAAGGTGCTGTCCGGCTGCCGTAATCGCCAACGTATTGGTTAATCATATCCGGCGTCACCTCGGAAGCCGCGTTCCCCCACTCCTGGCGAACGTAGGTGATGACGGCGGCAATGTCGCGGTCGTTGAGCGCGAGGCCATTGGGCCCGAAGGCAGGCATGTTCCCGTTGTAGGTATTACCGGCGACCTCGATCGGGCCATTCAGGCCGTTGATCAGGATTCGTGCGATCACCTCCGGATGGCCGGTAACCCAGTCGGCTCCGGCAAGCGGCGGATAGACACCGGCCACACCGTTACCCTCTGCCTGGTGGCACTGGGCGCACTGGTTGCGATAGATGCGCGCTCCGCGTTCGACGAGCGAAATTTCCGGTGGCTTCGCCCGCTCAACCCCCGCTTTAAAATCCGGAGAATACGCATCCCAGCGATAATCGCCGGAATACTCCACAAGATAAACCCCACCCCAGAAGCAGAGCGCCGCAAAGAGGAACATCAGGAAGATGGGCACCGGGGAAAAGCCCTCATGCGGTTCCTCCTTTTCACGCATGAGTTGCGCATGCACGTCCTGCATTTGCTCGTCCTGCATGGCCGCTTGTTCCAGAGATTGGCGACTACTGGAATTGGGGCCCGGATTCTTTTCGTATTCGCTCATTGTTCTAAAATAGGTGCCTCGGGCAGGCTGTAATCAATCTTCAGGCTCAAGAGATACTCGACCAGGGCGACGGCCCGCCGGGTGGGGACGACTTCATAGCCTTCATCCGGTGCATACTCCGAATCCGGTGGAAAAACCAGGGCATTCGGCGACGGCTCATTCTCGATCTTTCGCACATCGTAGAGGAAGGCAAACGGCGGCATGGTCGAACCTTTGGAAACGATCTGTGGGTTGTAGAGGTGCAGGTGGTTCCAGTCGCGCCCCGCGTCGCCCGCGTAGCGCCCACCCAGGTGCACCAGATCCGGGCCAGTGCGCATCGTGCCGACCAGGACACGTTCCTGGGTGATGTAGTCACGCGCCACGGTCTGCCGTGTCCCCCAGCCCCGTTCGATGTCGGCTCCGAATTCGTTCCGACGCGTCTGCTGGCTGTGGCAATAGACACAGCCCATGGAAACATAGACGTCCTTGCCCTGCTTCACGATACCCGATTCTTTGCGTGGGTAGAGGGGCTCGCCTTCGGCCATGACCATGACGTCGGGATTGTCTTCCGACGGAGTCACCGTCTCGGTGGTCTGCGACAGACTGCCGATCTGGATGTTACTGGTCAGAATGAGCCCGGTGAAGGAGAATGCCAGGGCGAAAAAGATACCGCAAAAAAGAAGTGGGAGATTTTTCATTAGGCGGCACCTCCTTCCTTGACGTCAGCCAGAAGCGTCGGCCCCTCCTTGGCACGCACGGCACCCGCCGCGAAGAGCATCCAGAAGAAGTTTACCGCGAAGGCGACATGTCCCACCGTCAAAAAGAGCCCGGATACGGAGCGCGCTTTGAGCCAGGGAATCGTGTTGCGAACCGTTTCCATGAATGTGATCTCCGGATTGTTCATCTCCAGACCCTGAATCCAACCGCCGACCTGGAGGGCCACCACCATGATCGTAATGCCGATGGCACAGGTCCAGAAGTGCAGCTTGATCAGCCCGGCCGAGGGCCACTCGCGTTTGAGCAAGCGCGGCATCATGTAGTAAACACCGCCAAACATGACCATGGTGAAGAAGGCATAGACGCCGTGGTGCGCATGCCCGACCGTGAAGTGCGTGAAGTGGGTGATTTGATTGACCGTGCGCAGCGCCATCGCCGAGCCGATCAGGCTGACCAGCGTATAGGAAATCGCCCCAAAAACGACGAACCGCAGCGTCGGACTGCGCCATACCTCGCGGTGCAGGCCCACCACCGACATGTGGTGGTTGATAGCCACGACAATCACGGGGATGACCATCATGACCGAGCCGACGATCCCGGCCGAAATCAACCAGACCGGGATGGGACCTCCGATCAAGTGGTGAATCCCGGCCCAGTTGTAAAAGATAGCCAACGACCAGAAACCGAGCACGGAAAGGTAATAGGAGTAAATCGGCCGTCCCAGCACTTTCGGGATCAGGTAATAGGCAGTCGCCAAAGCCACAGGGGTCAGCCAGAGCCCGAGAACATTGTGCGCGAACCACCAGTTCGTGACGGACTGCACGACGCCGCGGGCGGGAAACCAGATAATCATCACCTGCGCGACGATATAGAGCCACGGGAACCAAAAGACTGCGGCCAATATATACCACTGTGAAACGTAGACGTGCTCGCCTTTTCGAAAGCGAAACGCGATGACGCCCCAAACACCGATCAGCGTATACGATATGGCGAGCAGCGGTGTCGCGTAGCCGGGCATTTCCAACCACTCAACCGAAGTAATATCACCCCGGAGGATACCGGCGATGCCGACAGTGATGCCGATATTCCAGAATACCCCGGCGATGAAAAGGAGCCCCTTGTGATGGATCGGTGCCCGACAAAGCCGCGCCATAATCCAGAGCCCGATGGCAAAAATAATATTTGTCCCCCAACCATAGGACATGGCGTTCAGGTGCGCCGAGCGGACGCGTCCAAATGTGAGAAACTCATACGTGCTGGCGAAGTCCGGCTGATGGGCTTTAAAGGCGGCCAGCAGCGCGAGCACGGTCCCGATCATAAGCCAACCGATGGCCGAGATAACGAAAAGCAGAGCCGACGACCGAATCGACGCATCGATTGTGCTGAGTTCGACACGCTCGGCGAGATTACTCGAAGAGTAAGGTGCTTCGCTTTTCGTGTTGGTGGTTGAGTTGCTCATTAAATATCCGTTTTTTAAACTATTAAGCCTTGGAAAAGCTATAAATAAAACAGGCGCGTCGATTAGGACCACCGCTTATTTGCCAATCTATTACCGCTAATCGTCTTTCTTTCTGCGTTTCTTTTTTTCCGGAAATGTATCGGAAATTTCACCCTCCGGTTCTTCTTCCGTAAATATAGTCTTCGCCTGCTTGTCAAAGTCGCGGAGCTGACCTTTTTTTGCGCTCCAGTAAAGCGCACTCACGGCAACCGTGAAAAATGCGATTCCGAGAAGTAAGATCGGTATTAAATCTGTATAGCTTGAAACGTCCATCCGACTAGGCTATTCCGCATCCGACGTTTCGCTCCGGTATTCGCTGACAATACGCTGCATGGCATCGCTGACCGGAATCCGCGAAATACCTGCATCGGCATCGATCACTTCGAGCGTCGTGATTTTCTGAATGCCGGCAGCGCGGGCTTCATCGGCTTTGGCCTGGCGCTCGGCGACCGCATCTGCGTCCACCCGGTCGGGACGGTTCGGCAGATAGGCAATGAACAGAATAAGAAGGAAAATGAGAATCGCCCCGACACCACCGAGGAAAGTCAGGACGAAGTTGCTTTTGGATGCTTGTGCGTCGGGCATGGCTGTTACTCCGTGTAATTGAGGGAGGTGAGGATATTGGGATCGCGGACGGGGATCGGCTCGGCCTTCTGCATGCTGCGGCACATGGCGAAGATGCAGATGCCACCGATCCCGACGAGGGCGGCCACGTCGTAAATCGTGACCGAAAACTGGCGCACGAGGTAACCGGCGCCGTGGTCCGGCGCGACCAGCTTACCGGGAATGATGTTCCAGTAGAGGTCAAGCAGGTGGAAGCCGAGAATCCAGACCGACACGGCGACCGTCCGCCAGACCACCACCTTGGTCTTATACCAGAGCAGCAAGAGGAAGGGCGTGAGAAAGTGGCCGAAGATCAAACCCATACTGACCCACCACCAGCTGTTCGGATTACCATCGAAGTTTTTCTCGCGGATATTATACCAGAAGACTTCTTCCGGAATGTTTGCGCTATAAATCAGGAAATACTGCGAGAAGCTGATGTAGGCCCAGAAAACAGTGAAGGCCAGCATCATACAGCCGATGTCATAGCGGTGGGCCTGTTTGAGGATACCTTTGAGGTAGCCCTTGGCCGCAAGGATCACGCAAAGGATGATGATCGAAGCAAGGGCGGCCCGCATCGCGGCTGCGAAAAACCAAACCCCATACATGGTGGAGAACCAGTGATACTCCAACGATTTGAACCAGTCGATCGAAGCCACGGTGGCGCCGATCGCACAGAGAAAG
>JAAAPI010000082.1 GCA_009908325.1 Verrucomicrobiota bacterium | reverse complement strand
ATTCAGGGTTTTGAAAGCCTCTTCGCTGAGCTCGTGTTGGCGGTCGGCATACTCGGGGAGGCTGAGATCCTGGTCGTAGGAGGGCACCATGGCCTTCATGCGCTCGTGGCCTTCCGGCGTATCGAGTTTTTCCGCGAAGCAGCGTTTGACCACCTCGACGATGATGTTGGTGGAGACCGATGCTCCGGGGGACGCACCGAGCAGGGCGGAAATGCTGCGGTCCTGCGAGGTGATCACCTCGGTGCCGAAGTGGACGATGCCAGCGTCACCGTCCTCTTTTTTGATGGCCTGGACGCGGATGCCAGCGTCGATCAGTTCCCAGTCGTCGGGGTTGGCCTCGGGGTAAAACTTGAGGAGTTCGCCCATACGGGTCTTCATTCTCTGAGTTCCCTGCTGAATGAGGTAGCGCACGAGCGGAATATTATGCAGGCCGACTTTAACGAGCGAGGCGATATTATCAGTCCGGATGGAGGCCGGGAGGTCGGTGATGCTGCCCTTGACGTGGAGGAACTTCGTCGTCCAGGCAGCGTAGGGGCCGAAAAGGAGCGACCGTTTGCCGTCGATCACGCGGGTGTCGAGGTGGGGCACGGCCATGGTTGGCGCGGCACCGGGCGACATGCCGTAAACTTTGGCCATGTGTTGCTCGACGATCTCGGGCTTATCACAGACGAGCCATTGGCCGCCGATGGGGAAACCGCCGAAACCTTTGGACTCAGCGATGCCCGATTTTTGCAGGAGGGGGAGACTGCCGCCGCCCGCTCCGATGAAAACAAATTTCGCGGTGTTGGTGAAAACACGGCCGGAATCTAGATCCTTGATCTTCAGCGTCCAGCGCCCGTTCGTTTTGGTGAGGTCGAGGACGCGGTGATTCGTAGCGTAGCCGGCACCGTCCTGCTTGCCGAGCCATTCGATGAATTTGCCGGAAAGCGCACCAAAATTCACATCGGTGCCGCGTTCCATTTTCGTCACGGCGATGGGGGTATTGTCGCGGCCCTGGACCAAGAGCGGAGCAAGTGCCTTGATCTCTTCGCGGTCCTCGGTGTAGGTCATCGCCTCGTAGAAATGGTGGGCCTGCATCTGCTTGAAGCGCGACTTGAGGAAGTCGACCTGGTCCTGCCCGTAAACAAAACTGAGGTGGGGGACGGGATTGATGAAATCAGAAGGGTTGGTAATCATCCCCGTGCGAACAGCATAGGCCCAGAATTGCTTGGATTGCTCAAACTGGTTGAAGATTTCGATCGCCTTGCCCACGGCGACCTCTCCGTCGGGCCCGTAGTCCGGCGTATAGCTCAACTCGCAGAGACCGGCGTGCCCGGTGCCGGCGTTGTGCCAGCCGCTGGACGCTTCCTCTCCGAAGCCCTCCGTCATCTCGTAGAGCTGGATCTTCAGCGAGGGGTCGAGCTCTTTGAGCATGGCGCCTAGGGTGGATGACATAATGCCAGCGCCGATCAGGATGACGTCGGGATCTTCGATGTGGTGTGCACTCTTCATGAAATTGCGTTTACTTGGTTTGTCTTAGGAAATGTCGGCGTGGCTGGCAAGCGGATTTGCGCTGACGCTTGGCTTGGCGGCCTTTTGTAATTTTTTGATTTCGGCTTCGGCCGACCGGATTGCGGTTTTCGTATCCAGGCTTTCGATGCGCATCTCGGTGGTGCGCGACTCGCCGCTCCCCAGGACAATAACGCGGCCCTTTTCCCGCTCAAAGCGGCGTGGGTTGGGGTAGCTGGTCGCCGGTTCGAGCCCGGTGACATAGCCGTCGGCCTGGCCGGCGGTGTTTTTCCAGAGGGTGAAGCAGGGGAAGTCTTTCAGCGAAAAACGCAGCAGTGAGGCGTGATCGCCAGCCGCGTTGCGCAGGAGTGCCATGGTGTCGCGGCTGCCGCGCTTGCCGACGAGCTCGTAGTAGTAGGCCTGTTCGACGAAGCCCACCTCTGGTGCGCCGTATTGATCGAAGGTTTGAATCCCTTCGGCCGAGCGCGGATCCCGCGGCGCGACCTGCTTGAAGGGGGCCAGCAGGCGTGCGCCTTTCTGGAGCAGGGGAGCACCGTAGTTGATGTGGTAGAGCATCTGGTGCTCGACGGGGTTGTTGCCAAGGTTCGTCACCGTATCCGTAACGGTGATGGCTCCGGAGCCCAGCTCGGTGCGAATCTCGGTGTTGAGCCGTAGTGCGGGGCCGAACATCATCGTCTCGTCGACCTCGCCGCGCAGGATGATTGCGGTATCCGTGATCTCCAGATCCACGGCCCGGGCGGGGATGTTCGCAATATTACCGTGCAGGGTGAGCGGGACATCGAAAGCGTTTCCACTATTGTCCAGCACGGTATCCATGCCCGGAGCGCCCATGCTGTTCAGGCCGCAGCGGACAAACCACTCGTTGAAGCCTTTCAGCCAGCCGAGGCCGCCGCGCTCCTGTAAGTTAATGAAAGCCGGGTTGACCGGGTCTTTGACCGGGGAGTCCCATCCGAGCGGGCAATCACCATAACGGCCCTTCCAGATGCCCATGCCCCGCGTGGGGAGGACAGCAAAGGAGAATTTGCCGTGGCGGATTTCGACCACGTCGACCCCGTCCTGGAGGCCGCCGCGCAGCGTGTAGGATTTGACGGACCAGGCGGATGGAGCGTCCGGGTCGGTGAGTTCGATGTGCCGGAAACCTTGTGGAGAACCAGCTTGGAGAAGCGGAAGTTTGTGGTGGGTTTTCATTGGGGTTTAATGCAGGGATGAAAAAATGAGCGAAACGGAGGTCGACTCAGTGGTCGCGGGCTTTTTCGATTTGGGTGACCAGTGCCTCCTTCGTGGGTGCGGCGGCATGGGTCACAAAATAGGCGGTCGCTGCGTTGGCGATGACGAGTCGCTCTTTAATGGGGATTTCGCCCAGCGATGCGCAAATATAGCCACCGTTAAAACTGTCGCCGGCACCGGCGGAGCGGACCACTTCGGTCTGGCGCTCCTGCAGGGCGTGCGCCTCGCCATCGTCCGTGCTGGAAGCGGCCGCAAACTCGGGGGTGTGCACGATGAGTTCATCGAAACCGATCTTTTGGCGGGCTGTGGTCAAAGCGGTGGCCACCGATGCGGGGGAGCGGTCGCTGCACTCGATGCCCGTCCGGCTGAACAGTTCAAACACCTCGTGCTCATTCAAGCTCAGGGTCATGGGGATTTTGGCGTTATACGATGTGATCAGTTGGAGCGACTCCATAAACGACTCGCTGGATTTTTTCTTAATGTCCGCAAAGTCGAAAAACATACGGCGGGGCGGCTCGAGCGACTCGTATTGCTTCATGAAGCCCTTGAAGAGATTGTCGAAGTCGGCGGTGAGCGACCAGTAGCCGAGCCCGAGGATGTCCACGCCGGAAAACATCTCGTGGAGTTTCTCCGGCCCGAAAAATTCTTCAAAATCATCCCAGGTCAGGTTGGAGACGGCTTCGAGATTGCTCATGAGGACCTTGCCGTCGTTGAATTCGAGGGCGATGGTGAGGGCGGGATCGCCCAGCGAGTAGAGTCGGCAGGAGTCTTTGAACTCGTCGAATGCCGGGTCGATTTCGTTTTTGCCGTAGAGCCCCGGCAGCACCGGGTTGAGGCCAAGCACCCCGGCGAGGCGGGCGGTGTTCACGCCGAAGCCGCCCTCACAGCGGCGTTTCGGGACCAGTTCGACGCCGACGCCGCCGTCCGCCCGCTCGACAAGCAGCTCGCCAAACATGCGAAGATTTTGCATCGTGCTGAAGTCGGTCTGGCTTTTTCGCTCTTCGACAATTTCATAGGTCTCGTCGACAAAGCCGTCGCAACCGAGAAGAATTTTTCCGTGGATCGTATTGAGGTAATCGAGGTATTTTTTGTTCATAGGTGACTTGTGGAATGTGAAATCGGATGCGCTAGTGTCGATGGAGTTTGCGGGAGTGGAAGGAATATGACAATGGCTTATCGTTGCGGTTAGAAGAGTCTGGGGAACGTTCAATGGGGTGTAGGCTGGTCGTTGTTGAGCGTTGAATGTTGGACGTTAAACATTCGCGCGAAGCGAGCCCCTTTAATCACCGAGCGAAGCAAACCGTTCCTTCACCGCGTCCCATGATCCGGTGTCGGTGGGTTCGTAGGTCTTAATGGCGAAGGACCTGGCAATGATAGCGCGGCCCTCGGCCAGTGTGCTGATCTCGCCATCGGCCATCATCTGCGCGATGATGTTCCCGAGACCAGTGGCTTCGACCGGTCCGGCGAAGACGCGT
>JAAAPI010000051.1 GCA_009908325.1 Verrucomicrobiota bacterium | reverse complement strand
CTTTCCTAATCAACGCCCGGCTGTCGGATAGGAGTTTTCGACGCTATCAGCGCGTGAGCCAATTGTTCCTCCGGTTGGCGGGGAAGTTCACAAGGATCTACCCGGCAAGCCACTTGGATGCGCGACGCTTTCTTGAACTGGGCTGCACCACCGACCAGATCTTACAAACCGGGAGCATCAAGTTCGATGTCGCTGTCGGCGAGCGATTGAGCGACGAAGCGCGCGGGCGACTGCGCGATTCTCTGGGATTTGGGTCCACCTCAAACCAGTCTCCGTTTATCCTTGTCGGTGCCTCGACCTGGCCCGGCGAAGAAGCCACACTTATGGAAGCGCAGTCGCACCTGCGGGAGCAGGGCATCGATTGCCGCCTGCTGTTGATTCCAAGGCACGCGGAACGCGGTGATCGTATTGCCCAAATCCTGAAAAAGCAGCCCCTTGACTGGCACCAACGGTCCGAAAATGAACGGCTCGATAGGGACATACAGATTTACCTGGCAGATACCACCGGCGAGATGCCCCATCTGATGCAGGCGGGTCACATCGCATTCATCGGAAAAAGCCTCCCGCCAAACGAGGGAGGGCAAACGCCGATCGAAGCCGCCGGTCTCGGCCTTCCTATACTCATGGGGCCAAACATGACCAATTTCCAGAACGTCGCTCAATCACTCATGCAATGCGGCGCGGCGCAAACCGTCGACGGCAGTGACGCGCTGAAGGCCGCCCTGCTCGATTTGTATGGCGCCCCAGAAGCGCGCGATGCGATGCAACGCAATGGTCTTGAATGGCACTCCGCCAATCGAGGCAGCAGCCAGCGAATCGCCGACGACCTCCGAAAACATCTTTCAACATAACGAAACGCGGCTAAGCTTTGAAATTTCGGAATAAACGTGTTGGTTTTTCTTCATCCGGGAATACATGGTGGAATTTTTTCTGGATTCCTGTCGAACTTATCTAACCGCGAGCAGTCTAACGCATTATTCAACATGGCAAAATCAAAAGCAAATAAAGGGATCAGCCGGATCGACTCCGGCTCTACACACGGTTGGTTCGTCCGGGGTTACCGCAACGGAAAAACCTACTCGAAACTGTTCAGTGACCGCAAGTGCGGTGGCAAGGGCAAAGCTCAAAAGCTGGCGAAACAATACCGTGATGAGCTCGAAGCCGAGCTTTCGGAAATCCCGAAAGTGCCCCGACAACGGCGCATCGTCATCACTGATTCGCGCAATACCACCGGGGAACTTGGCGTGTCCCGAACAACAAAAGTAGGTCCAAACGGCACGAAACACGAATGTTTTTCCGTTAGCTGGCGTCCGGAACCGGGGATCCAAAAATGCACCTCGTTCTCAATCGGCAAATACGGTGAGAAAAAGGCCTTTAAACTGGCCGTCGAACACCGGCGAAAAATGATGCGGGAGATCCACGGCCCCGGCTTTTACCGAAAGTTAAGTAAAAAGAAAGAAAGCAGCTGAGGACCGAAACGTCCCGACTATCGATCAAACGAAATTCCGGAAGCGCCTGCTAACCGCCCGCGTGGACCACCCGATACCCACGACTGCTTAGTATTTCGCGGACTTTCTGGCAGACATCGCCCTGTAGCTCAATGTCACGCCCCTTGAGGGTTCCCCCGCACGCACACCGTTTTTTCAAGTCGAACACGACTGTTTCCAGCGTCTCCAGCGGCATATGGCTCGGAAAACCGCGCAATGTGGTTACGGTCTTTCCCCCGCGTCCCGCTTTCTCGCGGCGCATTTCGACCCGTCCCTGGCTTTTCACCTTGGCAGCTTTCTTTCCATTGCCCGCCGGACGTTCTGTGTTTTTCGAGGACGATGGCGTTTTCTTAAGGGCGATTCCCTCGGTTAGATCATCCAATCCTGCGAATGGCGTCGCTTCCAGTCCGTTGCCGTCGCCCGCAGTTGGCACTTTTTTCTGAACACGTCGACTCATCGATGATGGGGCACGCTCGGATCGCCAAGGTATTCCAATGCCTTAACATAACTACGGCGTTCCAGATAATGCCGAAGCCGGTCCGGTGTTTCGGCGGATTTCGAAATCGTATCGAGGCGATCCATGACCTCTAAAAGCGTTTCACCACGGGGCAATGCTCGTTGCGCCGTTATCGACTCAAGATCCAGTTTTAATTCCTCAGTTTCCATAAAAGAGCACCTCACGGCTACCGATTCACGTAGCGGCACGCCAAGAATGTCTAGACCGCAACCTCTTCTTTCAGGAGTTCGCGGAGTTCCTGGATGAGCTCCTGCTCGTGGATGATTCTTATTTGCTTCACTTCTTCCTCTATATCTTTCTCGTGGCTTGGTCGAAGCAGTCCCAATACCAGGTGAATTAGCCAATCGAGGACCCCTTCCGTCTGCGGATCATTCAAAAACATCAGCTCACGGCACACATAAGCCGAATCGTGCAGACGGAGCAACAACCGGCTTTGGTGGCGGCAAAAATAGTGTAGGCATTGAATCACTTCGGGCACCAACTGCTTGCCGACAATTTCGGGCATCTCCATCCGCTTACGGGCCAAGCGACTGCGCCTGCGACTCCGTTCGTGATATTCGAATACCTTGTTGAGGTCGTTATGGGAAATCCGGTTTAAAGTAAAAGACAATGCTTCCGGGAAGTGAAACCCACGGTGCCCAACCCGAAAAGGAAAATACTTCGTGAGCCCTTTTTTGTCGCCGTGGGCGAACACATTTTGCAGGTTACGATAGCTTCCGCCGATCCATGCCTTATCCGAAAGCCGGTCGAGAAATTCCATGAGATCCACGAATGTGACAATCTCCTCCGCCGCGCAGAGCTCCCGCAAATCCCGGTCAAGATTGGCCAGCGCTATCGGATAATCCTGATTCAGGCCATACTCCTCGACAAAGCGCATCCTTTGAAGATACGCTTGATTGTCAATTTCTTCAAACGACCCCAAGTCGTTACACTCCTCTTCAAACACAAAGGTAGCCTCACATATCTCCAGCAGATGAACCGCCGACTTCAGGTCCAGTTTCTCTAACTCCATCAGCTCCTCGAAGCTCAGATAGACGTAGCGCGCCATTGTGTCGCCTTTAACACCGCCGCCCGGGCGTGACCATGCCCGCGTTCCCGTATTTTTGGCGAGCGCAGCGACGCTGACATTCTCGAACGGAGACCCTTGCGCACCGTAGGCCGCTTTATCCCAACGCGCCGCCAAATCCTCCAATTCATTCAGTCCAGCGCCACTCTTTTCTTCTTCACTCATCGATAGTAACGTCGAGGACACGCCCCGACCATTAAGACGCGTTGGCTACGTTCGAACCGGACGATGGGATCGCGTTAACATCGTGCGCCAAAATCTCTTCAGCGAGGTCGCTGTAGTCTTTCCCGACCCCCTCAGAAACCTCCCGGCTGTCGACTAGGCAAACCGGCAGACCAAGCGTAACCGCACGCCGAACAATCGTGGCATCGCGGATGGAGCTATTGTAGATTTTCGCCTCATTAGAGACAAGGCGCTGTTTCTTAAATTGATTGAGCCGTAGTTGCATACGCATCTTGGGCACCCCGATATCCACATTCGCCTTAATCGAGTTGAAAATAACACCGGAAACACGCGCAAAGTTCCCCATTTCCTGCGTGCGAAAACCAGCGGAACGGCGATAAAAAAGGAGCAGTTTTTCAATCATCAAAGTAAACCCGATGAGCGAAAGCGCATCCGGATTGGCTGGAACATAAAGTTCGTTCGCACTGAAAATACCCAGCTGCGAGGCATTCAGAACATTCGGCGGGCAATCGTAGAGAATGAAATCGTAGTCTTGTTCGATTTCGCGGATCTGCTCGTTGAAAATGAGGTAGTGCGGATTTTGCGGGTCGATGTTATACTCATTTTCAATATCGATCAGGTTGAAAGTAGTCGGCAGCAAATCAAGGCCGGGCAGTTGCGCATTGCCCTGATTATCCCGAACAACGTCCTTCACCAAGATGTCTTTGAGCCGCTCCTCTCCGGGTTCGAAGATCGAGTAGATTGAGCCCCGTTTCTCCATATTGATGCGGTTCCAGCGCTCAATCCGGAGCAGCCAAATACTCGAATTCGACTGCGTATCCAAATCGACCAGCAAGACGCGCTTGCCGCGCTGTGCCAGACAGGCGGCCATATTGACGATGAGCGAAGTTTTACCAACGCCACCTTTATAATTAATGAATGCTAACTTTCGTGCCATTTTGTTTTACACTTCTTAAGG
>JAAAPI010000083.1 GCA_009908325.1 Verrucomicrobiota bacterium | reverse complement strand
TAAGCCAATGAAGGGGCACAACCTGATGCAGGCGATCGCGCGGGTGAACCGGGTCTTCAAAGACAAGCCGGGCGGCCTGGTGGTCGACTATATCGGTATCGCCAATGACTTAAAGGCTGCGCTCAAGGCTTACACGGAATCGAATGGCCGGGGCAGCCCCACCCTCGATTCCTCCGAGGCGCTTGCGATATTACTGGAGAAGATGGACATCTGCCGGGGTCTTTTCCATGGGTTCGACTACTCCGCGTATGAAAGCAATGCCATGGCTTTGTTGGTCCCGGCGGCGAATCATATCCTGGGACTGGAGAACGGGAAGAAGCGTTTCCTCGATGTGGTGACGCAGATCACCCGGGCCTTCTCGCTCTGCGGGACACTCGATGAGGCGGCTGCTATGAGGAAGGAAATCGCTTTCTACTCAGCGGTGAAGGCCGCGATCGTGAAATACACCTCTGTGGATAAGAAGCTCTCGGAAGCCGAGCAGCATTCCGCACTGAAAAGGATACTGGATAATGCCGTCGTCTCGGACGGGGTGTCGGACATTTTCGCCCTCGCTGGCATGGACAAGCCGAACATCGGACTGTTATCCGAGGAATTTCTCGATGACGTGCGGAATATGCCGACAAAAAATCTCGCGGTAGAACTATTGGAAAAGCTCCTGCGTGATGAGATCAGAGCCCATACTCGCACCAATGTAGTCCAGCAAAAGAAGTATAGTGAGCGATTGATGGCGTCTCTGAGGAAATACCACAACCGGGCCATAGAGACTGCTCAAGTGATTGAAGAGTTGATCCAGATGGCCAAGGAATTCAAAGAAGCCATGGAGCACAACGAGGCACTCGGGCTGAACTTTGATGAGATCGCATTCTACGATGCCTTGGCAGAAAAACCGGAGGTGTTGAAAGAGATGGGCGACGATACTTTGAAAAAGCTGGCATCGGAACTGACCGAGAAACTGAGACAGAATACTTCCGTGGACTGGCAAGTGCGTGAAAGCGTCCGTGCCAAGATGCGGCTACTGATCAAGCGATTGCTACGGAAATATAAGTATCCACCCGAAGGGCAGAATGAGGCGGTATCGAGAGTCATCGAACAAGCGGAAGCGCTGGCAAACGAATGGAGTCACTAAATTATGGACTATTCAAAAACCCCTGTGATGATCAGTCACCTCGGTCGGCCGAAAAACGCCCCGATAAAATACCAGCCAGGACCAGCTGGGCCGGGTGATAACACATCAGCGGGATCAGCACTGCGGCGGTGTCCACCACGCCGGGGGCCGAGGCGAGGATTGAGGTGGCCAGCGGCAAACCCGTGGCCAGCGACTTTTGGCTGGCACAGAAAAAAGCTGTGATCCGCTGCGGGCCGGTGATCTGCAACCAGGCCGCACTCCACCAGACCAGGCCGCTTACGAGCAAGAGTAGGACGACGGTGCCGCCCAAGACGGCCGCGACTAGCCCAGCACCCAACGACTCCAAAAAGCCGGACTGCACACTGTTGGCAAAGGCGCAGTGCACGATAAAGAGGATAATCCAGTTGCCCACGGGCTTGGTTCGCTTCGTCAGGGCTGCGGATTGCGCGGGCACGATCTTGCGAAACACCTGCCCGATAATGAGCGGCAAAATGATCAGAATGAAGAGGGTCGTAAAGCGCGGTAGAAGCGGGATCTGCGCCTCCGTCTCCGCCGCGAGGTAGGCCACCGCCACCGTGGGCACAAGCAAAACGGAAAGCAGGTTGGAAAAGACCGTGGAAAAAATCGCGTTCGAGGTATCCCCGCCCGAGACGGTGGAAAAGACAACCGCCGAGGACACCGTTGTCGGCAAAATCGCGAGCAACCAGAATCCCAGCCGGAACTCGGGTGGCAGGAAGAAGGAAAGCGGCAACAGAAGCAGGCCCGCCACGGCAGGAAACCAGAGGTAATTCCAGGTCAAAACGAAAGCGTGCAGGCGCTTCGGCCGGTAGCCTGCCGCCAGCTCACTCGTAGGCAGCCCGAGCCCCTGCAGCAGAAAGATGACAAAGACGCCCAGCTTGGTCGTGAACTCCGAAAAGAAAATGCCCCCCTTCGCACCGGGCCCGGGAAAGAGAATCGCCAGGACCACTGCGCCCAGCAGCCAGAGCGTGAAGGCGTGTTTCTTTAACTGTTCTCGCATCGGTCGAGCAAAGCCAATGGCACGCGGAGGTCCACATCTTTAAAAATACATTGCAGGCCAACCGAGCGCTCGCTGTCCAGCCAGATGGGAAGCGTCAAAACGGGCAGCCCCGCCAGGCTCGCCGGAGCCGTCAGTTTCAAGGTCTTCTCGCGCAGATCGGGCGTCGCCGCTTCCGGCGCAATCGAAGGCCCCGGACAGACCGGCATGGCGAGAAAGTCGTTGCGCTCAAAGTAAGCCGTAAACCAGGCCCGGATCTGTTCGCGGATTTTTTCCGCCGAAGCGACGTCCTCCGGCGTCCAGCGGGCACCCCGCTCGATACGCGCTTTGACCTCGGGGTCGTAGAGATCGCCGTAGCGGCACAACCAGGTTTCATGGACCGCGTAGGCCTCACCGCTTTGCAGCACGTTGAATGCCCCGTTGCATTCCGGCAGCCAGCCCAGCAGCTCGTCAAACCCATCCCCCTCGAGAAGGTCCCAACGCCCGGCGGCCTCGGTGATGGCCGCGTGCGTCTCCCCGCTGACGAAGTCTTTGGGCAAAAATAATTCGCCCCGCAAGGGCACCGACGTCCCGCTACCCTCCAACCCAAACCAGGCTTCCAGCATCTGCTGCATCTCCATACCCGTGCGGGTAAACCAGCCCATCGCATCGAAACTCTCGGCTAGCGGAAACCCACCTTCCATCCAGCGACCCGGCGTCCATCGCACGCCATAGAGCCCGCACCACGAAGCCGGTAGCCGAATCGACCCGCCCGTATCCGTGCCAAAGGCCACCGGTAGATAACCGCCTGCCACGAGGTGGGCGGACCCGCTGCTGGAGCCCCCGCTCAAACAATCCGCCATGCGAGGATGTGGACAATTCCCGTAATGCGGATTCTCCCCCGAGAGCCCGTAGGCGAACTCATGCATCTGCGCCTTGGCCGCACAGCTGCCTCCCCTCGCCCGCAACTGCTCGACCAATGCTGAATCCCGCCGCGCCGGACAGTCCAAAAGCTCCGGCAAAACCGACGAGCAATGGCTGGGGAGCCCCTGGTAGTCGAAAAGGTCCTTGATGGCATAGGGCACCCCGCCGAGCGGCCCCGGCCCCGGTTTGGCGGATTCGCTTAAGTTGGCACTGACGACCGACGTCCCTGATTTCCGGATACACTCGCGCAGATTTTCCTGTAGCACGACCGACCATTGCTCGGGGTCTGTGCGCCCAAGTTCCCTCCATTCGCCTAAATTCAATTCTCTCATGGTGTGTGATCTCCCGAACCCTTGACTAAAACACCTCTGGCCTCGCCGCACAAGCGTCCATCCTCCACCACGGGCATCCCCCGCAGCCAAGTCGCCTCAATTTGGAGCCCCAACGGCCGTCCGACGTAAGCCGAGCAGGGATGCCGGGACAGCAGCAACCCTGACTGGATCGGCACCTTCCTCTCCAAGGGTTTCACCAGCGTGAAGTCGGCATCGCTCCCCGGATGCAGGGTGCCCTTGCGCGTCAATCCCAGAGCCCGGGCCGGCCGCTCCGCAAAGAGGCTACTCAGCGCCGCAATCCGCCCGGGCTCACCCAGCCCGGTTGCATCGAGTAAACCGGGCAGCCCGTGTTGCAGGCCGGCGATGCCGCCCCACGCCTCAAAAAAGCTCATCCCCGTTTTCATTTCCGGCGGACAGGGGGAATGATCTGAACCGAGCGTGTCGATCTTTCCCGCGCGGAGTCGCTCCCAGAGAGCACTCACCTCGTGGGCCGACCGCAGCGGTGGGGCGCACTTTGCCTGTGGGCCGATCTGCTCGGCATCGTCGAGCGAGAGCAACAGGTAGTGGGGGCAGGTCTCGCAGAGAATGTCGAGGCCACCGGCCCGGGCCTGATCAATCAAATCCACGACCTCGGCAGCGGAGACGTGCACGATGGTGATGGGGCAGCCCGTCTCCCCGGCCAGGTCAATCGCGGTGCGCACCGCTTCCAACTCGGCCCGAATGGGGCGGGACGCCTCCCAATCGGCAGCGCACTCCCGCTGCCGGAGACCGATCACCGTATCGTGCAAAACAGCCGGATCTTCGGCGTGCAAGGCGAGGCGCAGTCCTGTCGGCGCGATCACTTCCATGGCCCGGCGCAGCGTCGCCCTATCCGAGTTTTCAAAATCATCCGTCCCGCTAGGTGACATGAACGCCTTGAAGCCCATCACCCCGGCTTCGGCCAGCGCTGGCAGGTGATCGGCATTGCCCGGCACCACCCCGCCCCAAAGCCCGTAGTCGATCCACGACTTCCCCTGGATCGCCCGCTGCTTGGCGTAAAGCGCCGAGACAGACGTCGTCGATGGTATGCTGTTGAGCGGCATTTCGGCCACATAGGTCAAGCCGCCCGCCGCTGCCGCCGCGCTGCCCGTGGCAAAGCCCTCCCATTCCGTGCGTCCGGGCTCGTTGAAATGCACATGCAGGTCGACCCCTCCCGGCAAGCAGTAGGCACCGTCCCCGTCGACGTCCGCCTGCGCCGCGCCCATCACACTTGAGCCGATTTCCACAATGCGCCCGGCTTCAATGGCGATTTCGCTCCCCGTCCATGAACCACCGACCAAACACCGCACGTTTCTCAAAATTGTATCAACCATACGACTACGCCCCCCGATCCAATCGAATAACCGCATCGACCAGCGCCTTCAGCGCAAGTCGGCAATCCGCTTCCGAAACAAATTCGTCGGGATGGTGGCTGAGCCCCTCGCGGCAGCGCACTGCCAGCATACTCGTCGGGCAGACCCGGGCCACCATCATACTGTCGTGCCCCGCCCCACTGCAGATGCGCAGCGCCTCCCCCTGCACGCACTCACAGGCCTCCGCTAATGCATCGGTTATAGCCGGGCTGAGGATCGCGTCATCCGCCCAATGCGCTTCGCGGTAGCGATACTCGACCTTGGAGCCGTCGGCGATGCGTTGCAGCTCAGTCTGCAAACGATCACGGCGGGCCCGTAGCCCCGCCGCATCGGGGTAGCGCAAATCGATGGTGAAGCGCACCTTCCCGGGAATGACATTGCTGGCGTTTGGACTCACCTCCAGGCGCCCGACCGTGGCCCGCACCGCCTCTTCGCTTTGGCAGAGCGCATCAATGGCTTGCACCATGCGGCAGGCGACCGGCAATGGATCGCAGCGTAAGCTTCCCGGGGTGGTCCCGGCATGGCCCGCACGGCCGATCACTTCCACCTCCGCTCGGGTCTGCGCGGCGATCTCTGTAAAGACCCCGAGCGCCTTATCCGCCGCTTCCAAAACAGGGCCCTGCTCGATGTGCGCCTCGAGAAAACAATCGGAGGGTCGGATGTAGGGCTCGTTTTGCAGGACCGCGTCAATCGACTCGGCCCGGTCCACCAACCACTCACCCAGCGTCTTGCCGAACTCATCGGGCTTGTCCAGCCAGGACTGGTCAAACCGGCCGCAGAGGTAGGCACTGCCCAGGAAAGTCGTCTGGAAGCGCACCCCCTCCTCGTCGCAGAAGGCCAGCGCACTCAAGTTGTGCCGCAAAGGTAGCCGGGCCTCGCGGATGACCTCGACCACCGCGATGCCAAGCAGCACGCCCAGCGTGCCATCGTAAGCACCCGCGTTGATCACGGTATCGTAGTGGGAGCCGATGTGAATGCGCGGGGCGTCGGGCCCATCCGGCGAGGTCTGCGCCAGTCCGTAAACATTGGTCAGCGCATCGTAGTGCACCTCCATGCCAGTCGCCTTCATCCATCGGCGCAGATGATTGGCCGCAGTCTCGGCCGACGCGGAAAAGAGCGTTCGCTGCAGCCACGCTTTGTGTTCGGAGGTGCGCTTTAACAACCCGAGCCGCTCCTCCATACGCTCAGCCGCTGCGTCCACTGCGAGGTCCAACTCCATCAGCTGCCGCGGTAGGTCGAATAGCTCCACGGCGAAGTCAGAAGCGGCACATGATACGACTCCCCGGCTTGCAAGCTAACCTGCACCACAACCACATCCAAAAAAGGCGGCTCGGGCAGAGTCAAGCCGCGGCCACGGAAGTAGGCCCCGATTTGAAAGGTGATCCGATAGCGTCCGGTCTGCAGGGCCGACCCTTCCAGCAGCGGCCCGTCCGTCCGGCCGTCCGCGTTCGTGACGCCCTCGGCCAGGGTGGACCAACCCGGGGCACCGCCTGCCGAGCCGGATTCTCCCGATTCAGCCTGCGTCTCCAGCGTCCAGGCGATGCCGACACCGGGACCGCCGTGGTAGGTGTCCAATACGTGTGTACTTAGTTTTGCTGTCATAAATAATGGTCTTCGGGAACAAGGAGTCTCTATGCCTCCACCACAGTGCAGATTCGGTGCCAACCGATCCGCGCGATTTGAAAAAGGCAGGCCAGCCGCTCCGCCTCCGGCTCTGCGCGAACGCGCACCTCCAGAATGGGCAGGACATCGCCCGCCGCATGCTCGGAGACACAGAGAATGAAGGGGTGCCCAAAGCGCTCGCGATACTCCGTCAATTTGCTGCGGAGCGCAGTCAGCGTCTCCGGATCCAGCCGCATGAAGCCCGCCCGATCCTGCTCCCGACGCGAAAACTCCGTCAGCTCGGAGAGCTGGTCCAGCTTGGCCGCGAGGTCGGGGTGCGCCCGGATGAGCGCCCCCTGCACGTCCGGACTGGCCGCGTAGAGCGCGTTCTCGCAAGCGGCTTGCAGCGCCTTGATCGTGGCAAACGGCCGCGCTTCCGCCGCCGCTTCCACCACCCAGGGCGAATGTTCGAAAATTTGGCTGAGATGGGCCACAAACTCAGTGGCCGGCTTTGCGTTGAGATCTTTGAGCTGCATCATAGTTTAGCTTGGCTTAGCTTGCCTCGCGCAGGCTGGGTGCGCGACGGTCGCAGAAGTTATAGATGATAATTCCCGACAAAACCAGCATGACTCCGATTACTTTGAAAATGGTGAGCGATTCGTTGAGCAAAATCGCCGCACTGAAGACCGCGATGGGTAGCTCCACCGAGGCGACCACCCCACCGAGGCTCCCACCCGTCAGGGGCAGGCCTTTCATCAACGCGAAGACCGGCAGGACCTGCCCGATCACACCGAGCGCCAGAGCCAGTGTCGCGATCCGCCACCCGTCACCGGTCGGCGCATACCACAGATCCGGCACCAGAAGTAGAATCACACAGCAGCCGAGTAAGCCGACGATCGATATGGCGAAGGATCGGAAATAAAGGTTGGTGTAGCGCCCCACCGCCGGCGTCAGGATAAAGACCACCGCGTAGCAGCACGAGGCACCCATCGCCGCCAGGGCCGCCCCCAGGACATCCGGCTCCCCGAAGCTACTCAGTAACTGGGTGGTCAGCACCGCCCCGCCGAGAATCATGACAATCGCCATGAGTTTGACCCCATGAAAGGCCTGGTAACGGGCCAGCACCGAGAAGAGGTAAACCACGGGCACATAGAAGAACATGAGCGTCGCCGCAATCGCCACCGGCCCCAGGCTGAAGGATAGAAAGAGCAAGCTCCCCACCCCGATAGCCGACAGACCGATCAAAAGCAGCCGCCCCCACTCGCCCCAGCCCCGGGGACGCACCCCGGCGAAAAAACGCTTGTGGAAGAGCCCGAAAAAGCAGGCGGCAAAGAGCGTCTCGGCGAAAAAGACCTGGATAAAGGAAAGTTCCAGGCTGAGGGCATACTTGATCAGTATCCCATGAAAGCCCCAGCAGGCACCGCTCACCAGCACCAGCCCGATTCCCTTGCCCCGCTCCGGAGTTATCAGCGCCTCACTCAAAGACCTGATCCTCGGGGTGCCACGCCGGTGCACAGGTCACAATCATGACCAGTTCAGTTTCATTCGGATTGTGGATGGTATGCCACTGCCCGGGGATGATGGCCACCGCCTGCCCCGGCTCGATGGGCGCTTCCTCACCGTCCAGATGCATGATTCCCGAGCCGGACACAATGTGGTAGGTCTCCTCGCTCTTCAGGTGATAGTGTTTCTTCACCGTCACCCCGGGCGGGATCGTTATCTCGGCGATGCTCAGGTTCTTTAGCGCACTGCCGCGCGGCCCCAAAAATTCCTTCGCCACCGCGCGGTCATCCGCCACGTATTCCTCACAGTTCCGTATTGTTACGATTTTCATAGTTATATTTGCTTGTTTTCAAAAAAGGTTCAACGCGCAGCCTCCACCACTTCGGCGTCCACACGATTGAAAAGCCGCCCGATTCCCTCGACCTCAACCACCACCTCGTCGCCCGGCTGCAGAAAGCGCGGCGGCTTTTGCGCGGCCCCCACCCCCGTCGGTGTCCCGGTAAGAATCACTGTTCCCGGCGCCAGCGTCGTGCTGCCACTTAGAAAACAAACCAGATCCCGCACGCTGAAAATCATGTCGGCCGTGTTCGACGACTGCACCTGCCCGCCGTTCAGCTCGGTCTTAATCGCGAGGCGGTCCGGATCGCCCATCGAGTCTGGCCTGACCAGGGCGGGCCCGAGTGGGCAAAAGGTATCGAAGGTCTTTCCCTTGCACCACTGGCCGCCGCTGTAGATCTTTTGCCAGTCGCGCGCGCACACATCATTCGCCGCCGTGTAGCCCAGCACATAGTCGAGCGCATTGGCGGGGGTGGCGTTTTTGCAGGTTCGCCCGATCACGATGCCCAGCTCACACTCGTAGTCGACCGAGTCACTCGGCAGGAAGCGCGGTAGCCGGATCGTCCCGCCCGGATCGAGCAGCGCCGTGGGGCTCTTCATCGTGACCACCGGGTGCTCCGGTATCGACTTCTCCATCTCGACCGCGTGCGCCCGGTAGTTCAACCCGATCGCGTAGATCGTCGTCGGCACGACCGGTGCCAGCAAATACTCCAACTCCAGCTCCACCTGTTGCCCCGTCGGCTGCAAGCCCGTCCACGGCGTGCCCTCAGAGAGAAAATAGCCCCCACCCTGCCCAATGACATAGCGGGGCACGTTTTCAACGAGGATTCGGTAGATGCGCATGAAGGACGAGGGAAGCAGATCCAATACCATTTCGCAAATCAGCTGCTTATGTCATGAAACATCGATTGCCGTGCCCATGTTTCGCATTTTTTGCGAAGATCGTCTTTTCTGCTCTTGATAGATTTTGTCAGGCGATCACACCGGTGGTCTCACAGAAAACGTTTCCTTTGGCACCCGAATTGCTGCCCTCCCTGACTCATGATTCGAATCGAAACCGACAACGCCTGGCTCTTACTGGAGCACGCCGAGCACGCAGCCCTGGCCGGAGAATTTGCCCGGCATTGGAAAAACGAGCACTTCGCACCACCGGAGCCTTTCAGCCATATTCTCGACGCGTGCGCCCGGCACGACGACAGCTGGCGGGTCCGCGATGCCGTTCCGGTTCTGACGGCCGAAGGCAATCCAAGCGCCTTTTCCAGTGAACTGGTCGGCACTTACGATGCATTCGAAGAAATCGACATGGAGGACTACCTGAGCGTTCGTGGTCAGGCAACGGAGGCAGCGGCCTCGCGCGACCCCTACGCCGCAGTCCTGATTTCAATGCATACGGTCGACCTCTTGACCGAACAAGCCAATCTGACAACTTTGAACGAGGCCGAACGCCAGCTTCACGCCGACTTTATCGAGGGACAACGCCGCCGTCAGGCAGAGCTGAAAGCGACGCTACGCGACCAGCCCGATATAGCCGACCTGGCCGACGATCTGCATTTTCAGCGGGGCTTCGAATTTCTCCAGGCTTGTGATAGTTTTTCGCTTTACGTGGGGGTCGACTTCCCGGATGTGGGAACACTTCGCCACCGCCAGCCGACACGCCAGGGCGACCTTACAGAAATCAAGATCCACCCGCTGGGTGACAACCGCTATCGGCTGGCCCCCTACCCACTCGATGAACCCGAAGTCACCTTCCACGTGCCCTACCGCCGGATTCCGAAATCCGAAACAGTCAGCCTGGCCCGTTTTCAGGCGGCCTACGCCACCGCAAGCATCGAAATCGTTTGTGTTACAGTTATCCAATAGCGCAGCCCGACAGAAACCCTCCGCCATGTCTCCCGAAGAAAAAATCGCCCAACTCGGCATCACGCTCCCCGAACCGCCCACACCCGGTGGCAATTATTTGACGCACCGGCGCTCGGGTAATCAATTGATCCTGGCGGGTATCATCAGTTTCGAATCCGGCAGCAAACAATGGACCGGGCAAATCGGTGATACGCGCAACCTCGAGGACGGCTATGCCGCGGCGCGGGTCTGCGGTCTCAACGTCCTGGCCACGATTCGCCACATCACCGGATCGCTCGACGCCGTAAAGCAATTTCTTTACGTTGGCGGCTACGTCAACGCGGTGCCCGGCTACGGCCAGAGCCCCTCCGTCACAAACGGAGCTTCGGATCTGTTTATCTCCATCTTCGGCGACTCCGGCCAACACGCCCGCACCGCTGTCGCTGTGGCCGGACTCCCCAAAAACGCCACCGTCGAAATACAGGTTACCGTGGAATTAAAAGCAGGGGTGTAGTGCCCGGGTCCGCCACCCGTTCCGAGACACTAATCTTGTCCCTTATCCTGATCGTAGCCGTGTTTTCGATCATGGTTCGGGTTACGCCGGGAGACGGCGAGACCCCGGAGAGTGGCGTCAAAAAAAAAGCCGTAGGGGCTTCATTTATGAAGACCGCAGCGGTTCTGCCGAATGGGCGGCCTTCACAAGAGAAGCCCCGACGATTCCCGGCATTCTTTGAATTTACTCAACGAGACCGCACCAGCCGGAAGCCGATGTGGTTGGCCGCCGAGTTCGGTTCACTTTTCCCCCGGGTGCCGACCATGTAGCGCGTGCAATACTGGTCCGTGCAGAGGAACGAGCCGCCACGGGTGCTGCGCTTCGCCACTCCGGGCTCGTTTGGATCAAAGCTTCGATCCGGCCCCTTGGGGTTGTCGATGATTTCCCCGTCCTCACTGCGTTGACTGTAGTGGTTATACAAATACCAATCGGCGCACCATTCCCAAACGTTGCCAGCCATGTCGTGGAGCCCGTAGCCGTTCGGCGCAAACCGGGCAACCGGCGCCAGTCCACTATATCCATCCCGCCCGCTGTCTTCCTTTGGAAAGGCACCTTGCCAAGTGTTGCCCTGCCAGTCGTCGTCCGGGAATAGCTCCATCCCCCAGGGATAGGGCTGCCCGGTCAGGCCGCCGCGTGCCGCAAACTCCCATTCCGCTTCGGTGGGCAGCCGCTTGCCCGCCCATTCGGCGTAGGCCACGGCGTCGGCCCAGGCTACGTGCACCACGGGGTAGTCCATGCGATCCGCTATATCCGAGCCGGGGCCCTCGGGAGCACGCCAATTCGCGCCGGGCACCCACTTCCACCATTGGGTGTAGTCGCGCGGATTCTCCAAGCGATCCGGGTGATGAAAAACAATCGAGCCGGGCTCGATCTCAGCCAACTGCTCTGCGGGAACGCCGTCGATCTCGGGCGGGCGCTCCGCTACGGTGCGGTAACCCGTGGCTTCGACGAATTCGGCAAATTCCGCATTGGTCACGGGCGTTTGATCCATCCAAAAGCCATCGACCTTCACCCGATGGATCGGGCGGGCGTCGGGCATGGCCTCGCTTCCTCCGCGTGGCAGGTCGCGGGGGTCGGCCATGCCCATGCTAAAGGTCCCGCCCGGTATCCAGACCATTCCCTCCTGTTGGCCCTCCGGAGCCGGTTCCCCCGAGGGCTCGGTCGGCTCGTAAGCCCCGCTGAATGTCTCGGTCGGTTGAGCCGCTTGTGCGAAGTTCAGCGCCGCCAGAAACGGAATGATGAGGAAATGATTAAGTTTTTGAGCCATATTAAAAAGAGCATGCTTTTAAGGGTTCACAAGTTCAAGCGAATCGGCCAGTTTCGCACTTCAGACGCACAATCCCGCAGATTGTAGGGAAATTGAACAAACTGCGATGCTTCCTGACAGACAACCTGTCGGGCGCGCCCACCGTGGTGTTCTATTGATCGCTTCGTCCCACGACTGACCAAATGCATGCTTAAAAGTTCAAATTCAACAACGGTTTCACGATGCTTTACGGGCTTCCTGCTTCTCTTCGGTATGGTCGCTTGCTCGGAAGGCGAGCAATCTTCCGGACGACAGCGCCCACCGGCGCCGGTCGAGGTGGCGCCTATTGAAACGGGCACGATTCGCGGGCAGCGGACCTTCAGCGGCGCACTTGAAGCAAGTGAGGCCTTCACCGTCTCTCCCAAAGTGGGCGGGCGGATCGACGAGCTCCGCTTTGATTTGGGAGACATCGTGCCGCGCAATGCCGTTGTCGCACGACTCGATGATGCCGAATTCCAACAGGAGGTGGCCCGCGCGGAGGCCGAGCTCATGGTGGCGCGGGCCAATTTCGCCGAATCCGAGAGTTCGCTAACTCTGACTCGACGCTCAATACGTCGATCCGAAACGCTGCGTGAGCGCGGGGTCGCTTCGGAGGCCGAGCTGGACACCGCACGGAGCGAACTGCTCGCGCAGGAAGCTCGTGTTGAGGTCTTCCGCGCAGAAATCGCCCGGGCCGAAGCGGCGCTGGAAGCCGCCCGGATTCAGCTCAGTTACACAAACGTGCAGGCACGGTGGCGTGGCCCCGGCGACGAGCGGCGGATAGCCCGGCGCTGTGCCGACGAGGGCCAAAACATCAATGCAAACGCGGACCTGCTCGAAATTGTCGAGATCGACCCGATGGTTGCGGTATTTTTCGTCACCGAGCGCGACTACCCGGGCCTGCGCCTCGACCAACCGGTCGACCTGCGCACCGATGCGTTTCCGGGGCGAACGTTTACCGGCAACATTGCCCGCATCGCTCCGGTATTCGATACGAATACACGACAGGCGCGGGTCGAAGTCCGTATCGAAAACAGCGACCGGGCCTTGAAACCGGGCATGTTCGTGCGCGCCGATGTGGAGGTAGCCCGGGCCGACGATGCCACGATTGTCCCCTATGCGGCCATGGAAAGACGCTCGGATGAGACCGGAATTTTTATCGTTTCGGAAGACGGATCGAGAGCGCATTGGCGTCCGGTGCAGCCGGGTATACGCGAGGGAAACCGGCTTCAGGTGACGGGCAAAAATCTGCACGGTCGGGTTATCATACTCGGCCAACAATTGGTTGAAGACGGCTCAGAGATTTCCGTCGCGGATCGCGGGGAATCTTTACGGGCCGCCGGTTCTGGAGACGGTGAGGCTGACGCTCGATGAACTTGCCCAGCTTTAGCGTCCGGCGCCCGATCTTCACCACCATGGTGACCTTGATCCTGGTCATCCTGGGCAGCGTTTCCCTGAGCCGCCTGCAAATCGACCTGCTCCCCAGCATCGAGTTGCCCACGGCCTCGGTCCGCACAAGCTACGAAGGCGCCAGCCCGGAGGTGATGGAGCGTTTGATCACACAAATCATTGAAGAAATCGTGGCCACGGTCCCAGGCGTTGAAGAAATTACGTCGCGCTCCGAAGAGGGAGAGAGTCGGGTCAATGTCACTTTCGTCTGGGGCACCGACCTTGACTCAGCCGCGATCGACCTGCGGGCCACGATTGAAGATGAGATCAACGAACTTCCGGACGATATAACGCGACCACGGATCAGCAAATTCGATATCGATAGCTTTCCGGTAGTGCTCATGGGGATCTCCAGCCCACTCGATCCTGTAGAGCTGACCCAACTCATTGAAGACCGCATTCGCTACCGCTTTACCCAGATTCCGGGGGTGGCTCAGGTCGACTTTTGGGGTGGCTTTCCACGCGAGTTGCGGGTCGAACTCGATCCCGAGAAAATCACGGCGCTCCGGCTGGAGTTGAGTGATATACTGGAAGCGCTGAATGACGCCAATCTGGACCGGCCCGCCGGCAAGATCGAAGATGGTAATTTTGAGGTGACGCTGCGCGTGCCGGCACAATTCAAATCGGTCAGCGAGATCGAAGATACCGTGATCGAGCAGCGTGACGGCACCCCAATCAAAATCCGCGATGTGGCCAACGTTATCGATACCTTCGAAAAACCGGACCGCATTATTCGGATCAATCAGGAACGTGGCGTGCGGATCGCGATTCGCAAACAAGCCGGAGCCAATACAGTGGAGGTATCCAGTCAGGTCCTGCGCGAGATCGATAAAATCAACGAAGAATTCCCCCAGATGAATGTCGTGCCCGTCGTCAACCAGGGGAATTTCATAGAGCGCTCGATCCAAAACGTAGCGCGCTCGGTTCTCTACGGCGGCGGCCTGGCCGTCCTCATCCTCCTCTTTTTTCTGCGCACCGTGCGCAGCACACTGGTCATTTCGCTGTCGATTCCCATTTCGATCATTGCGACCTTTGCTCTGGTCTATTTTGGCGGTCTCACGATCAACCTGATGACCCTCGGCGGATTGGCCCTTGGCGTGGGCATGATGGTCGATAGTTCGATCGTCGTCCTCGAAAATATCTTCCGCCGCCGCGACGAAAACGGCGAAACGCCCCCCGAAGCCGCCGCCCGGGGTGCCCAGGAAGTCGCCCCGGCCATTCTCGCCAGCACGATCACCACGCTGGTCATCTTTCTGCCCGTGGTCTTCGTGCAGGGCGTGTCCGGCCTGCTCTTTCGTGAACTGGCCTACGTCATCGCTTTCGCTCTGGTCTGCTCGCTCGTCCTTTCCCTCAGTGTGGTCCCCATGCTTTCTTCGATCCTGCTTAGGCCGAAGGCGGCAGTGCGCCGCCAGGGCCCCTTGGTCGAATATTTAAAAACCCGCACAACCGCTGGCTTTGAACAATTGAATCATGGTTACAACCGATTGCTCCGGGGCGCACTGAAACACCGCCTGGCCGTCGTCCTCGGCTCCTTTGGCCTCCTCGCGGCGAGTCTTTTCATTGCGCCAGTCATCGGCACCGAGTTTCTGCCCCCGAGCGACGAGGGTGAGATCCGGATTGACGGAGAGATGGAAGTCGGCACGAAACTTGAACTGCTTGACCGGCAAACCCGGATCATGGAGTCGATCGTTTACCCCGCCGTTCCCGAGGCGGTGGCTTCCGTGGTCAGCGTCGAAGAAAACGAGGGTGAAATCCGCATGTCCCTCCTGCCCGCGCGGGAGCGCAACCGCTCAAACATCGAGATCGCCGCCGACCTCCGCGAACGACTGGAGGGAAAAATTCCCGGTATGAAAGTTCGCGTTCGGGCACCCCAGGGCCAGTTTTTGCTCAACCGCCTCATTGGCGGCGAAGATGGATTAACCGTCGAGATCCGCGGCTTTAATCTGGAAATCCTTCGGGCGCTTTCCGGCACCGTGGCCGAAAAGATGGCGTCCATCAATGGCATCACCGATGTCCGCGAAAGTGACGACGGCACGACCCCGCAGCAGGAACTCGTGCTGGACCGCGCTAAAGTCGCCAACCTCGGCTTCAATCCCCGGGATGTCACGCAGCTCATCGAGACCGCGATTGCCGGCTCGCTGGCAGGGAATTTTCAAACGGAGGGAAATTCGCACCGCATCCTCGTGCAACTGCAAGACGCCGAAAAGCGCTCGATCGATGAAGTGCTCAACCTCACCTTGCGAACCGACTCCGGCGAAAATGTCGCTTTGCGTAACCTCGTTTCCACCCAGGCCGGTCGGGCACCGCTTGAGATCAAACGCAAATATCAGCAGCGGCAGGTCACTGTATCCGGAAATGTGGCCGGGCGCCCGCTCGGTGATGTCGCAAAGGAGCTCCAGTCAGCCCTCGACCAAATCCCCCGCCCGGATAATTACGAGCTCCTCGTCGCGGGAAACTATGAGGAGCAACAGAAATCCTTCCGCGAACTGGTCAACGCGCTCATCCTCTCGCTGGTCCTCGTTTACATGGTGCTGGCCTGCCAATATGAGAGTTTTCGCGATCCGATCATTGTTATGATGGCCACTCCCATGGCGGGGATCGGCGTCATTTGGATCCTCTGGCTCACGTCCACCACGCTTAACCTGCAGTCTGCCATTGGTTGCATCATGCTGGGGGGCATCGTGGTCAACAATGCGATCCTATTGGTCGACCAGGCATCTCGCCTGCGTCTCTACGAAAAGCGGCCGCTCAACGAGGCCGTGCTCGAAGCGGGCCGCCGCCGCTTGCGCCCAATCTTAATGACGACTTTAACAACCATACTCGGTCTCATGCCGCTCGCCCTGGGCATTGGCGAAGGGGCCGATGCCCAGGCGCCCCTGGCCCGCGCCGTTATCGGCGGACTCGCCGGTTCCACCTTGATTTCACTCGTCCTCATCCCTGTGGTCTACACGCTTTTGCACCGCGACGTCCCGAAAACCACCTCGACGACATGAAGCCCATTTTAGTTCACTTCGTTTTATGCGTCTGCCTGATCACCGGCCCCGCACTCGCCGCTGAATCGCCACGCGGCACCCTCCCCCTTGACCTGTCCCTGGAGGAGGCCGTCTTGCTTGGTCTGCGTCATAACCATGAGCTCCGCATCGAGCAACTCGAGCCCGTCATCGCCGGTGCCTTTGAGCGAACCGAACGCGGGGAGTTTGACCCCGAGCTGTTTGGCGAAGTCAATTTCAGCGAAGAAAGTGTCAGCGAGACGGATCGCGCCACACAGGGTCAATTCGATGTGGAGGGTAAGGATGCCGAAGCCATCGTGGGGCTACGGCAGCGCCTGCCCACCGGCACCGAGGTCGAGCTCACCGCCGGGACCGACCGCAGCACGTCCACCCGATCCCCCGAGCAGCAAAGCGTGCGCTTTGGCCTGACCGTCACGCAGCAGCTCCTGCGCGGCTTCGGCCCCGCCGTCGGGCTGGCCAGCCTGCGCCAGGCCAGACTGGATACGCTGGCCAGCGTCAGTGAGCTGCGCGGCTTTGCCGAAGCACTCATCGCCAATATCGAGACCGCTTACTGGGAGCTGGTCCTGGCCAACGAATCCATTCTCGTTTTCCAAAAATCCCTGGAGGTGGCTGAGGCCCAATTGAGCGACATCGAGACACGCATCGACGTCGGTCAGATTTCTGAAAAAGAAGCCGCTGCCGCGCGGGCCGACGTCGCCCTGGCCAAGCAAGACCTGATCGATGCAGAGAGCGCACAAAGGGTCCGGCGCTACGAGCTGATTCGTCGTATTTATCCCAAGTTACCACTCTCCGCGACGATGAATTTTCGCGCCACGACCAAGCCGGACGTGGAAGCCATCGCGATTCCCGACGCCGGGGAGCGCGTCCGCCTCGCCCTTCAGTCACGTCCCGAAATCAAGGAAGCCGAATACCGGATCCAGCGCGGCGAGCTGGAGACCGTGGTGACCCGCAACGGAAGACTACCCGAATTGGCATTTTTCGTGAACCTGGGCAAGTCCGGCTTCGCCACCACCTTCCAGGAAAGTTTCCGGGAAGTCGATGGTCCCAACTACGAGGCCCGCGTCGGCATACAGTTCAGTCAATCTCTTGGGAATCGAAGCGCCCGCGCCCGCGACGACATCGCCCGGGCGACCTTGCGGCAGTCCGAAGAAGCGCTCGCCAACTTGCGCTCGCTCGTCCGTTACGATGTTCTGCTCGCTCTCAATGAACTGGAGCGGGCGCAAAAACAAATGACGGCTTCATCCAATACGCGCCGCTACCGCCAGGAAACCTTCGAGGCCGAACAAGACCGGTTCGAAGTGGGTAATGCCACCGCGCTGGAGGTTTCCCGCACCCAACGCGACCTCGTCGAGAGCCAGATCGCGGAAATCGAGGCCCGCGTCGCCTACCAACTGGCTAAAATCCAGCTCTACATCGCAGAGGGCAATCTCCTTGACCGCCGCGGGCTTGTTGTCGAAACGGCTGGAATGTAGGCGGCTCTTTGTTTGATGCCCCGACACTATTCCCTCTCATCGCTCTCGTTGGCATCGTTGGTAGCATCGCTAATTTGCATGTATCGTAATAGCGTAGGCGCTGTGCAGTGGGCAAAGAGCTTAACTAAGTGCTACTCAGACTAACCTAGATGTCGTTTGCAATGTAGAGCGCACGAACCGCCGCTCGGGCTTGGTAATATTCGAGGATCAGTTTGGATGTGAGCGGCAACACGACAACGGCTACCAGTCCAAACCCGAAGGCCAGTAGTGCATGCTCCGCTCCAATAACTGACTGCAATCCGACCATCACCCACCATCCCAGAGCCGGAAACCAATCCAGAATCGTCTTCGAGTGCAAACTATGGAATGTGTAGCCGGAGGCGAGTGCAAGCGCACAACCAATGGTCGTGTTGGCTAAACTGATTTGCGGAGTCAGCTAAGCCACTGCCAGCAAAGAAGCGATGACCGCAAGGCAAAGCAACCATGCCATTAATACGGTTTTCGAAACTTGAAACGGCGTGCGTTCCGTTGCACGAACCCGTAGGAAGGCGATAGTCGCAACCGGCGCCATAAAAATCGACAGAGCCCAAACATACAGAAATGAAATCACCCGCACATCATGCATTCGCACAAAGCGTTTAACGAAGAAGCATTTTGCAAACAAGACGCCCCAGAGTAATACGATGAAACGCTCCCCTTGCGGTATGTAAGCTAAAAAGTGCACGCTGTATCGACGTGCACATGCCTACAACCGACGGACGCGAACTCAGAATGTCACGCTACAACCAAGCCCTGCCTGAGCATCGAATGATTTTGGAAAAACTGAATCTGAAACTACCCAAACAACCCAAGCCAAGGATCTACGCCAAAACATAAGCAATCACAAATCGTGCTGTGGTGCCGACCTTTGGCTCCTCAGCCCCTTGAATGCCCCCGAATCAATCAAAATAACCCCGAATAGGGAAAGACGGGTTAGCATCTCCATCCCCCTCGCTAAATTATTTGCGGGGTCGAATGCACCGCCTATCGCTGCGGTAACGGCTATTGAAGCCGCGAAAAACGCAAGTCCTCGTATTCCCCCTGCATTAAAGGCATTCTGGGCACCATAAGCGAGGAAGCCTCGCGACAAACAAGCTCGCTCCACCCGTTAACACAGCTACCGCGAATGTAACTATTGCCACCGCAAACTTTTTAAAGAACTTGGCCACCTTCTTGAACAGCTTCAACAGCTTCTTGATGAAGAAGCCACTCAGATCCGTCATCGATAGCAGATTATTGGTGACGTAGCTGTAGCGGTTGTAGTTCTGCAGATTGGTCTGCTCGCCGATGTGCGGGTCCGCCGAGAGCATCCTCCCCAGCAGCGGATCGTAGATCCGGCCGTTCATGTGCACGGACGTCCCCGACGCGAGTTCCCACCAGAAGAACGGAAACACCGGAGGCGGGTTTTTGGCCTGCTTCGGTTTTGCCCGACGCGCTTTTTCCGCCTCGATGGCTTCCTGCCGGGCGCGTTCCTCCTCCTTCGCTCTTCGAGCTACGGCGGACGAGTCCGCTTCGCGTCTGCGCCGCTCGGCCTGCTCGCGCTCCCACTGCTCCGAAGCGGCATCGACCGCTTCCTTGAGGAGAAGCAGTTGTGCCAGTGGCAGCATGTTCATTTGAGCGGCAGGCAACATCCGGGCAAAAGTAAGCCCGCCCCAATCGGGACGGGCAAGCCTTCTCTGAGGCAAAGCGGCTAAAGGTAAAATCAGCCGAACAGTTCGCTGTGCGAGCCAGTGCGCACAAGGATGAGTTCCGTTTCCGTCGTCTGGTAAATCAGCAGCCAATCGGGCGAGATATGACACTCACGGTGGCCGATATAGTTCCCCGTCAACTGATGGTCACGATAACGCTCTGCCAATGGCTCCTCGGCTCGTAGCGTTTGGAGGACTTCGGCCAGTTTCTGGAGGTCTTTGCCCGAAGAGGCCAGTTTCTTGAAGTCCTTTTTGAAACGGCTTTTGCGAACCAGTTCGAGCATTAGCTATTCAGCTCCTCGAACAACGCATCTACGCTGCTAAAGCGTGGCAGGTCGTCGATCGGCTCTTCCATCGCGGCAATAGTCTCCGCATTGGGCTGATGGCGCACGAAGTCCACGACCTTGCCCCGTTCCTCTTCGGGCAGGCGCTGGATTTCCTCGATGATTTGAGCGGCGTTCATGATCTCCAACATGGCGGTATTTCCGGATTCTTCAAGCTCGGAGATTGGATGCGGCAAGTCTTCACGCCTGGTCTGGCTTCTTCTCGGAAGCCGGATGCGTCTTGCGGTGGACTTCCCGCAGCCTGCGGATGCTGACCTGGGTGTAAATCTGGGTGGTGGACAGGCTAAGATGGCCAAGCAGCTGCTGATGTAGCTGATACCCGCGCCGCCCTCCAGCATCAGCGTAACGCAGGTGTGCCGGAACAAGTGGCAGCTGCCGCGCTTGCCCACCACCGACAGGAAAAAAAGGAGTCATTCCGTATGTCTCGATATCACGATATCAATGCATTATAATCTGGGTATGGATGTTGCGCGAGTTCGCGATGCAGTCGATTAACGTAAACGCCTACCAGTCGCGGTGCGCAGAACGCCGATTTTTTTCGCTGACTATCTTCACTTTGGTTTTGCCTAAAGCTCGGACAGCCCGCTCCAGCATGTTCTCCCATATGAGTTCATTCGCCTCTTTCAGCTCCTTTCCCTCAAAGCGAAGCTGCTCAAAGGAGCCTTCTTTTAAGAGCCCTTCGCTTTGCAGAAGCTTTCGCTTGAAATCTTTCGATCCCAAGGCCCATCCACGACACATCTTCTCGAAGGCCATCTCCTTGCGAGCGGCCCCATCTTCATTCAGCCATTGCAAATACTGCTCGTAGCTGCGGTGGCCACGCTTGGTGTCAGCCAAACCGCCTGCGGCAAACAGGGCACCGGTCAAATCCAGACGAAAGAGCCCCCTCGTTGATAAACAAATCCCGACGGTAGTTCCCTCGGTTGATCACGTGATAAACACCGTTCTCACGCTCGATTCGTAAACTTCGCGCCATGCCTCTTTCATGATCCTCCAAGTTCACGACGCAAGCTAATAATATCGGATTATACGGAATGACCCCTTTTTTTCCTCGTAGCTGCCGAACAGTTCAACCAGATCGATCGAGCGTTTGAGGTCTTCGATTTTCACGCTCATTGACCGCCTCCTTTCCCGTCAGTGACCGAGTCGCCGATTT
>JAAAPI010000130.1 GCA_009908325.1 Verrucomicrobiota bacterium | reverse complement strand
CACAAGTTGAATACTATTCAGCGCCTGGGTTGTTGTTCCAGCCTCCCATGTAAATTCTAGATTCCCGGACCCGTCGGCCTGAACATTTTCAAATTTCACAAAATTTGTGTTTTCAATATAGCTGCTCGCCCCCGGCGTCGTACCAGTGGCCGTAAGCGTATCCGAACCGATGGTAAATGTACTGCCCTGTCCGGATTTGTCGCCCTGGGCGGCAATATAGAGATCGTAAGAAAGGGTGCTATCAAGACCGGTGAAAGTAAAATCGGGAGCGACATTCGTTGAACTGTTAGTGTAAAGGTACCCCTTCAACGCATCGAGAGAAGTCTGGCCATTGGAAAAACTGCTTACGACGCTAGTAGTCGAGGTTAGTTCAACCGAAGTAGTGTCTCCGGAAGAATTCACTAAAGGCCCCGTGTTAACCGCACCCGCGAATGGTGGCTCATAGTTATTCCATACAGACCCCGTGTAAGTTGAAAAGGGTCCTTTGCCACTTCCCGTGACAGTCACACCTTGTGAACTACCGTTGTTTTGTGAAAACATATTGATATTGATCGTCTCGGCACTGACCGGAGTGAGCGCTATCGACAAGAGAAACGTAGCGGGTATTACATTTCTAAGGAGTTTCATAATTGTGTAGGTTATTTTTGTGGGTTATTGTCGTGGGTTATTGTCGTAGGTTATTCTAGATCGTCGTTCATACTTCTATTATCGGCGTTTTGCGGGTTGAAGCCGATGGAAGGGTTTGACAAGCATTTTTTAAAAAAAATTAGCGTAACTTCCTCTGAGTCGGACGAACCCGTCCGCCGCCGGCGCGCGCGCTCGAGCACTTCGCAAGCCGCGCCTGCATCGACATCGAGAATCTCGGTAGCGCGAGGGCGAGACGCCCCGTCGCAGTCCCGCAACACCGACGACGGCAAACAAACCGGTCAAAGAACGAAATCGGTCCTTGACGAAAAATGTCAATTTTCCTTCTTTCCATATTTCACTTATTGGTCTAGTAGATTCCGTCTTCGGTTGCCGACCGAGCGATCCCGCCCCTCCACGATCACCCCACAGGACAAATCCCATGAAATCCACCCGGCTCCCCAAGCTCCTCGCCCGCACACTATCGCCGACGTCACGGCCGACACCTACGATATCGTCTTCACCTACACGGCCGACTCCGACTCGCCGACGACCTGCGGGTCGAGCTCGACGGCGCCATCCTCGGCACCTTCACCAACATCGACTTCACCGACTCGAACTGGAGCCAGTTCGCCACCACCACAATTTCAGGCGTCACGATCCCCGGCGGCCAACGCCACCGAGAAGCAAATTTCTATCAGCGCCCCTCCCGGTCGCGACCGGGGAAAGACAGAGATGAAACTTGCTTGATCAAGAAGCAGTTTCATAAGAGTAATGCCGCCTGCAAATTGCTGCGTGAGTCGGATCTTAGTCTATCAGCTATCGCCGTGCAGAGTGGCTTTAAAGATCAAACAAATATGAACCGTATTTTTCGCCTCGAATTAAAAAATAGACCGTTGTGCAGTAGTGTTCGGCAGGCAACATGCTTAAGGTGGCAGTCTGTAGACTGCATCTGAGCCGGTGACCGGATTTCGGCGTATTGCGGGATGTTTTGCCTGCCATTTTTTTGGCGTTCGTACAAGCTGTCGCAACGCGCTTTTCAGGAGCGCGTTCTATCCCGCTGTGCTCAGTCTGATTTTTTCAAGTTAAGCGCTTGTGCGAGTTCTTCGCTCGTCATCCAGCCCATCTGAAAGAGTTGTATGGCTTCCATCTGACGCTTGGTCGGGCGTTTTCCGGTGAAGGCGGACAGCAACAAAGCCATTATCAGCGCGGCGTAGAGTTGGGCGGTCACGGCGTTGCGGCTTTCGCCGAGAAAGCCCCGCGTTCCCAAAATGACCTTGAGCCATTTGAAAAAGGTTTCGATTTCCCAGCGGTAGCGGTAAAGCATGCACAGCTCCACTGCGTCGGCGTCTGTCAAAGTTGTGGCCAGGCGGATGAGCCTGCCTTCCCGTTGCAGGGTGATCAGGCGCAGGGGAGGATGTCCGGAACCCTCGGGGCCGAGGACGATGGTCTGGTCGGCGAGCACGCCGTAGGCGAGCGCCTCCGCACTGAGTTCGTTGTCCTCCAGGACGGTGAAAAGCGGTTCGTCTCGCACACGGATCAGCGCGTCGGCGCCAGCTTGGCGGAACCGCTCGAAATACCCGTAATCCAGCCCGTAGTAGCGGTCGCCGCAGTAGAGCCTGCCCGCCTCCAGCCGAGGGACGAGCGTCCGGCGCTCGCAGGCCGCCGCAGGCGTTACCGCGGCGTCTTCGATGCTGCCGTCCAGAACGTTGAAAATCAGATGTAGGCGAATGCGCTTGGTTTCACTTTTCGTCCGGTAGACAGCCCATTGCATCCTCGGCAGAGCCTCGAAGAACGTGCTGTCCACCGCAGCGATCCGGTTGACAAAATCGGCCAGCTGTGGGTTCGCATCCGCGCTCCCAGGCGCCTTCAGGCGGTCCCGCAGAGAACGAATGACGCCCAACAGCAACTCGGAATCGAATAGGTGCTGGGCCTCCGAAAACGAGCCCAGGCTTAGCGGTGAATCGCAGCCAAGCGCTTCGCGCACTGTGGCCGAGTTCTTGGACGCACCCACGATGGCGCGGGCACTCGAAAGCACCGGATTGTAATAAGCCAAAAGCAAGGCACTGAAATAGTTGTCCGCGAAGATCCGCCGCCTCGGATCCGATTCGCTCTTGTCGATAGTGCCGGGTTCGCGCTTGTCCAACTCGTCCGCGAGAAGCCGGCGGAACTCACCGACCAGGCGCGCGCCTTTCAGTCGTCCGCAGGAAAACTCGTCTGTGCTGTCGTTTGGTTCCACTTCATGAGGTTATCGCACATAACGGTTCAAAGTACAAGTTACAATCCGGTTACATTGTGACGGTGGCGTGAAGAAGACGCCGAAATCGCTTTAGCAGAAGCCCTGCCGAACACTACTAACCGTTGTGCTATCGGCGTCGCTCCGTAACCCAACAGACCATAATGTGCAGCGTGGTTACCTGAACAGAGAGGCGCATGTTCATGCTTTAGCTTATTCTTCTGAATTACCTCAACCAACAACCCGACCCATGGAACATAGTAAAAACGATAAAATAGTATTTTGGGGCTGCTTTATTGCCCTGATCACCACCTCGATGGCCTTTATTATGCGCGCCGATCTGATCAACAGCGGTATTTGGGCGAACGAGTTCGGTTTGGACAAAGTCCAGTCCGGGGTGCTCTTCGGCGCGGGCATTTGGCCCTTCGCCATCAGCATCATCCTTTTCAGCTTGATTATCGACCGTGTCGGTTACAAGTTCGCTATGCTATTCAGCTTTGGTTGCTACACCGTTTTCGGGGCTCTCGCATTAATCGCTTACGGGCTGGTTAACGGGGCCTCGCCGGAAAATCTTGAAGCGGCTCGGAGTAGCGCTTGGAACTACCTTTACTGGGGATCGGTTGTCCTCGGTCTCGGTAATGGCACGGTCGAGGCATTCATCAACCCAGTGGTGGCGACACTTTTCAGAGACGAAAAGTCAAAGTGGCTAAACATGCTTCACGCCGGATGGCCTGCCGGACTGGTCTTTGGAGGTATCCTTTTTATTGTGCTCGGCAATGCCATCGAGTCGGACTGGCGCATCCTTATTGCTTTTATGTTCGCACCCGCGCTGATCTACTTAATCATGCTGCTCAAGGCGAACTTCCCGGTAAACGAAAGAGTGGCTGCTGGCTCCAGCTACAGGGAAATGCTGGGCGAATTGGGAGTTGTCGGTGCACTCGTGGCCTTCACGCTTATTTTCTTCCAACTTGGCCAAGTGATTCCGAATTGGCCGGGATGGCTGACCTGGGCGCTCATCATAGCGAGCGTCGGTGGCTTCGGGGCTTATTGCCGGAAGTTAGGCGATCCCCTTCTGATTTGTCTGGTGATCATTATGATGCCTTTGGCTATCACGGAACTGGGGACCGATGGGGCAATTTCAGGGCTCATGGCTGGTCCTTTACAGGAAATGGGCTGGAGTCCAACACTTGTGCTCATTTACACTTCTGCTATCATGATGGTGCTTCGTTTCAACGCCGGTCCTGTTATTCAAAAAATGACACCGCTCGGTCTACTGATGGCTTGCTCGGCTGTTGCCATTGTCGGTCTCTATCTTTTGTCCTTCGCGCATGGTCTGATCTTCATTTTTGCGGCAGCAACGATTTACGGTGTCGCGAAAAGCTACTTTTGGCCCACGATGCTCGGAACTGTAGCTGAGCAGACTCCGAAGGGAGGTGCACTGTCCCTGAATGCGATCGCGGGCATTGGTATGCTCTGCGTAGGGATTATCGGCAGCCCTATTATTGGATACTTCCAAGAGAGTTCGGCCAACAAAGCCATCGCAGAGGAAATGCCCAAAGTGCATGACGCGATTGTCGAGGACAAGGACTTTAAACTTGGAGGCTACTCCATAGCCAAGTATACTGCCGTAAGTCAGCTGGAAGTCTATGCATTGCCAGAAGAAAAGAGGATGCAGGCTACACTGATCCAGGAAAAGGCCAACCAGTCATCGTTGGCGAAAATCACAATCTTTCCAGCCTTCATGCTCTTGAGCTACATCGGTTTATTCCTTTACTTTAGGAGCAAGGGAGGCTATAAACCCAAAGTGCTTGTCGGTGCCCGGCCCGATCCGAATAAAAAAACCGCACCTTAATTTAACCTCAAAATCGAACTATTATGACATCCAAACAACCACTCAAAGTCGGCATGGTTGGCGGCGGAGGCGGCGCTTTCATCGCCAACCCCCACCAGAAAGCAATTCACTTCGACGGAACGCGTAAGGTGCACTCCGTGGCTCTTCATCCCGACCCCAAGGTCGCGATGGAAGAAGCGAATAACTGGCCGTATCCGGTGAAGGGATACGAGAGTTACGATCAGATGATCGAAGCTCAGAAAGATTTGCCCAAAGAGGAGCGCCTCGACTACATCGTCGTGGTCACTCCGAATTTCGTGCATTTTGATCCATCTTACAAGGCGCTCGAAGCGGGCATCCCCGTTATTTGCGAAAAGCCGCTCACGATCAACTTGGAAGAAGCCGATAAACTGGTGGCCAAAGCAAAAGAGAAGAAGATTCCGTTTGCCGTGGCCTACACTTATGTCGGTCACTGGACGAGTTGGTTCAGCCGCTTTATCGTCCAAAGCGGGCTCCTTGGCGAAATCCGCTGGGTGGACAGCTCCTACATGCAGGGTTGGCTGGCCGACAAGTTGGAAGACACCGGCCAGCAGCAAGCTTCCTGGCGCACCGATCCCAAACAGGCTGGCGCTTCCGGTGCGGGTGGCGACATCGGCAGTCACGCCCTGGAGCAGCTTCGTTTTGTGACTGGTCTGGATGTGACCGAGGTTTCCGCGCATTGTGAGTGCATGGTGCCGGGCCGTCCGATCGACGACCACTTCACGGTCTACGGTAAACTCTCCAACGGCGGTCGCTGCCTGGTGCGTGCGTCGCAGATTTCTCACGGTTCCAAGAATGACCTGGGCATCGTCGTCATCGGCACCAAGGGCACGCTTAAATGGCGTCAGGAAGATGCCGAGGCGGTGACAATCTGCCTTCCCGGTCAACCCGACCGCACCTACTATCGTGCCTGTGTCGAGGCGAACGACGGTTTCCTCGGTGACGTGCCCCAGTGGCTTCTCGACGAGCCGACGATTCCGTTCGGCCATGTTGAGGCCTACCACGACGCCTACGCACGTCTCCACCGTGAGTTCGAAAAGGACGTCCGGGCATGGAAAGCCGGAGAGTCCTGGACTTGCGATGGAAGCCGCTATGCCAATGTGGACGACGGCCGCATGGGGCTCGCCTTCATTGATGCTGCGGTCACCTCACACAAGAACAACAACGAGTGGACTAAGGTCGACCTCGGTTAGGAGGCGCTATCTTGAAGATTTCCCTGTGTATCGTCCGACTTTTTGTCATCTTGGGGCTGTTTGCCTGGGCCACCGGCTGTAGGCCGACCAAAAGCTGAAATTCGACACAATTGAGCTGTTAAAAGCGAACGTCGTGAAACAGTTCTTCGCATTAGTAGTCTATACATCCAACTGAACACCTCTGAATCTAATCATGCCCCTATTGAAACCAACTCTACTGTCCTCGTTTTTATTGAGCGCTCTCTCGCTGCCGGCCAAGTCGGACTGGCAGCCTACCTACAATGATAAACCGGTGCCTCAGGAAAGGGCGCTTGAAGTCGCAAAGGCATTGCCAAAAAAAGCGATTGTTCCGGTTACAGAATCGCGACGCGTGCTCATCTGTAGCGCTACGGCGGGCTTTCGTCACGCCTCGATCCCGACCGGCAAGCTGGCGTTGATTCAAATGGGCGAATCGACCGGTGCTTACGAAGCCGTGGTCAGCGACGATCCGGATAATTTTGAACTGGATGCATTGCGGACATTCGACGCCATCATCCTTTTGAGTCCGACTCAGGATTTTTTCATGCCTAACGCCAAGCAGCGCAGGAATTTTTCCGACGAGGAATGGGCATGGTTACGAGACCGCCATAACCGCCTGATCGACAATCTTGTCCAGTACGTAGAAGCGGGCGGCGGACTGATGGGAATTCATTCGGCGACCGACGCCTGCTACGGACATCCGGATTACCCGGAGATGATTGGCGGCCTTTTCGACGGCCATCCCTGGCGGGCAAATGCCAATGTGACCATTGTGGTCGAGGACCCCACCCACGCCACCATTGAGCCGGTTTTTGGGGACATGGAGGATTTTCGAATCAAGGAGGAAATTTATCAATTTCGCCCGGAGCCGTATTCACGCGAGAAGCTGCGTATCCTGCTGCATTTGGATCCGGAGCGCAGCGACCCGGGCAAAAGAATGAAGCGGGAAGATAATGACTATCCCGTCGCATGGGTTCAAAGTGTCGGTCAGGGGCGAGTGTTTTACAGTAGCCTCGGGCATCGCCATGACATCTATACCAATCCGCTCATGCTGAAACATTTTCTGGCCGGCATCCAGTTTGCATCCGGTGACCTCGAAGCGGATACCACCCCCAGTGCCAGGATCGGAATCCCAAATGTGGTCCAGTCAGCGGGTCCATGGATATCACTTTTTGATGGTGAAACGTTAAACGGATGGACGCAGCGCGACGGTAAGGCGACCTACGAAGTTCGCGATGGGGTCATTGTCGGCCGTTCAAAAATGGGAACCCCAAACTCTTTTCTCTGCACGGAGGCCACTTACGGTGACTTCGTGTTGGAATTTGAAGTCAAGTGCGGGACGATTAATTCCGGCGTGCAGATACGCTCCCAGGCGAGCAGAGGCGACAAACAGCGCGTCAACGGACCCCAGGTCGAGATCGAACACAGTCCCGGGCAAGCGGGCTATATTTACGGTGAAGCCTACGAAAATCCCGGCTGGCGCTCACCGGAACCCCAGTCGAAAGACCCTGAAGTCAGCGCACATTCGATTTTCAAAAATGATGGATGGAATCACTACAAGGTCCTTGCCAAGGGGGCACATATCCAGACATGGATCAATGGCCAAGCCGTGGCGGATTTGGTGGATGCCGAAAGTTTCGAACTTTATCCCGAAGGTTTTATCGGCCTGCAAGTCCACTCCCATTTTGCGAGCGGTGTCGAGATCGAATGGCGCAACATTCGCATTCGCGAAATCAACTGAATCGCTAAACGGTATTCGCCTCCCACTCAGAAAAATAAATACACAAATCTATGAAACGTAGACAATTCGTTAAAACCGTTGCGGGTGTGGGTGCAGGTGCCTTTGTTTTACCGCGATTCTCGATCGGTCAGTCCGGCCCACCGGCCAACAGCAAAGTTAATATCGCCATGATTGGTTCCAGGAACATCGCCAAGATGGCCTATGACGGGGTGAAAGGCGAGAATATTGTGGCACTCTGTGATATTGATAGCCGAATGTTCCCGGACTGGTCAGGCAATATCCCGAAGTTTGCCGACTACCGTCGAATGTTGGATAAAATGAGTAAAGAGATCGACGGCGTCTGTATCAACACGCCTGACCATACTCACTTCAATGCCACCCTGGCCTGTATGGAACGCGGTATTCACGTCTGCACGCAAAAGCCGCTGACCCATGACATCTGGCAGGCCCGCACTTTGAAAAAGGCCAAGGAGAAATACGGTGTGATCACCAATATGGCGAATCAGGGACATACCTACAATGGCATTCGCGAGATGCGCGAGATGTATGAGGCCGATCTTTTTGGTCAGATTAATGAAGTGCATATGGGGACCCCCGTTCCGAATTGGAATTCCAGATATTTTCGCAAGCCCGGTTCGCTGCCCCTGGCCGAAGAACCGATACCCGAAGCAGTCAATTGGGATCTCTGGCAGGGGCCAGCTGCTGAACGGGGGTATAACGCTATATTGCACCCCCTGAAATGGCGCGGGTTTTATGAATATGGAACCGGTTTATTTGGTGACTGGTTTTGCCACATCGGCGACGGGCCGGTTTGGGTGCTGGATTTGTATGAGCCCACGGTGGTTGAGTGTATTGAGCGCGGGCCTGCCCTCGAAGGCATGATTCCGGATTATAGTATTGTGCGCTTGGACTTTCCTGCCCGCGGAGCCAAGCGGGCCTGCTCAATGTATTGGTATGATGGTGCAATGAATGGAGGCACGCCAATCAAATCGCCCGCCGATTGGGCTTGGGGCACAGTGCCCGACAAAGGCTCTTTCTGGTACGGAGACAAACAGAATGCCTTTTTGGACGAGCGCTCGAATAACCCGCGTTTTACGAATAAAGAACGGATGCGGGCGTATAAAGAATCAGGAGGCGTTCCGGAAAAATATGCCCGGGTTAAAGGGGGGCCACACCGGGAGTGGGTCCATGCGATCAAAGGTGATATCGCTGAATGCGGCTCCAATTTCGATTACGCTGCTCCGATTACTGAAGTCGCCCTGATCGGCGTGCTGGCACAGCGCTTCGGTGGCCGCATCGAATGGGACCCCAAGAAGGGAGTGACCAATCGCCCCGAGCTCAATGCCTTTGTCCGAGAGCCGGTTCGCGCAGGCTGGGAGGCAGGGCAAAATCTATGGGTCGAGTCATAGTAAAATCGCTGTCCCGGACACGATCCGGCTTCTCCCCGCGCCCTTCAAGCTGCGCGCCACCGCGAAAACTTTATGGATCAAGGGTAGTTGGGGGGACTCACGATGCCCGGTATGGGGATATACACCGCCTAATCATCTTGCCACACCAGACTAGAAAAGGTTGCCGTAATCAAGTATCGAAGCCACTCCCATGCGCCGGTTCACAACGTCCGGATAAAGGACGATGAGGTAACGGATTCTTTCTAGATAACGAACCCGGGTTTTTTTTACCGTGTGGGGATCATCCCCTACCATGTGGTAAACATTCAGTTGCACCATATTGGCCCGCATGACTTCGTTAATTTTCGGGATCGTCACAGCCTGACCGTATTCGACGACTTTTTTATGTTCGCCAAATCGCACATAAGCCGTGACGGGGGCAAAATTAACGACCTTAGTCGTTCCACTTTCAAAGTCATCTGCCCCCATATCCATGACCTGAATCGTATAGGGCTGCTCCAAGTCTGCCTGCGCGGAGTAGCTCTTAGGGATAAAAACCAAAGTGACCGCAGTAAATTCATCTTTCCAGGGGACCGTTGCGAGCGGTGAATAAAGCGTTTCCCCTTCCTCATCAACCCCACTTTTGAGGCCGAAGCGAATCGAGCCTTCGACAATAGGGCAAACGAATTTGGCGGAAAAACTGCGCACCATCAATTGTAAGGTGCCGACGGATTGGTTTTCCCCATCGAGAATATGAAGCTCACGCAAATCCCCTTCAAGCCCCACGGCCAGCGCACGGATCTCCGAAGTCTCTGCTCGACCGGTTCCAGGCTCAGTAACCGGGGTTTGAGCCCGAGCTGATGCGGTCGCGATGTACACAGCAAAGAGTAACAGGCTCAACTGCTTGAGCTGAGGCGAAAAATTTTTTCGAGCGTCAATCATTGCGTTTGGATGTAGAGAATAAGGATATTTCAAAAATGCTTCGGGTTAGATCCCCTGGGGATCGAGCCAGCGAAGGCTGACTATCTTGAACTGCCGCCCGAACATTTCGTTGGTAGAATTAAGGCCGTCCGGGCCAGGAACCAAAGGATTTGTGTCGTGGTTGGGTAGCTGCGATGCATCCACATATTCGGGGATGCGCTGGACCACAGCCTCGCAGGTGCTCCGGGCGGTGACCTCGCCGAAACTATCGCGAACTTCGCCGTAAGCACGAACCACAAAGGTGTCAGAACGGGCCGACAGTCTTGGGCCGATGCTTTGAAGGATATCCGCCTGGCTCAGAAATGCCGGTATTCCACTGGCAGAATAAGCGCCCGCACTTAATCCTTCCGGATTCGCGATCATACCGTAGTCGTTGCCGCTGATGTAAGCAATATCGTCAGCATCAAGATTCCGACCGGCATTCGTATCCAGCGGTCCATTCAACCCGGCGGCTGCAATTGCCGCATCAATCACCCCCATCTGCGAGCGATCATCGCCGGAGGGTGCGAGGCGCCGATTGACAAATTCTGCCAGGGAGAGGAAGGGGCCGCGATAGCGCACTTGGTCGACGATGGCTTGCGCCAAAAGATCAATCTGATTTTTGTTCAGTTTTCGGTAGCCCTGCCAAAGCGAACGGTCTTCATTCGAGGTAGAATCAAGCGGGCTGTCAAAATTGGGAATCCGAAAACGCGCGAAGGCCGCCTGGATCGCTTGGCTACCATTCGCACCGTTGAACGCCAGAGACCCATCCGTAAAGGTGGGGATTTCGAGCGGGGTGACAGCCAGGTTGGTGGTCGCCAACAGAGCCTTCCAAGCCTCGACCGAGGTAGAATTGATATTAAAGCCGCCCTCAAGCATTTGGTAGCCAGCCATCTTCAGGTAGGCATCGTCCTGGGGCGTGCTTCCGGCCATCAATTCATTCTCAACTTCATCGACCGTGGTCTCATTCGGAACATACGCTTTGAGCGACGCATTGGGAGCTGCTCCGCCGTTGCGCCAAACGTCGTCGAAAACATCCTCCATCGTGTCTGCAGAGTTGTCAAAGACAGACTTTTGGTCCGCAATAGTCGAGAAGTAGTAGCGATCCCAAAGGCGGAAGTTGCTCAGGTAGACATGATCGAAAAGCCCGTAGCCTAAAACGCTCGAATCGTAGGTCGCAGCGTTACTGGGAAGCAGAGGATGGGCGAACGAATTGCCCACAGCATAGCGGACTTTGGGCAAGTAACCGCCGCCGAAAATGTCGGCGTGTTGCAAACTGGCAATCGATTGGAGCGGGGTGACCGGTATTTCATACTGAGTGGCCCTCGGCTGACCAAGCGTCGCCGTCTGCCCGGTATGGTGGAAGCCTTCACCCGCATTCCCAAGCGCCGGGTCTAACCGACCAGCACCTCCAGGCGGCACTTCAATCGAAAGATCGTAAGCTTTGAAAGCGGACGCCTCTTCGCCGATATGATAATGACCTGTGAGCGTCGCAAGGTTTGTTTGCAGGTGGGGAATTGCAGGATAGTAGGCAATCGAACTTTCTTCCTTTGTCACTTTTCCGGCCACTCGAAATGCGGCAAAGGTGTAGGGAATCACCTCTCCCACTGAGGTATTCGATAAGGTTGTTTCCAGAGCCATGTCGAAATCAGTGTAGCTTGCTTTATCGATTGCAATTAAACCTTCCGCTACCTCATAGGACTCCTCCTTCTTACTGGCGCTTTTTCGGATGAGCGCTTCGCGCTCTGATAGCGGTGTGGACTTAAGAGAATCGGTATTATAGTCGAAAACATAGCGCCCAAGCAGACTGACCTCATCGCTATTCTCGCTGTTTTGTCCTCCAGTCGTGCTAAAGAGCAGGTCGGTCCCGTTGTCACTCCCGTAGAGTTCCACGGTGAAAGTTCCGTTGTAAGGGTCACTGGTGGCATCCTCGGAGGCACCGAAGGCATTCTGAGTCCCGTCGACTAAATTAGTCGCCACCCGAAGGTGGTCACCTCTGATCAATGCGATCCCATGGTCTCGTTGGTTCGCGGGAACTGCTATCGTCTCTTCCACAATTTCCCCGTCGCTACCAACAACTTGTCCTGTGATCCGCACAGTTGGAGCTGGAGCAGAGCCTCCATCAAAAGTTGTTTCATAAGTAAATTGATCCCACATCAGGCCGACATCAGGGATGAACCCTCTAACCAGGTCCAGATCATTATGTTTCTGACCCTCAGCATTATGCAACGCATCGTCGACCGTTTCGTTCTCATTGAATTGAGGCGAAAACACGGTCGTTTCGCCAGGTTGCAACAACTGATCTTGCAACGACAGTTTGAAGCGCAACTGTGCCAAATCTCCTCCGCCGACCCGGTCGAGGTTGACATAGCTCGCTTTCAACATTTTAGCAAGCGGAATAAAATCATCGGTCATGGGCACGGGACTGCCATCGACGTGATCAAAAAGCGAAAACTTAAATCCGACGGGTGGATCACGTAAAACAATCCACATTCTGTTCAGGTCCAATGGTGTGTTGTAAGGGTTTTGCAAGGTAATCACCGGAGTCGCCACCAGGTAGAGTTGCCGCACGCCATTGTTATCAATTGTGTTCTGGTTCTGGTCGGGAAACGTGCCGTTGTTACGGCTGGCGTAAAAGCTGGGATTCTGACTGGGATGATCTGGAGCCTTCGCAAAACGATTAACGTTGTGCGGTGGCAGGAAGATCAGAGAAAAATAAAATTCGACTTTGCTAATCGCAGGAGCCAGTCGGTGCCGGTCAGGCGCTGGCAGGGGCAGATCGATGGAGGCGCGATCTCCATTCCCCGGTTCACTTGGATTTCCCTTCCATTCGGTCAAGCTGGCCTTTGCGGTCGGCAGAGTTTCGGGATCTCCGGTGCCAGACAGCCGACCGGTATCCTGATACAAGTTTGCGTAATCGAGCAGAGCCGCCCAGTGCGGATCCGCCTCCGAGTTTGTAGCCTCCCCGGAATTGGTATCCGAATAGAGGCGCCTATTGGCATAGGCTGCGGGACGATTCGTTTCGCCCAAGGCCGCCAAGGTGCTGAGATCTCGTTTTAAGCCCCCGTCGACCACATTGGTCAGCGTGGACTGCGAGTAAAAGGATAGGTCGTGGAAAAAGGGGCCAAACTCGTTTTGCGTCTGGGCTCCGTCAAAGATCAGCGAAGTCTGATCGAAGCCGATTGCTTTGCCTGGCCATTGGCTATTGGGCAATTGACTATCGCGGGGAAAGCTCTCAAACGCACCGCCCTCCCCCATCGCTTCCACGCCGAGTGAACCCGGGCTATCCCAAAAATTGAAAGCTTCCGCGTTGTTTGTGGGATCTTCACGCAAAGTCAAATTTACCCGGGCTTTGACCCCCTCATCGAGCACGGCCCAGGCTAGACGGCCACGGTTAGAGCCACCGCCGCCAGCATCAATCTCGACCACGGGTGCCCAAATTTCTTTCCTTTCAAGATCCGCAGGTGACGAACCTGTGGTTCCCGTCCCGAGTGTCCCATCACCGAGGAGCTTGACTGCATCATCCAAATCGCGGAAATAGGGTGGTGGCTCATCGAGGCGCGTCTCCGGGTCGTAGGAACTAGCCGGATTTGTCGGATTAGGGTTGCCCGAAATCAACCAGCGGCGAAAGCCCTGTCTGGTGCGTGCGCTGTAAATCGGTGCCCCGTCCCCGATTCCCCAGAGCGAAGCAACTCGGTCTGCAATCGACGTGTTGTTTCTATCACCCGAACTGTCCCAGACGCCCACAAGATAGGGATTTTCAACAGTGAAACTATCCTCGTTTGTGAGGACTCCGGTATCACTAAATACATCCGCATTGGCACTGACACGCTGGTCCGGGCCCATCTCGGCCTGGAGCACACCAAGCGCCTGATACAATCCCAGCAGCGCGTTTTGTTCAGCTTCGATTTGTTGGAGCTGTATTTGCGAAGACCGACTCTCCACCCGCACCATGGCCGAAATGGAAAGCAGCAGGACGAGGATAAACGCCATCAGCGATAACGCGATTACGAGAGCAAACCCCGAACGCCTGCATTCTTTAGCGCACAGACCACTGATTAGGGAAGGCTCAGTGTCCAGGTGGGCAGGGAACTGCACAGTTCTCCGAGACGAATTTGAACCTCTTGTTTTTCTTTGGACTAACATTGGGGTAGTGGGTATTCAACTTTAAACTAAAAATCTCTATAGTACAATTAAACTCAAATGTGGATGGGTCAACCTGAAATTTATGTTTTTTTGACTGAACACGTCAAGTTCGTTCTCCGCTCGTCAAACCAGTCTGGCAGGGGCATTTCATCTGGATGGACGATATTCTTGCGTTAGCGCTCAAAAGGCGCATTAGTTTTAGGGAGTTCGATTCGTTCCCGGCGCGCCGGTGTTTTCAGTTGTTCCGGCGCCGGGAATGAGTCGGTTACTCCGGATAAGAGCACGGTTTGCTCTTATCCTCAAATGGGATAGGGTGTGTTCGGATTAATCGTGATTGATGATTTTATTTTTTGAGGCGAGTATTCGGATGGCGTCGGAGGCGGTCATCTTCCTCCTCCAGGACGGCAATGAGGCAGTGCCCGTGTCTTTTTGCCGCTCGAACAGTCCGAGCGTGAGATTGCGCAGGGATGCCATCATGTGCGCTTGCGGTCGCTTCGAGATTCCGGAGGCGTCCTCGCCCATGCTGACATCCCTTCTGTGGTGGGAACCGTTTTCCACGGCGTCCCAGTGCCCGCGCACCGCATCGAGTAAAGCGGCCTCGTTGTAGTTGTCGGGGTTGGTGCTACTGACGTAATAGGAATACTCTTCTTGTTCCTCGTAAACACGGCCACCGCGCAAGTAATGCCGTTCACGCCAGACGGCGATAAGCTGGCGGCATCCGCACAATCCGGCGTCCTCAGGACTGACGCATTTGCGCTGGATGCGCCAGCGCGTCAGCCGCCCGTGTTCTTTGACCCAGCCGCTGTCATGTCCGCAGGGAAAAAAACTCTTGAGGCAGTTTGATTTGCGCTCTTTCGAGGATGCCGCTTTGGTTGCCCTTCAGGCCGATCAAATAATCGGCCCCCCGCTGCTGCGTAATATAGGCGCAGGCCTGTTGCTGGCATTGCATCGCATCGGCGGTGACGAGCGATCCTTGCATCCTCGGGATGCTCTCCAGCAGCGGCTCCAGCGCGGGGATCTCGTTGCTTTTTTCTTCGATCTCCCGCTGGGCCACGGTCAGGCGCAGCCGGTGCGTGACCGCCGAGAGCAGTTGCAGTGCCTTGCCGTCTTCGCCGCGTTTGCTCCCTTTCAGAGTCTTGCCGTCCACGGCGATGCGCTTGAGTGTGCTTAGCTCCCGCAGGCTCAGCCATTGCCCCACCAGTTCGTCGAAGGCGGCCGCGTCGACCATGCCGAGTACGCGGAAAAAAGTGCTGTCACTGGGTGCGCGGTAGCGCCCGGTCCGGGTGTCCTTGCGTGCGCCGAGCGCGCGCAACTGCCGCTGGGTGAACTTCCCGGACACGTCCTCCATGGCTTTGTAGCTGTCCGCGCCCATCAGCATCGACACGCTCGCGCAAGCCAGCACGAAGGACTGGCGGTGCACCAGCCCGTGGCCGCGCCGCGGGTCTTTGAAGCTTTTGAACAACTCCAGCAGCGAGCCCAGTGCTTCGGCTTTGAACGGGCACGGTCCGGCCCGATCCAGCTCGTGCCGAGCCAGATCCACGGGCATGCGCACCCGGGACAACCACTTCTTCGCCCGTGTGTCCAGTTCCCTCAGATACAGCTGCTTGGGCCGGTCGTGTTTGAGGTAGTAATCGCGGCTGTTGCGTCCGTAGCCCGCGCTTGGCCCGACCGCCTCGAAGCCGCAGGCTTTGTAGCAGGTGCCCTCGTAGCCCAGATGTTCGTCGACGAAGCTCTCCACCACCAGCACCGGCTGGCCCCAGACACGCTCCCAATCCCCCGAAAGGCGCTTCAGACACATCGATAAAACCTTCGATCCAAGATTCGGATACACATGCCGGTCCGGGAGCAAAAGATAACGGCTATTATTGACTACAAAGCCCAGCCGCCGAGCCCGCTGGGTCGGCGTCCAGCCAATCCATTCCTCGCGCCCGGCCAGGTGCGGAGCCGCTCCCGAAAAGCAAATCAGGGCGATCCATTCCCCGTTCAGTTCGACCACGTATCGCAGACTGCGCCCGCCCACACGCGAACTCTTCAAATAATGACGCTGCTCCAGCAGTTCGTCGAAACGCGCACGCTCTGATTCATCCAAAATGCGCACATTGATTTGACCGAGGATATATTTGCTCGAAGACAAGTCGGATTCTGTTTTCATTAGGCCATCTTGAATAGCCTCGATCCAAATGTCTAGCTGTTTTTAGAAAAACAGCTCAAAAACAAACTGTTATATCATCAGATGAAATGCCCCTGACCAGTCTGGTGGCCCCCTTCCGGTCTGCGGGCGAACGGCCCTCCCCGTCCGCCAACTAGGCGCCCCCGCATGCGGTATTCCGGAGATTGCTACCGGTAAATCATACCTCGACGGTTAACCGGAGTGCTTGCACAATGCGCACCTTCGCCCACGGGTTTGCTTATTTTTTACATGATTTCAGATTCGAGCTGCACCCGGCCCACAAACTTGGCAATCTGCGTCACATAAGATACTCTAAAACGTGATTTGAACCACTGATGAACCCTCGCCCCCGTTGCGATCCCGGCATCTAGCGCCGCCGAAAAGCACATTCCTATAAGTCGGACGACCCCGTCCGCCGCCGACGCGCTCGAGCACTTCGCGAGCCGCGCCTGCATGGATACCGAGAATCTCGGTAACGCGAGGGCGAAATGCCCCGTCGCAGTCCCGCAATACCGACGACGGCAAACAAACCGGACAAAGCAGGAAATCGGTCCCTGACGAAAAATGTCAATTTTCCTTCAATCAAAGGCTCACTTATCAGACTAGAAAATCCGGCCTGCGGTTGCCGACCGAGCGATCACCCTACAGGACAAATCCCATGAAATCCGCCCGGCTCTCCAAGCTCCTTGCAGTCGGCCTCGCCGCAATCGCAGCCACCTTCGCCCAAGCCCAGGAAGTCACTTGGCGCCCCCTCTACCGCCCCCTCTACGAGCCGGGCTCCGGCGGCCGGATCGCCGGTCTCGGCGTCAGCCCCCACGATTCGAATCATGTCATCGTCACCGGCGACATGCTGGGGATCGGGGTCAGTTTCGACCGGGGTGACAGTTGGCGATCTTCCTTCGGCCTACCCAGCTACGAGTGCGCCGAAGTCACCTTCCATCCGACCGACCCCGATGTCTCTGCTTTCTCCGCCATGGACGCCGGCAACTTCTGGGTAAGCACCGACGGCATGCGCACGTGGACCAAGGGCCAGGGCGAACTGCCGAAACACGGCGGAGGCGACGACATAGCATTCGCCGGAGCGAGCGATGTCTTCGTCGCGCTCGGCCAAAGTGGCAATTTCCACGGCATCGGACGCTCCACCTTGTCTCCTACAAAGACTGGAACAACGGCGGCATTCACAAATACGAAGGCGGAAACCTCTCCCGCCTGATCGAAGACAAATACATCCGCCACCTTGCCATCAAGCCGGACGAGCCCTCCGTCCTGCTGGCCACGACCAACGATCAGCCCTTCCACGATCAGACCAACGCCGCAGGCGTTTACCTTTCGACCGACGGCGGCCAGACGTGGAATCTCGAAAACAACGGCCTGCCGGTCCTCCGCGGAAGCTTTGCCATCTTCAACCCGCACAACCCCTCCGAGCTGGTCTTCGCCAGCGACGGGCGCGGATTCTTCCGGGGCGGGGTCGGCCAGTCGGCCTACAACGGCCCGCACACCATCCCCGGCGCGATCGAATGCGAGTTCTACGACAACGGCGGAGAAGGCGTGGCCTTCAATGAGGTCGACACGGCCAAAAACGGCGAGGCGACCTTCCGACCAGCCGACGGCGTGGACGTGCCGAACAAGGCCAATGCCAGCAACGGTAAAGCCGTTGGCTGGACGAACGACGGGGAATGGCTGGAATAAACCATCGCCGACGTCACGGCCGGCACCTACGATATCGTCTTCATCTACACGGCCGGCTCCGCCTCGCCCGGCGACCTGCGGGTCGAGCTCGACGGCGCCATCCTCGGCACCTTCACCGACATCGACTTCACCGACTCGAACTGGAGCCAGTTCGCCACCACCACAATTTCCGGCGTCACGATCCCCGGCGGCTCCGACAAGGTGCTGCGCCTCTACGAAATCGGCGGTGGTTACGATCTCGACAAGATCGAGTTCGTAGCCTCCGAGGCCTCAACGGTGACCTGTGATCAAGGAACGGACAAGTTGCGGGTGGTCTGGGCTGACGATCCTGCAACCACGGCGACCATCGCCTGGAACCAAATCGCCGGGAACGACGCCTCCGTTCACTGGGGTCCTGTTGACTTCGGCACAAGCGTGGATGACTATCCGAACACGGACACAGTGGATCGTTCAACGAGCTACAAGGGCATGGAAAACCGTTTTGTCCGACTCACCGGCCTGACTCCTGAGACCGAGTATTACTTTGTTCTCAGGGGAGACAGCGGCACCTCGCCGCGCTACTGGTTCAAGACCGCTCCGGATCAACCGGAGCCGTTTAGTTTCATTGCGGGGGGCGACTCGCGAAACAATCAGACGCCTCGGCGGAACGCAAACTTAATGGTATCCAAATTGCGCCCGCTCTTCGTCTTCTTCACCGGTGACATGACCGATGGCGACTCGAATGCGGAATGGGCCGAGTGGTTTGATGACTGGCAACTGACTATCGCCGAAGATGGCCGCGTTTTCCCCATTGTGCCCGTGCGGGGCAACCACGAAAATTCGAACCAAGTCGTTTACAACCTTTTTGATCTCACCAACCCTGATAACTACTATGCGCTCTCTTTTGGAGGTGATCTGGCCAGACTCTATTCGTTGAATTCAGAGATGCCAACGGGCGGGGCACAGCGAGCTTGGCTTGAGTCCGATTTGCAGGCGAATGCGGACGACCACACTTGGCTGTTGAGTGGCTATCACAAGCCAATGCGGCCGCACACCAGCGGTAAGTCCGAAGGTTCCGACGAGTATAACAACTGGGCTCAGTTATTCTACGATTACGGGATGGACCTTGTTGCCGATTCGGACAGCCACGTTATGAAGCGCACTTACCCGATCCGGCCGGATATCAATGGAGACGAGGGATTTGTGCGTGATGACGTGAATGGCACGGTTTACATCGGCGAAGGTTGCTGGGGTGCGCCCTTGCGCTCAGCCAACGATGCCAAATCTTGGACCCGTGCCACAGCTAGCTTTAATGGCTTCGACTGGGTATTCGTTTACCCGGATCGGATCGAAGCGCGCACCGTGCGCATTGATAACGCCGAGACCGTTGCTTCGGTCACGAACGCCGCTCCGTTTGCGCTGCCTCAGGGGATTGACGTCTGGGCTCCCGGTGGTGATGCCGTGGTGCAAATTCCCTTTGTTGCGCCGACTCCGCCGAGCTTCTTAATCCAGTCGGGGGACGAGTGGAAGTATCTCGACGACGGAAGCGACCAGGGCATCGCATGGAGGGCGGTTGACTTTGACGATTCTGCATGGCCTGTGGGCACGACTGAGATGGGGTATGGCGACGGCGATGAATCCACCGTGCTCTCCTTCGGTCCTGATCCGGATGACAAACATATCACGACTTACTTTCGTAAGAGCTTTCGCATCTACCAGCCTTTTGATGTGGCCTGGGCACAACTTGAGGTCCTGCGTGACGACGGTGTCGTGGTCTATCTGAATGGGTCGGAGATCGCCCGCGATAATATGCCGGACGGTCCGATCAACTCGGAAACCTTCTCCAGTGAGATCATCGACGGCAGCGCGGAAGACCAGTTTATCCCGTTCTTTATCGATACCAACCGTTTCAACCCGGGCCACAATGTCATTGCCGTGGAAATTCACAATCGGGACGGCTTTAGCTCCGACATGAGTTTTGATCTCAAGCTGAGTGTCGGTTCAGATGGGCCGGTCTATGAGCTGACTTATGAGGGATACCGCCAAGTTACCTTCGACAGTGCAGACAGCAATCAGGCAGCAGATGACGACCACGACGGTGATCTTCTCTCGAACCTGCATGAGTTCTTTTTCGGAACGAATGCCAAAGATGCTTTTTCGGTGCGGCCCTCCCCGGTAAGTGTCGCAAAAGAGGGTGAGAGTATGGCCTTCAGCTTTATCCGCCACAAGGACACGGCGGCGGATTGGACCTACCTGTTTTCGAATGATCTCGTGGGTTGGGGTGAACTGACAGAGGGCACCGACTATTTCGAAACGGTCGATTCCGTCGAAGCCTCCGATGTGGAGACGGTCACGCTGGAGTTTCCAAATGTTGGGGACCGGCTCTTCCTGCAGATTGTCGTTACCCAGTAGGTCGCCGTCATGTCATTGCCTCAATTGCTTCGAATCACGGCAGCCGCGACCTTTTTTGGCCGCGGCTGCATCTATATTTTTGCCGATGCACCGTTCCGTGCCTTATTTTGGCATCAGGACCTAATGACAGGGCCGGTCAACTTTCTTTTTGGCCTCACCTGGGCGGAGTATGCCGCGACATCCGACCCGTGGATTCATTTCATAATCAAGGTTAACGGATTATTTTTTATTCTTGCTGCGATCCTTTGTTTTACGGCCAAGCCGTCTGCCTGGTTTCAGAAAACCGTCCTCGCTTTAGAATTGTTCCTGCAACTCCTCGCTGAATCCTTGAAGGTCTTCTTCTTTGAGCATTCCATGGCGAAGCATCAGGAGCATTGAGGTATACATATAAGATCTGGAATGCCGATCCAACCCACATTCCTGAACTCGAATCATCGATTTTAAATAATTAATGGATTCAATTTTTGTTTTTCAGGATTGTTTGCACGGGAGTGGTGAAGATGGATTCGGGTAGACCGAGCGCCTGTAGATAGTCGCGCTGATGGGGCAGCAGCGGCCTGGACAGCCGTCGGCTGCATCCACCGTTCCATTTGAAGATGCTGACGTGCTGGAAGTAGA
>JAAAPI010000147.1 GCA_009908325.1 Verrucomicrobiota bacterium | reverse complement strand
GGTGGACGACGGGCAGGTGCGCTTCTTGATTGGCCTGATCCTGCTCAGTATGACGGCTGTCCATTTCTACCGGAAATGGCTGCGCCGCAAAGAAACCGGTCAGGACCAGCTCCCCCAACACCCGATCTTCGTCAGCTCGACCGGCATGATTGGGGGCTTCGCCACTATGGTCGCCAATGCCGCCGGTCCGGTCGCGGCACTCTACTTTATTGCATCCGGTCTGCCCAAATACGCCTATATCGGCACCTCTGCCTGGTTCTTCCTGCTTGTGAATCTCTTCAAAGTGCCTCTCATGGTGGATTTGCAGATCATCGATCCGAGATCGCTTCTTTTTAGCGCAAGTTTTATGATATACTCAGTCCTCGGGGCTGTCATCGCTCCCTTTATCGTGAAACACATCAACCAAAAACTTTTCGAATTCCTCATCTGGGCTTTCGTCGTTGTCGGCGGAATTAAACTCATCCTCCCTTAAACATGTCTGGCAAAACATCCCGCAAGCTTTGGGCGAAACATATCGCGCGGGGCGGAGCCGCACAAGCAGGCCCAAAATCACCAACTGTCTCTCTCGGTGCACCGTTTCGGGGTCGCGTCCTCGGCATTGACCCCAGCCTCCGCGGCAGCGGGTTTGCCGTGCTCGATCATGGAGCCGACGGGTGCGCCCGCATCCTGGAAGCGGCCACGCTCCGGCTCAACCCAAAGCTCTCCATGGCGGAATGCCTCGGCGCAATCGGCAATCAAGTCGACGATTTCCTCAACCAGCACTCCGTCGACCATGTCGCGGTCGAGCAGACTATCTACGTGCAAAACTTCCAGACCGCCCAGATCCTCGGCGCGGCCCGCGGAGCGGCCATTGGCACCGCCGCGATGCAGGGGCTGCCGGTTTTTGAATATGCGCCCCTTCGCGTCAAACAAGCTGTCGTGGGCATGGGCCGTGCCAGCAAGGAGCAGGTGGCACGAACGGTGCAAAACCTGACGGGGACCAACTTTGAACTCCGCTTCGACGAGTCCGATGCAGCAGCTGTCGCGCTTTGTCATGCCTTTACATGGCGCTCTGAACCAGCATAATCACACTTATGGCAGAAACAATCCTCATCACCGGTGTCAGCTCGGGTCTGGGATACGGCCTCGCTGACCACTACCTGAATGCGGGTGCAGACGTCTACGGCTGCAGCCGTGGCGAGCCGACCGATCTTGTCGCGCGCGGGCTGAAATTTGCCCCCGTCGACCTGTCCGATGAATCGACCGGGCGGGCGGCATTCGCTACGCTCATCGAAGAAGCGTCCCACTTCGACCTGGTCATCCTCAACGCCGGGAAACTCGGCAAAATCCGCGATATGAAGGATACCCCACTCGACGACCTCCGCGAAACCATGGAGGTGAACGTCTGGTCGAACAAATGGATACTCGATGAACTTTTTACCAGAGACCGGCGCATTGATCAGGTGGTCGCCATTTCATCCGGTGCCTCGCAGTCGGGCAGCCGGGGTTGGAATGGCTACAGCCTGTCAAAAGCCGCGCTCAATATGCTCGTTAAATTGTATGCCGGTGAGCGTCCCGAAACTCACTTTACCGCACTCGCTCCGGGCCTTATCGATACCGCCATGCAAGACTACCTCACCAATCTACCGGAGGATCCCCGCTACGCCCCTTTGGAAATCCTAAAGGCCGCCAAGGGCACACCAAAAATGCCCGACGGGCAGACCTGTGCACGTCGCCTGATCGAAGCGTTTCCTCAACTGAAACATCGGGAAAGCGGGGAATACGCCGACATCAGAAAGCTTTAACGCCTAGCGAACCGGGTCGACCGCGAGATCCCGCCGAACCCTTTGATATTCTTCAAACGCGAACCAGCTTTCGATGTATTCATTTATCTGATAAAGGCTTTCTCCCCTCCAATAAAAGAGCGACGGGGACGGTTCCGCTTCATCCAACATGGCATCGATGACCGAAAGCGCTTTGTCGTAGTCTTCCTTTTGCAGATAAGTCACTAACAAGGCGAAGCCCTTGAGTGGATCATTTGATTGGACTGAAAATTGACGGGAAACACGTGCCAGCGCATCATCGTCGATCACATCCTGCCCAATCTCAGGTGCCCTCACATGATTCCGGATCGATTCGACTGCTGATTGAAAGTCGGCTTGGTTCTTGTAAATTAACGCCCGCAGCCACCATGGGTCCTTCAGGTCACTGGCATACGCGCTGACAAATTCCCGCGCCGAATCGAGATCACCCTGCTCAACCCAATTTTCGACAATGGCACTGCGCTGCTCCAAATCAAAACGGGATAGCTTCGGGTCTTGCTCCAACTCGCGCCGCAGTTCACGCATGAGGTTGGTTCCCTTCAGATGCGTTAGCCAAGCCGCCCGATAGTTGGGCGCCTTCTCAGAAATACGGGCAAGCCCGATCCGGATGTTCGACGATTGCTCACTGTATGTCAGCATCTCCGCAAAGGTCGCATCGTCGTCTTCCAATTCGCGGGACAAGGTGGCGTCCCAAGCATTCATCGCGCGCTCGACATCGTGATCCAGCCAGGCAAGTCCTTCCTCAAAGGTAACCTGCCCGGACATCGGCTCAATAAACCGCGCCCGCTGAAAATCAGCGGCCGCCTCACTGAAATTGTCCCCCAATAAAAGAGTGAGCCGCGCCCGCTCCGAGTAAGCGAGCCAATCGAGCGGACGTAGATCTAGCCAGTCCTCGACGAGGTCAAGCGCCTCAACCTGGTCGTCTTCCAAAGACAGGCTTGCAAGCCTCCCCTGCAAGCGCCCGTAGCCTGTGTCAGAATGGAGGGGCCATCCAAACGAGCCCGCTGCCATCCAAATGAAACTGAAACACAAAAGCAAACAACCAACAACGCGCCAGACCCATCGGGGTATCAACGTTTGACTCTGGCTCCCCTTGGGCAGGACCAACACCGCAAAAAGAAGCGCGAAATAAAGCATCCCGGGGTGATGGGCAGGCGAATCGACAAAACAGAGGCCCAAAAAAGCTAGAGCAACGACCATCGACAGCCGCCGATAAGCCGCGCTCCCCTCATGGCCAAACCCCCGACACCGCCGCCCGTGGAACCATAAGGCAAGCGTCAGGCAGGCCACTGCGAACATCCCGCCTTCTGCCAAGAACCAGAGCAGGCCACTGCCGGGATCGTTGATCGGCAGGGGACTCGCCGATGCCTCACGATATTGGGGGAACACGGAGGAAAAGACCCCCAGGCCGACCCCGCCCACAGGCGATTCCAGAAATAAATCGAAGCTGTCCTGAAACAACGCAGTATCCACCTCACTGATTGCCCGTATATCAAATTGAGCGATCCTCAAAAGATCGGAAACGGACCGGTCGCTCGCCCACGCCACGACCCCCACGAGCAATGCCAACAGCGGAAATCCCCATTTCAGGGAACGCGGTAAACCACCCATGCAGAAACTCCAGACGGTCCAGGATAAAACACCGAGGTAATACAAAGCCAGCCCACCCCGAGCCTCTCCGACATATAAAGCGGCAAAACAAAACAACGCCGCCGGAAGGCCGAAAAGCGGCATCGCAACCCGATGGCGGAAACCCTCCACCGCATAGGCAAACGTTGCAATGCCTCCAAGCGCAAAGAAGGCAGCCCGCTGTGTTCCCTCTGCGAAGAAAGCAGGGCTTCCAATTCCATTTCCACCCACTTCATAAACCCCCGAGAAGTATTTGAAGGTAACCCAACCCGCCCAGACCGAGAGAAAAATCGACAGCCCGAACAAGAGGCGGCGCCGACCGCCGTAATTGACCGGCCACTGCATCGCTGCGTAAAACCACACAATACCCGCGACCACACATAAATACGCCTCAAAACTCGTCCATGGTTGCACGCTTAAAACCATAGGAAGCTCGATACCTATCGAATCGGTCGCGATTACCCGCCAATCCGGCTGAGACCAGTAGAATATTGGCAGAAACGATAACAATAGCGCCGCGAGAAAACCCATGATCGCCAGATCGCCCCATTTGCCAAGCCCCACCCGGGGCGGCTTAATGACCGCCAAAAGCCCTGAGAAAAACAAAGCAACCCCCCACACCAAAGCATCCTGCCTGCCATCCAGCAGGGCTAGCAGGCAAGCAGCAATAAAACCAAAAAGGTAGAACTTGTAAAAAGGCGGCGCATGGTGCCCCTTGTCCAAATCGATCGTCGCCCGTGAGGGAGCCGGGGGTGGCGCAAACGATTGCGTGGGCGGAGGCAAGCGCGACTTACC
>JAAAPI010000320.1 GCA_009908325.1 Verrucomicrobiota bacterium | reverse complement strand
TGCATCGGCTGGTGTGTGCCCGGCATGGGCGCGTTGTAATAGGGTTAAAGTCCCTCGTATCATGAACCTAAATAAAGAACAGATACTAGATCAAGGCAACTGCGATTTCGTGAGGAATCGTGGGAAGGCAGCCTACATCAAAGATGTGAGCCCACGGACAGGAACGTGGTATAAGGCCGACGGCATGGGTGAGCTGGCACCACACAGCGAAGCCCTGGGTTCAGTGCCGGAGGTAAACTGCGGGGTTGTGCATCGGAACAGCGCGTTCTTACCCGGGGAGGCCTCGCCTCGTCGCTTCGGAGGGTTTAAATCCACCCGCACCACCGAGGCACCCGCCGCAGCAATGCGGCGGACAGGACGGGATGAGGAGTCAGCAGAGAGCGGAGTAGTCGTATCGGAATCCGTGAGTAACCGCCGACGGGTGACCCGTCCGGTGAAGAGTGCGGCAAGTCGGTGCGGTCGAAGGCTCGAACCAAAGAAGAGGAAGCAACCGGAGGTGTCCTATGAGTGATCATGCGGCGCACTCCGAGGAGAACCGACTTCCTCAGCAAACCCTACTGGAGCAGATCCTGGATCGGGAGAACCTGAAGCAGGCGTGGGCACGCGTTCGCGCGAACAAAGGAGCGGCGGGGATCGACGGAATGTCGGTTGCCGACTTTCCCAAGTTCTCGCAAGTGCACATGCTACGCATCATGGACCAGATCAGGGAGGAGCGCTACGCGCCCGCTCCGGTGAAACGAGTCTGGATACCCAAACCGGACGGTTCGAAACGCCCCCTGGGCATACCGACCGTTCTGGACCGGGTCATCCAGCAGGCCATCGCTCAAGTGCTCGGTCCGCTCTTTGATGCGGACTTCAGCGAAAGCAGCTTTGGCTTCAGATATGGACGCCAAGCCCATGCCGCCGCTGAGCGGATCAGCAGGGGGTCACAGGCAGGCTACAAATGGGGTGTCGATTGTGACCTGAAAGGTTACTTCGACACAGTCAACCACGACCTGCTGATTCATCAGCTACGTCAGCGTATTAGCGAAAAGCCGGTCCTGCGCCTGATCGGTAAATACCTTCGGGCGGGAGTTCGGCTTGAGGACGGCTCAACAGAAAAGACGCCCAAAGGGGTGCCGCAAGGCGGCCCTTTGTCGCCTCTGTTGGCCAATATCATGCTCGACCCGCTCGATAAGAAGATCGAGGCAATGGGCTTGCCCTTCGCACGTTATGCGGACGACTTCCTCATCGTGACCCGCTCCAAAACCAGAGCTCTTGAAGTGATGGCGGAGGTCAGGGAATACGTGGAAGGGAAGTTGAAGTTACTGGTCAATCAGGACAAAAGCAAAGTCGCTCCGCTCGGCGAGTGCGACTTCCTCGGATTTAATATCCGGGGGAAGCAAATCCGCCGCACGGAGAAAGCCGCCAAGCGGTTCAAAACTCGCATTCAGGCAATCACCGCCCGCAGTCGCGGGGTCTCGATGGGGCAAAGACTCCTCGAACTCAAACGCTACTGCGTCGGTTGGTTCAACTACTTCAAAATCGGCTTGCCGTATAAAGAAGTCAGGGAATGGGACGGATGGATACGCAGGCGGATCAGACTCTGCTACTGGAAGGACTGGAAGCTGCCGCGCACGCGCAGGCGGATGTTGATCAAGCTGGGCGTATCTCCCGATGAAGTGAAGAAAGCTTCACGCGCCCGCAAGGGCTACTGGAGGATGTCACAGAACAGCCTGGTCAGACTGGCCCTGAACAACACATATCTGGCGAATCAAGGGGTTCCCTCCATGAGGGAACTCTGGGTGCGCTCTAAATACGGGGATCAGGCGCGAGTCTGATCTTCGGTCACTGTTTCTTCGGAACCGCCGTGCTACGGACCCGTATGGCCGGTGGTGTGGGGGCGGGGAGAGTCAATGCTCCCCGCTACCCGATTGGCTCTCACTTCTTAAGGATAGTCTCGATTGTAGTCGTTACATCCTTTTTAATTCTCGTTGAGAACAGCTGACAAAATTTAGATAGACGCTCGATGTCATCGATTTGAGGATCCTGAGACACATTTCCATGAGCTACTTCATTTCTTCTATTTGCAAGCTCTCCGAGCGCTGAAGTAGCGGACGTTGCGGCTCCATTAACCTCGATTTCCATTCCATCGAGATAGTCAGCTCTATCCAAAAGACTAATGATCCAATTAATGTTCGATGCTGTAGGATTAGCGAACTGATCCCTTAGGTCATCAAGTCTCAACTCGGCTTTTTTTAACTCTCTTACCTCTGAATATAGCTTCAATGATGCCTCAATAACATCTTTTGCTTCGACATTCCCAAGATTTCGGTTGTTTGCCGTTTTCCGAAAGAGCCATAAACGGTAATTTTCTGGGTATCTAGTCGCCTTTGTGTCATTCGCTTCTAACTCTTGGAATGCAGCACAAACAAGAGATTCAATGTAATTTTCTAGATTTGCAGCAAGCAGAACTACCGATGCACGCCTAATGGCTTTAAGCCAGTCTCCCGGCCTTCCAGCACTTCCTTCATCTTTTCCGTGCAGTCGAATGATGCTTTTGACATCTTTATCAAGAGTGTCCTTAAATGAATCTCGAAGTTTATCTAATCGGTCAATTGCCATAATTTATTTCTTAAGCCAATCGTGGAGGCCAGGCACCCAGCCTGACGGGTTAGTGGCCTATGGGGTTCTCGGATTCTCGGGCGGGTTACATGGGTTGACCTGTGCCGGCTTGTTAGCTCTGAAGTTCCAGTCGGTGAGTAGAGCCAAAGCAACCCAGCTAGCTAATCTCAGCCCAATTTTCAAATGGGCTGCGGTGGATTCAATACCCATCTGGAAAAAGAAGTTCAGAGAGATACCGATTCCATACGCGAGACCAAGAATGCCAATCCACCTTATTATTTTGTTCTCGGTCAAACTGCTTAAAAAAGTCGAAACCAGTGGAATTGTCGCAGCCACGAGAAATAAGATTCCTTCAGCAAAAACTAGAGCTGGGTAAAATGCGAAGTCTGCCACAACCGATCCTTCTTTTATTGCTTTTAAAGCGCCGAGGTAGAGCCAAAGCGTGTATACAATCGAGACGACTGCGATTACTCGGATGGTGTTCTGTTTCATATTCATTCCTTTCGCTAACGTGGAGGTCTGGCGCGGCGCGTTAGCGACGTTGACCAGAAGCGACTGGTTCGGCCTTTTTACATTCCGAATTTTCAAGATCTGCATCTCCTGTATTACTGAGAAATTTTATAGCATAAAGAATCACTAGCGAGCCTAGAAAAACCGATCCAAATATGAAGAAATTCCATTTCATTATTCTTTCGTTTGGGGCGGTAAAGAATCCAAGAATAACTGGCCCGACAAACCCTACTAGACCGAGTGGAACTAAAGTCGGTACCAATAAGAATCCATGACTCAATGATCTTATCAAGATGCCTTTGCTAGTGTGCTTACCATATTTCTTTTTCAGGAAACCACTGACTTTTATGTCAACGATTGCACTGGGAAGCATCGTGAATATCGAAATCGCGATAATTATAATGCCGAGTGATTCCATTTAATTTGCCGAACGGTGAGCTGTATCATGGAGTGGAGTCGCGGAGCGACGTAACGGAATTGATACCAGCGTCTTGATCTGACTTCTTGATGATGGAAAACACCAAAATGTGATTCGCTAGCGATAGCCCAAAAAGCGGCCACAGAGTAAAAAAGAGCGTCAGAGCCCACCAAGATGTCCATACAATTCTAAAAATCTCTTTCATGTCTGTCCCTTGGTAGAAAATGATCTGCAGAAAGAAGGTGAATACGAATATCGACAGATAAAGCGAAACTGGGGTGACCCAAACAAGATTCTTTATAGAGGTGAATCTGTAGACTGGGAGGAAAATTAAAGTGATGAGAAGCCCAGTAAGTCCACCCGCCAATAATGCCTGTCCGAATTCAATTTTTATTTTCATTCCCGCAGGATCGCCCCAAAGGAACAACGCAATACACCCCCACAATGCACCTGTGACTGCCGAGACTATAAATGCTACTTTCATTTTTGCAGATCGTAAAGCGTGATCACCCAGCCTGCGAGCTGGAACTTCCTGAAATCTTTCCGGCAAACCGGCGGCGTAAAATGGGTTGATCACCGCGACTGGATATCACCTCGGAGATACCTGAAAGCTCTCGATTCCCCGAGACCGTAGCCATCGCGATTTCATTTCTTCTTTCTGTAAACCCTGAACTGACCGCTGCGCGGAAACCGCTTAAACACGCTAAATCTA
>JAAAPI010000105.1 GCA_009908325.1 Verrucomicrobiota bacterium | reverse complement strand
GGTGGCGGTTGGGCTCGCGGGTTTGCGGCAGCTAGCTGAAGCAAGCTGCATACGTATCGCCGCTGCTTTAGCTGCGGTGGGGGCGGGCTAGGAATCGAAGCAAGCGGCCACGCATACCCGGCATCCGGCGTGATCGGAGATTGCTTGTCATGGCAGGACTCCTTTTTTGTGGTTTGCTTTGAAGTGCGTGTTTTTGTAAACGGGGGCAAGCGATGGACAAAAAACCAAATCAAGACACATCCGATAAAGTGTGTATCGACTGTGGGCTACCATTAGCCAGCAATGTGGGCGGAGTCGCCATTTGCGACGAATGCCTGGCCGTGCGAGGTTCCTGCTGCCCCGAATTCGGTTCTTTCGATTTGGCATCCGATGCGGTGGACGACCGCTCGCGAAAGTTGCCTCAAAAACGAACTACATGATCCCGTGACCGCTTGATTCGATCCCTTCAGATCGCCGCTTTCGCCACGGTTCACTCTACCCGGTTTTTGGGAAAGCGGTCGGTGGTGCATGCCTTCGTGCTACGGAACCTTATTTTCTCTCATCCAGCGACACTTTCGATTTCACCTCGGATGCAAGCGGGATAGAGATGGTGACCCGGGTGCCTTCGCCGGGATTTCCGCTGGAATCGACCCACATGCGCCCGCTGAATTTTCTGGTCAAATAATAAGCCTTCGTGAGCCCAAAACCACCGCCGAGAGTTGGGCGATCCGTGACGTTAGAACCTCTCGCGCCAAACTGAACTACGTGCTCGATTTCATCCTGCGGGATGCCAATGCCGGTGTCGGAGACCACCAACCGAAGACGCTCATGATTTTGAGACAGTCCGGCGATTAGCCATCCGCCGTGAGGTGTATATTTTCTGGCATTGGCGATTAAATCCCGCACGACATCCTGCAAAGCAGCGGGCATCCAGAGAAACTTGTGTGAAACACTGTTGATTTCGAAGTTTAAATAATAATCGCTGGACTCTTGATCGGCGATGTTATGAACAATTCGATAATTTCCTTTGCTATTTTGCTGGATCGCTTTGAGGTGACTGAAGACACTCTTCTTTAAATTGGCAAGATCATGACAAACCCATGCCATCGGGTCTTTCCAACGGGCGGTAATTTCAGCGGCGCGCAGTTCCAGAACGGTGGAAACCGTATTAATATTATCGAGGCTGGCAAGATAATCAGAGTCCCTTTCCACGCCGGCTTTGATCGCCAGATCTTCCAAAGTCTGCTTCAGACCAGTGGTATACTCGGTAATCTTGCCGATCAGTTTGGCGGCCATTTCCCGATCACGCAGATCCGCTGCCATTTGGCTGTTCTTCTCGATCAAAAGTTCGATCTCAGGTGGGGAGCCGAGTATCGAATCCAAAGACATCAGCTCATAGGCCGTCACATTCATCAGGTTCAGCAGGCCATGCATATCGACCAAAGTCTCCTCTTCGAACGTCAAATGAAGCGGCACCGTTATTTCCATAGTCTGATTGCTTCGTGTTTGTGCGCGACTGGCAAGATTAATCACCTTTTTGTTCAAGCTTCGAGCTGTTGCAGTTGGCTCAAAACAGGAACGCCATTAATTGGCTTTTTTCTGAAAGACGTCTAAAATAAGTGAACGGAGTTCCTTTAAGGAGATTGGCTTGCTTAAAAAATAATCCATCCCGGCTTTCTTAAATCTACCCCTTTCGGAGAGTGAATTAAAGGCAGTCAGCGCCGCGATCGGGACCTCGGCTGCCTTTTCCCCGGCTTCACCCATTCGAATTGCGCGCGTGGCGCCTATTCCATCAAGTAAGGGCATGTCAATATCCATAAGGACCAGAGCGATATCTGGAGACTCCAAGAGTAGGTCAATCGCTTCTTCACCATTCACTGCGCTTAGATAAGTTTGCTCCAGCTTATCGAGACATAGAGCGATCAGTTTCCGACTAACCTCATCATCTTCCACAATAAGGATGTTCAGGTTAAACGCGGGCGCGTGAATTGTGCCATGGGAACTCTTTTTGGTGACAAGACTCAATCCACCTATCGGCTTCTGGTCGCTCGGTGAGGCGGCCATCGTTTCCATTTTGAATCCAAGAGTTGTGTATACCCCTAGTTTATCACCAGTTTTGGAAGCAAGCATCGCCCCTTCATAATGCTCAAGAAGCGAGGTGGCGAGCGACCAGTAAAGAAACTCCATCCGGATGCGTTTACCCTCGGCTGCCGCAGTCATCTGCCCTGCTTCAGTGATCTTCTGCCCTCGATTTTCGGTCATCACCTCCAGCGGATTTTCGAATTCGATCTTAATCTGTCCGCCGGAGTGGGTCCATTTAATTTCGAGGACCGCCTCGTCTTCCTGGAATCTCGGATCGGTGCATTCGAGTGAACCCAGTAAGGCAGTCTCAATAATATGGATTAGGTGGTCATAATCCGCCCGCAAACGGAGTCGTTTATCTTCGTGATCGATGTGAATTTTCAGATTTCGATTTATCGCCCGCTGAGCGATTCGCTTCTTAATCTCCTCCAATAAATCGTGTAAATTAATCCACTCACGATATTCGGGAAGATCGCCCCAATTACTGTAGACCTTTGAAAGGTTCACCACCGTGTGTAACACTGATTGCATATGCTCGGCACAACTTTCCAGTGTCTTCAATTTGCTATCTTCAATTTCCTGTTCGAGTAATTGTGCCATGCCCAGCACTCCGTGTAGAGGAGTGCGTAATTCATGTGAGAGGGTTGTGAACAAGTTATTGAAATTCGACGTCGGTGCCCCATTTTTCTCGGAAAGCGACTCGCTTTCCTTTGTTTTCTCTTGGCTCGGCTGCTCGACAGGCTTCGAGGATTTTTCCTTGGTTCCATCCAGCAATTCCAATTCCTGCTGCAGAGCATCAATCTCTGCGCGAATTTCGGAAGCGCTTCGTTTTCTTTTTTTACTAAAAAGTGCCACGGGACATGTACCTAGGGTGCGTATTGTGGATACGCAAGGCCAATCCGGCATTTATCGCTGGTAGTCAGTGCTGGAATGATGGAATAGTGGAGTTTTGGAGTTTGTAAGGACACCTGCCGCCGCTCGTTGAGCTAGGGCGGAAAGGCAGGGCTTCAGCTTTCAGTCCTCAAAAACCGCCAGGCTCCGCTGATGAGGACGAGGGCGAGCGGCAAGCCGACGGCCCAGCCGAGCCATTTCAGGCCGGTGAGCAGGGCAATCCCGCCGCCGACGAGGTAGGCGAGAAGGAGAGCGACGCCGGGGCAGAGACCCGGTCCGTCGCAACGACCGGTTTGGCAGCTTTGGGAAGTGCAGCTTTTATCGGGCGTTTCGGTTTCAAGATGTTCGGACATATTGCTGGTGATCAGAGATTGACTCCATATCGGGACAGTTCGACATCACAGCCAACATCATACCCGACGGCGGTAGTTCTCGTAAATCACCCTTGAGCGCTGGCATAAAGGCTCAGGGGCGGCGGGAACGAGTTGGCCTTGGAAAAATGCCTTGGACTCCGTGATGGGTAGGACAGACTCGAATTGGGACGGGGCCAGTTGGGTTAGCGGTACGGACTGGGAAAAGTCGCTGAGACCGGTGGATTTTTTTAACTCGGCGGTTCCGCCATCCTGGTCGTTATCGGAGAGCGTGCGCGCTTCGATATCAAGGAAAGGCGACGCTTCGATCAAACCGTTACGCAAAATGCGGATCAACCCGTTCTGTTCGTAAACGAATAGCCGGCCGGAACCGTCGGCGGGATCGGCGAGCCCGATCAGAGCGGTGAGGTTTTCGGCCACGAGTTGAAGCCCGAGACGTTCGGGGTTTTCACTCATGGGTGATGCGGAGATCGTCGATGCCCGCATGCCCCCGGATGACCAGGAGGACGAGTGGGATCAGGCCGGCGAGCAGATATTTATGGCGCTGGTAGGGGATTTTCATTTGTGGAACAGTTTAGGTGGCACATGCATGGGTTGGAACGGTCGGGACGGCTGTGGCGTTCATTTATTCCCATTCTTTTTAAGCCTGCGCTGGCCGACTACTGACCGACGGGCACGAGCGGTTTGGCGAACATTAATCTTCGCCGCAGGGGTCGTTCTTTCGGTAAAATGAAGCGGAAGCGTTGGAATAAAATGCCTCTGAAACCGTCATAAAGAGATGCCGTTTGCTGAACCCCTTTTGTTAATTGATCCCTGCCTGGCATGAGGACGAAAAGATTCGTCATGGCTACCGCCGTTCTGGCGGCAATTTTCGCCGTTGCGCTTTTCCTGCTGCTTCGCCCGGATCGATCAGACCCCGCCATTCGGGGCGG
>JAAAPI010000399.1 GCA_009908325.1 Verrucomicrobiota bacterium | reverse complement strand
CATCGACGCGCGGCTCACCGGGGGACTTCGGAAAATAGGGCTCCAGACGCGCCATCTGCGCGTCGGTCAGCCAGAAGAGATCAGACATGTCCACCGCTCGTTTTTCCAACCGAGAATCACGCCACCCGACGAAAATCAATCGGTCCTGACCCTAGCAAGTGAGAAGACGACGCCGACGACTTGCGCCGATTTCTCCAGGACCTCACGCGTCAGGTTCGGATACGGAATGAACCAATGCTATTGTCCAACCCTGTCTTCCCCCACTTCACTCATCGTTCGTAAGACGCCGTTTGTTCGTTGACAAGTGTTACCGATTCGAGTGAAATTTTATAACTGATATGACAAAGAATGTTTCGACGGGTCCAAACCCACATCATAGTCGCGTTGCTTCACCGCGCCCCCATCGACGGACAAATTAGCCATACTCAGCGCACTCAATCAGACTAGAGATAAAAAGCCCAAGCATGCGCAATCAAAACATTCTTGTCTTTATATTCTGCCTATTTGTCCTAGAAGTCGTCGCAATTCTGAACTCTTACGTGGTGAACTTGAAAGGCGCCAGTGTAGACGCAGAAAGATTTATTGAGCACGCTATACAGTGGATGCAATTCGGAGAATGGCAGTTTGCGACCAATTCGGAGTTCTTCATTCAGTTTCTCGGCGCCATTTTCTTGGTGTTTGGGCCAAGTGAGTTCATAGCGACGCAATTTGGCCTCTTGGCATTGCTGGTGTCCGGCTTGTATTTTGAACGTTTGATTAACATACTGGGTTACTCACTTCCCTTTTGGGCTGTTTTGGGATTTTTTCTTTGGCCGTCGCTTCTGACCCGCGTTACCACAACTATGCGCGAACCTTATATGATCCTTTTTCTTGTTTTAATCACGTATTTCGCTGCAAAATATAAAGTGACTAAGCGTCCGGTTGAAATCGTCAAGCTCTTTGCTGTGAGCGTGTTGGCATTGTTTTTTCACAAGGCCTACGCGATCCTAACCTTGGGCGCCATCACCTATACAGCGTTTTTCGTCATGGAGCAGAGGGTCCATTTTCTTCGATCCAAAATTTTTTATCTTAGGATTGCCATAGTATTAACTGGCGTCTTGGGCTTTTCATCGCTATTCGTCCTTGGTGCTGATGCTCGGGGGCTCCAACCTCTTATTGCGACACTTTCTGGAGACACTGAATTCATGACGCGCGTGCTTGATTGGAAGTCATCGCGAGAATTTCGAACAACCTACGACGCGGTGTTGGATTTCTCGACACCGCTCTCTTTGATTTTGTCTGCCCCAAAGGTGATGCTCTACTACCTTTTTGCTCCGTTCCCTTGGCAAGTGGCTAATGCTCTTGATTTACTTGCGTCAATCGAGGGCCTTTTCCGACTTGGTGGAATATGGATCATAGTGCGCTATGGGTTTGTGCGGAAATCCCTGCCCAGGGCCAGCCAACCGGTGTTCGTCATTGCGACCCTGTTGATAATAATCTGGGCCGCGGGAACTTCGAACTATGGCACAGCGTCGCGTCACCATATCACAACAAATTGGGTATTCTTGATGGCCTATGTTCTACGATTTGGTTCACCGAAACGCGTACGGCGCCATCAAATCGGCCATCCCACCGGAACAGTGGCTTGATCCGTTGGGTTTTCTTTCAATTTTTCGCATCCGGGTCCTATTCGACAGGATCATGCTGCCGCAGATCCTCAAAAAGTTCTAGGACACTCCCATCAACCGTTGTTTGCCAATGGTCAATTTGTTATTGAGCGGCTCATTGACTCCACCCCGGATCAGATTGACGGCTTGAAGGGCATGAGATCGTCGATGCGGCCTTGCGGATGGCCCGCGCCGATGGCTTTGAGGGTGCCCTTGAGATAGGCTGTCAATGAGCGTTCAAAACTGACCCGTGTTCAGCATTTGATTTTGACCCACCCTATGATGTGCAAAGCCCCCAGGCGGGCCGCCCTCATATAGCGAGTCCGTCTGGGGGCTTTGCTTGCGTGACATTTATGTTTTTCTGCGTCGCTTGCTTTGTGCGAACCGGTATGACGTGTTGCCGGTTTCGATAATAGCGCAATGATGGGTTACGCGATCCAGAAGCGCGGTTGTCATCTTGGCATCGCCGAAGACCGAGACCCACTCGCCGAACTCCAGATTGGTGGTGATGATAACGCTGGTCTTCTCATAGAGCTTGCTGATCAGATGGAACAGCAATGCACCGCCGGACTTGGGGAACGGGATATAGCCCAACTCGTCGATGATGATGCAGTCTAGGGCCGAGAGCTGCCGGATGATCTTCCCGGCATTGCCCTCGGCCTGTTCCTTGATCAGGGCGTTGATCAGGTCGACAGCGTTGAAGAAACGGGCCTTCTTGCCGTTATTGACCAGGGTGGTTCCAAGCGCGATGGCGATATGAGTTTTGCCGGTTCCGGTTCCGCCCACCAGGATGAGATTGTGCGCCTCCTCGGTGAACTGGCCTGTGCAGAACGGTTCGATCTGGGTCTGGGTGACGGCGGCCGCACCGTAATCGAAAGTGGCGAAGTCCTTGTGATGAGGGAACTTCGCGATGCGCATTTGATACTGGATGGAGCGCACCCGCCGCTCTACAGTCTCGGCGTCGATCAGTTGCTTTATCGCTGTGGTCAGACTTGGTGGCTTGCGCGCGGACAGCAAATCATGGGCGCAAGCTGCCATCCCGTGCAGCCTCAGGGCGGTCAGTTGGTCGATGAGGGCGTTCATGCGGCAGCCTCCTCCGTCGAGCACAGCGTCTCATAGCGCTTGCAATCCGCCTCGGGCCGCAAGGTCAGCTGCGGATAGGTATAGGCGTCGCTGAGTGGCGTGATGACCGGCTCCACCAACTGGTTAATCAGGTTGATGATGGCGGGCAGGCGCAGGGTGTTTTGTTGCACCGCCAGTTCGCAAGCCGTCTCGACCACCTCGATCCCGTGATCTTGGGCCAGCAGAAGCAGATCGACGAACTCCCGATCCCCGCCTTTGCCGGCCATGTAATGCTTCCTGATCCGGTGCATGGTCTCAGGCAGTTGCCAGTCCACAAAGGGAGCACCGTCGCGCAGAGCACCGGGCTTGCGATCCAGCAGTGGCACGTAATGCCAAGGTTCAAAATAGCTGACATTGCGGGTGAAGCGACGCTTGTGCTCGGCGATGACATCCTGGCCCGATACCAGCACGATCCGGCCTGCATAGGCGCGCAACGACACATGTTGCCCCGCGAACCGGGACGGCACGCTGTAGCGATTGCTGGCATATTGAACCAGACAGGTAGAACGAACACGAATGGTCTTTTCCACGTATCCGTCAAATGCCCGACCCAGAGGGCGCAGTTCGGCGCGTTCGCCTTCGAACAACTCTGCAATCGTGCGATCCGATTGCTCAGGGTGGGGCCGGTTTGCCAGGTCTTCACACCGCAGGCGCAGCCAATCGTTTAGCGCATCGAGATCATCGAAGGCAGGTTTGGGCACAAACAACCGGCCACGCAAAAACTGGACCTGGTTCTCAACCTGTCCCTTCTCCCAGCCCGCGGCGGGCGTACAGGCCACCGGCTCCATCACGTAATGGTTCATCAAGGCCAGGAACCGGGGGTGGAATACCCGGTCCTTCGAGCGCGAGACATAGGTCACCATGGTCTTGGGGTTGTCGATGATCACACGGCGTGGAACCCCGCCATAGAAAGACAGCGCCTGCACAAAGGCATCCAGCACCATCTCCTGAGCTTCGCCGGGATAGGCCACGACAAAGGGCTTACGGCTGTGGCACAGGCGGAAATGGGCAACCTTCACCTTTTGCTCGATACCGCCCAGAACAACCCGTTCTTCGCTCCAGTCAAATTGCAGCGCGTCGCCTGCCGCGAAATGCAACGGGATAAAAGCCTCGCCCGAACCGGAACCGGCCCGCTTCAGGTCGCGGACAAATCGCTGAACCGGCGAATAAGAACCGGTGTAGCCTTCCATCACGAGCTGCTCATAGAGCTTCTGGGCCGTCCGCCACTCTCGGCGTGGGCGCTTCTGGTCCTGCTCAAAAAGGTCCTGAAGCCGAGTGTCAAAACCATCGCAAAGCTTATGCCGGACCGGTGGCGCTTGCCGCTGGTAGCTCGGCGGGCTCTCATCCTTCAGATACTTCTTGATCGTGTTCCGCGATAATCCCGTCGTCCGTGCAACAGACCGGATGCTGCGCCCTTCAACCAGAACCCACCGCCGGATCTTCGATACACTTTCCATCAATAACACCTGTTCTTTCCTCCGCACTTGAAGCGC
>JAAAPI010000256.1 GCA_009908325.1 Verrucomicrobiota bacterium | reverse complement strand
CATATCCCGCAACCCGCACCTCACTATGAAATCTCTCTATCTCCTCGACGGTATGGCGCTCGCCTACCGCGCGCATTTTGCGCTGATCCGAAGCCCCATCTACACGAGCAAGGGGTTCAACACCTCGGCCATCTTCGGGTTTACGGCGACGCTCATTGAGCTCATGACCAAGCAGAAACCCAGCCACCTCGCGGTCGTCTTCGATACCTCGGCCCCTACGGAGCGCCATCGCTTGCACCCCGAATATAAAGCGCAGCGCGAAGACATGCCGGAGGACCTCGCCGCCGCGATGCCGCAGCTCGACCGGATTGCCGGGGCCTTTGGCATACCCGTCCTGAAAATGGATGGCTACGAGGCCGACGATATCATCGGCACGCTCGCCCACCGCGCCGAGGCCGATGGCTTCGATTCCATCTACATGGTCACCCCGGACAAGGATTTCGGGCAGCTCGTAACCGAGAAAATCAAAATGTATCGCCCCTCGCGCAAAGGGGATACGCCCGAGATCTGGGGGATCGAAGAGATCAAAGAAAAGTGGGGCATCGCACGGGTCGACCAGGTGATCGACATGCTCGGTCTCTGCGGGGACGTCTCCGACAACATACCCGGTGTTCCGGGTATCGGCCCGAAGACTGCCGAAAAGCTACTCGCCAAATACGACACCGTCGAGGGCCTGATTGACCACGTCGACGAGCTCAAGGGCAAGCAGCAGGAGAAAGTCCGCGAGCACGCTGATCAGGCCCGCCTTTCCAAAAAACTGGCCACTATCCAGCTCGATGTTCCCATTGAAGCTGACTGGGATGCCATCGAAGTCACCCCGCCCGACCCGGAAAAGCTCGTCCCCATCTTTGCCGAATTCGAATTCCGCACCCTCGGCAAGCGCATATTCGGGGCCGATTTTTCCGTGCAAGACGCCACCTCCGACCTTGTTTTGATGAGCGAGGACGACGAACAGGCCGCCAAAAACAAGGCCCCGGGAACCCAGACTTCCCACGGGCCCGAGCCTGTCGAAGGCGCATCTGCCCCGTCCGCGTCAGCCCCGGGATCGCAGATCTCCGCATCTGCTCCGTCCGCGTCGGCCCCCGAACTGATCCCCAACATTACCTTCAAAAAACTGGCCGACATCGAGACGGACTATCGAACCGTCCAGACCGATTCCGAGCTGGCCGACCTCATAAAAACCCTGCGGGCTGCGGGCAGCTTCGCCTTCGACACCGAGACCACCGCCCTCAACCCCCGGGCTGCCGAACTGGTTGGCCTTTCTTTCTCGGTAAAGCCCCACAGCGGCTTCTGGGTCCCAGCGTCCGCTGCCGCGCTCACCGCGCTTCGGCCCGTCATGGCCGACCCCGCGCTCACGAAAATCGGCCACAACCTGAAGTTTGATCTCGCAGTGCTCGCGGAAAACGACTGCCCCGTCGCTAGTGATTGCTACGACACCATGCTGGCCCACGCACTCATCGATCCCGAGCAGCGTCACGGCCTCGACACCCTCGCGGAGGACTTGCTGCAGTATTCGACCATCCGTTTCAGCGAGCTGCTGCCCGATGCCGGAAAAGACGCCGCTATCGATTACTCGGGTGTCGATGCGCAGGATCTCGCCAACTACGCGATCGAAGACGCCGACATCGCGCTCCAGCTCTGGGAGCTTTTTCAAGCCAAGCTCGAAGAATCCGGACAAGCCAGCGTATTCTACGAGATCGAGACCCCCCTTCTCCCCGTGCTCACCGCCATGGAGCGCGAGGGTATCCGCCTCTCCGAAACTACTTTGCAGGAGATCGGCGCCTCTTTCGAGGGGCACATCGTCGACCTGCAGACCGCCGTTTACGAGGCCGCCGGCCGCGAATTCAATCTCAACTCCCCCAAGCAGCTCGGCGAAGTGCTTTTCGATGAACTCAAACTGATCGACAAACCGAAAAAGACCCGGACGGGCCAATACGCCACCAACGAGCAAGTGCTCGCCCAGCTCGCCCCGAAGCACCAGATCGTGGCGGACCTGCTCGAATACCGCCAACTAAGCAAGCTGAAGAGCACTTACATCAGCGCCCTGCCGGACACAGTCGATGCTAAAACGGGCCGGGTGCACACGCACTACGGACAGGTGCAGACCGCCACCGGTCGCCTCTCCTCAAACGATCCCAACCTGCAAAACATCCCCGTGCGCAGCGAGCGCGGGCGCGAAATCCGCAAGGCCTTCGTTCCGCGCGAGGGCTGGCGGCTTTTGGCTGCGGACTACTCGCAGATCGAACTGCGCATCCTTGCCGCGCTGACGGGCGATGCCGGTCTGCTTAAGGCATTCAAGGAAGGCGAAGACATCCACACCGCCACCGCCGCGAGGATTTTCAGCGTCGCGCCCGAGGCGGTCACGCGCGAACAACGCAGCACGGCGAAGATGGTCAATTTCGGCATCCCCTACGGCATCTCCGCCTTCGGACTAGCCCAGCGTCTCGGCACGGTTACCCGGACGGAGGCGCAGTCCATCATCGACACCTACTTCGCCCAGTTTCCCGGTATCCCCGGCTACATGGAGGCCCAACAGGCGAGCGCCCGGGAAAAGGGCTACGTCGAGACCGTCTGCGGCCGCCGCCGCTACCTGCGCGATATCAACTCCAGTAACGGCACCATACGGGCCGCCGCCGAGCGCAACGCCATCAACATGCCCATCCAGGGCACGGCCGCCGATATGATCAAGATCGCCATGGTCCGCATCGATCAGGCCATCCGCGAGCAAGGCCTGAAAAGCCGCATGCTCCTGCAAGTCCACGACGAGCTCATCTTCGACCTGCACCCGGACGAAGAAGCCCCGCTTCGCCAGCTGGTCACCGACGGCATGGTCGGCGCCCTCGAGCTCGACTGCCCCATCGAGATCGAGATCGGCTTGGGGGCCAACTGGCTGGAAGCCCACTGAGCCGCAGACTGGACCAAGCTCAACACAGGCGGCTTAGCTGCGGGGCGGCCCCCTAAAGGAAGCCGCATACGTAGGTCCGCTCCTTCAGGTGCGGACGGGTCACACGTAGCGTGTCCGCTTGCGGACGCCTTGGGCTCGTCGAATGGCCGGATGCCCCGCCGGTCAGGCCAGCCGAACCGGCCGGACCGCCCCAAAATGCCGCAGGCGCGAGCGAGCTCGCACGCCACGTAGCTTCACCTGTGGCGTGTCCGCTTGCGGACGCCCCGGCAAGCGGGCCAACCGAACCAATTAGGCTGCAATACTTCGCAGCGCGAGCGGGGCGGCCCCCTAAAGGAAGCCGCATACGTAGGTCCGCTCCTTCAGGTGCGGACGGGTCACACGTGGCTTGTCCAATAGACAACCAGCCACTGCCCCCACAGGATTGACTTTACCGACCACTCCCATTCTCCTTCGCCGCTATGGGTAATTCTTTCGGCACACTTTTTCGCATCTCCACATGGGGCGAGAGCCACGGTGGTGGCATCGGCGTTGTCATCGACGGCTGCCCGCCAAAGCTGCCGCTCGACGTGGAAGAAGTCCAGTGCGAGCTGGACCGCCGACGCCCCGGGCAGAGCGATATCACGACGCCGCGCAAGGAGACCGACAGCGCCGAAATCGTTTCCGGTCTCTACGAGGGAAAGACCCTCGGCACGCCGATTGCCATTTATGTGCCCAACGGCGATCACCGCCCGTCGGCCTACGCCGAGATGAAGGATACCTTCCGCCCCTCGCACGCCGACTTCACCTACCAGAGTAAGTTCGGTATCCGCAACCACGAGGGCGGTGGCCGATCCTCCGCCCGGGAGACAATCGGGCGAGTGGCCGCCGGTGCCATCGCCAAAAAGATTCTGAAACTGGCGGGCAATGTCGAGATACGGGCTTACATCAGCCGGGTGCATACCATTGAGATGCCCCCGCTGGAGCACTTCCCCAGTCTCGACGAAGTCGAAGCCAGTCCCGTGCGCTGCCCCCACCCACCGACCGCCGAAAAGATGGTCGACTGCATCAAGGACATGCGCAAAAACGGCGACTCGGTCGGCGGCGTCATCGAGTGCCGTATCCGCAATCTGCCGGTTGGCCTCGGTGTGCCCGTCTTCGACCGCCTCGAAGCCGACCTGGCCAAGGCCATGCTCTCCCTTCCCGCTACGAAGGGCTTCGAGCTGGGCAGCGGCTTCGCCGGCACCGAGCTGCGCGGCTCCGAGCACAATGATCGTTTCGTCAATAAAAGCGGCAAGATCGGCACCGCCACCAACTGCTCCGGCGGTGTGCAGGGCGGTATCAGTAACGGCGAAGAGCTCATCTTCCGCGTCGCCTTCAAGCCCACCGCGACCATCATTCAAAAGCAAGCCACCGTCGATAAGGACGGTCAGGAGACCGAGCTCATGGGCCGTGGCCGCCACGACCCTTGCGTCGTCCCCCGCGCCGTGCCCATCGTCGAATCCATGGCCGCCCTCGTCCTCGTCGACCACTGGATGCGGCAACAGGCCCAGTGCCACAGCTTCGACTTCGAATCCGCCTAAGCCACCCACGCTATGAGCGAAAGCGCCCCACTCGTCTACTTCGTTTTCGGCATTCCAAACTCCGGTCGTCGCGAGGTTATCTTCGATCTCATCGAAGACGGAATTCCGAAAAACGAACAAGTCCTCTACTTCCGGCCCAAAAGCGAACCGGTCAACAACTTCGACGAGCAACTGGAGGCGCTGGAAAATGTCAGCGTCGTGACCTGGGAGTTGAAGGATTGCAAAATCAACCACGGAAAGATCTCTGCCGCGCCGCAGAAGGTTATTTTTCTGGCCCCCGGCACGAGTGACCCCGCCGACTGTGCTGAGGCCCTCAAGCAATGGAGCGAGCACAACCAGTGCCGTATCGCACGCATTGTCACGGTGCTGCACTGCCAGTTCCTCCGCGAGCAGCCATCCGCGCGCCCCTGGTTCGATGCCTGTATCCACTTTTCCGATATGGTTCTGCTCAACCGGCGGGAGGAAGCCGGCAACAAGTGGGTCAAAGACTTTGAAGCCGAATACAAAAAAGCGCGCAGTCCGGCTCGGTTTATCTTCGTCAAAAAAGGACGCGTGTCCAATCCCGCCGAGGTGCTCGACCCCGAGGCGCGCCGCCTTTCGCTCTACTTCGACGAGTTGATCCCGATCGAAGACGACGAATTCGAAGACGAGCACCAGCCCGACGATCTCAAGCCCGACCGCTATATCGAACGCCTCGAAAGCGGCCAACGGGCCAAGCCCATCCCGGCGATCCGCAAGTTTCTCGGCGATTGAACGTGTAAACTACTTCCGTGCGCCGCGCAGGCAGGCCACACAAACCGTGGCATCGAGCTGGAACTCCAATCGCTCGGTCGGGATATCTTTCCGGCACATTTCGCAGGTACCATAGCGCCCGCGGTCAATGCGTAGCAGAGCCTCTTTGAGTTGTTTGAGCTCTTCCCGCATGCGGGACTGCATCCCCACGGCCATCTGTTGCATCTGCATCGAATCCAGCCGCGAGAGCCGCCCAATCGAAACATCCGGCGAAATCGCGGCGGTGTCCTCCTTTGTCGATGCCAGCGTCGCGTTGAGTTCATCCATCCGCGCTTCGATCAGCGGTCGGAATGTTTCCTGTGTGCTTTTGTCCATTGGTGGATTATCCTGAGGCTAAGAAGCCACCCTGCAATGTTATACCTTATACCCGCTTAAATCGGCGATCGGATACCGCTGAGTCGTCCTCACGTTTCGGCTTTGCAGGGTTCAGCCCGGGGCGGTAGCGGAGCACTTCGGCAAAGGCATCCGGCAGTGCGGACTTGGCCACAAAATTCCGGATCTTTCCGTGATAAACATAATGCACATGCGTCTCGGTTGAGTGCAGCAGCAAACGCTTGACGCCCGTCAGCATAGAGACTTCCCGGTTGAAACGGAAGCTGCCGTAGGTGCGGTCACCCACGATGGGAACGCCGTGCTTTTTACACTGCACGCGCAACTGGTGGGTTCGACCGGTTACGGGCATCAGTTTGATCAGGGTCACGGGAAACCCGCCGGTGGGCGATTTTATTGTCTGATACCGCGCTTTGGCGGGCACAAAACGAGCCTTCTTGATGAGACGTTTCCCGCTGTGGGTATCTTTGGTCAGCTTGTCCGACCAAACACCGACTGGTTTGGTCGGCTTGCCGCGGGTCAGCGCATAGTAGATCTTGTTCACCTTGTGCGTGGCAAACTCCTGCTTGATGATACGGCTGATTTCCGCGTTCAATCCGAGCAGGATGACACCCGAGGTCGGTGAATCCAGTCGGTTGATCAGCCATGCTTTCTCCTCCTTGCCTGCCTCGCTTGTCCAATGGTAGCACTCTTCTTCCAGGTCGTAATCCGCTGTGAGAAGCGCCCGTGCATTTGCATCGGGCGTGTTCGGGTGTGACATGGCACCGGACGGTTTTTCCAAGGCGAGTAAACCGTCTTCGTTGTGGGCAAGCACACGCACGCCCTCATTGAGTGGCAGCTGGTCTGGTTTCAGTTCGTGCATGGATCGCGTTGGTGAAACCCAACACCTTTTATTTCTCTGCGGAAAAGCACAATAGTTAATCGCATGGTTTTCGGGTCCGATTGTAGGCGCGGGGCAGCTACCTAAAGGAAGCTGCATACGTATGTCCGCTCCTTTAGGTGCGGAACAAGCTAAGGCAGCTCCAACGGGTGAATCCGTACCCCCGCACTTATAATTGCCCCTGAGTTTTTCCTAGAGATACCGGAACCGCACGGTTAACGTGCGCTCCTGCCCGAAAACCCGCACCATCTCGCGTGTCCAGGGCCGGAAGGGTGAGCGTTTGCTGATCGCATTTTCGCAGATAAAGGTCGCGATTTCGCTGGCGTTGCTCTGCACTGCTTCGACGTCGGTGACCCGCCCGTCGGCGTGCAGGGTAAACTGCACATAAACCCGGGTGGCCGTATCGATGGGCTGAAAAAACTCGATCTCCTGATACCAGCCCGTCTGCACCGCCGCGTAGAATTGCTGCTCATACTCACCGAATTCACTGAACGTCGAATCGATGGCCACCTCACCCCGGCGGCGGGCCGAACTCTCCGAGCGCATGAGCGTGCCCCGCGTCAACTCGGGGGCCAAGCGGGGGCGCGGGCGCGGTTTGGCCGGACTCTCCGGCGAGCCGCCCCCGCCATCGGCGACAGTGGCCTCTGCCGGACGCTCCGCGGGAGGGCGATAAACATCGATGGGCGCATCCGGGTCCGGAGCCTCGACCATTTCGGAGGACTCCCCTGCCTGCTCCAAGCGACTACCGGGACCCGCCTCGCTGACGGCTTCCTGCTCGATGAAACTCGGCGGGGGCAGCGGCCGGGGCATGTTTACCGCCACCTCCTCGCTGGGGTCGCCAGCTTCGCCACCGGCATCGCCCTCCCCGTCTCCGGGGCGGGCGTCGGGTGCATGGACTCCAGGTTCGACGGGCGGACTTTGCTCCAGGCTGCCCTGTAGAATTTTTGACGCATCCTCCAGCTCGCCATCGACCTGCGGTTTATTCTCGGCATCCGAAAGCGGACTATCATCGGCGGCCTGTTGGCTGCGGAAGGAATATCGTTCCGTTTGGTCGGGTTCATTGACCGGTGCCTCGGGATTGGCTTCGGCGTAGCGCTGTTCTTCGGGCTCGACCAGACGAATCTCGTATTGCCTCGCTTCTCTCGCCGCTTCTCTCGGTTCCGGGACCTCCACGAGCTGGTCAGGGAGCAGCCAAAAGACCAGCAGGTGGGCCAGAATTGTGACCAGTAGGGCGACCACCGGGGCCCACGCCGGATCGACGCGGTCGTCCGACCACAAGCTTTGCGGGCGGGAATCTGCGGATGCCTGGGTCACAACTTGAAGGAGAGAAATAGGCTTAGTTTCTGAAATCGAAACCGAGTTCCTGCAAACATACCGCCAGCGCCTGAATGGGCAAGCCCATGACGTTTTCGATCGATCCGCTGACCGATTCAATGATCAAATTCCGCCCGGTTTGAATACCGTAAGCCCCGGCCTTATCCAAGGGGTTGACCAATGCGATGTATTGCTCGATGCGCGGGGCATCCAGTGTTTTGAAGGTAACCTCACTGCGCTCCAGGAAACTGTGCACCAACCCTCCAGCCGACCAACGCAGCGCGACCGCGGTGTAGACCGTGTGTTTGCGCCCGGAAAGCATCATGAGCATTTCGCGCGCTTCTTCCAGATCGGTCGGCTTGCTCAGCACCTGATCGCCCAGAGCGACCGTCGTATCCGATCCCAAAACGAGAGCATCCGGGAGTTCTGCGGCCAGCGTGGCCGCTTTCAGCGCGGCGTTTTCCCGCACGAGGTGCTCGGGTCCGTGCCGCCCGGAGTCGTCCTCTTCGACATGGGTCGGGCAAATTTCGAAGACCAGCCCCATCCGCTGCAAAAGTTCCGCTCGACGGGGCGACGCTGAAGCAAGGACGAGTTTTTCAGGCTTTGTTTCCATGCCACCCCCCCTAATCCAGCACCCGTTCGACCGACCCAATCGAGCGCGCAAAGGCGAGCCGACTCAAGCCGTAGAGATAAATGGCCCGCAGCTCACTGCGCTCTGCCTCTGCCAGACTATTTTGCGCATCGATCAACTCACGGTTGTCGCCGAGACCCTCGCGGTAACGTTCACGGGCTTGCTCGACCTCATCAAACCCCAGGCGCACTTCATCCCGTGCGATATCAATCTGTGCATAACGCGAGTCCATCTCGAGTAAGGAAAACTTAAACTGGCGCTCAACCGTGTTGCGCAGATCCCGCATCCGGTATTCGTTTTGCCGCACGGCAGCACCGGCTTCCCGTTTCTCAGCAGCGATGCGGCCACCCTCCCAAATCGGAATACGGGCCCGAAGGCCGAGCAACCAGGCTTCGCCCTCCTCTCCGTCGAACACACGATTCGTATCGTAGCCCCAGTCCGCAAAAAGCTCCACCGTAGGCAGACGTTGCCAACCGACCGCTTGCTTCGCCAGCTCCGCCTGCTCCAGCGTTTTTTGCTGGCCGCGCAGCTCCGGGCGCAGCTCGGTCAGCACCTCAAGCGAACCGTAGCGTTTGATGGAGGGCGGGGCGTTGATCCCCTGAATGATCGAGCGATCCAACTCGACCGGCTGGTCCAGATCGATGTCCAGCAAAGCTTTAAGCTCCAGAATGGAATTCTCCACCGCGATCTCCGCCTCCATGAGCGCACGGCGCTCCGTGGCCACGCGCACATCGGCGCGCGTCACATCAATTTTAATCGCCGCCCCCGCCTCAAATTGCTGCCTGGCCAAGTCCAGCAGGGCGCGCTCCCGAGCGAGATTCCCCTCAGCGATCTCCACGCTGCGCAAGTCCCGCAGCTGCGTAAAATAGAGCATGACGGCCTGCTCCAGTATATCCTGCATGGCCACCTCAAAATCGAGCTGTTCGATGGCGTAGTTGAGGCGCGCGATGCGATAATCCGCGTAGCGTTGTGTGTCAAAGACCGCAAGCGAACCTTCCACCCGCGCACCAAAGCGATTGAACGGGGGCGACTCAAAATCTTCCGCCCCAAACCCGCGGGCCAGTTGCTGGCGGGCCTGCTCGGCTCTGGCGGAAAACTGTGGCAGTAGCGCCGCCCGCCGCTGGTAGCTTTGCTCCAGTGCCCGTAAAACCGACTCTTTGCGGATCAACACCTGCAAATTTTGCGCTTTGACCCGCTCGATCACGTCGTCAAGACCCATTTTCAGCGGCCGGGCAGCAGTTGTGGCCTCGACTTCGGGACTTTGAGGAACCATCTCCGCCGCCTGCGCGGGCAGCCCGAGCATACTTAAACAGAGAGCGATTAAAACCGCGAAAGGCTTGTCTTCTGGAAGCATTGGAAATAGTCGTGAATCAGTTGATCAAAAGTATGGCACTTCCCGGCGCGGCCAGTTGCAATACAACCCGCATTCGCCAGCTTTGCCAATCGCCTTTGAATATTCCGCCAAGCCCTCTCTTTGCAAGTCACCTTTCAAACAATTGTTTAAAAACCCCACACTTTTATGAAAATTGGTATCGCACAAATCAACACGACCGTTGGTGACCTCTCCGGCAATGCGGAGCGCATCCTCTCGGCCTACCGCTCACTCGCTGGAGACGGTGCCGAGCTGATCATCTTCCCGGAGTTGGCCGTCTGCGGCTACCCGCCCCGCGATCTTCTCTTCAAGAGCCGCTTCGTCAGCGATACGGAGGATGCCTTGAAGGCCATCGCCGCGGAAGTTGGTGCGGTGCCCGCCGTGATTGGTTTCGTGGAGGACCGCGGCCCCTGCATCACAGGGCGTCCCTTCTACAATGCGGCGGCCTGGTGCGAAGCGGGTGCCGTCAAGACGGTGGCCCGCAAGTCGCTCCTCCCGACCTACGATGTCTTCGACGAAGAACGCTATTTCGAACCCGCCGAAGGCCCCACCGTCGTGCAATGGCAGGGCAAGCAGATCGGCCTCTCGATCTGCGAAGATATCTGGACGCACCCCGACCTGAAAACCAGCCGCCGCTACTGCCAGGACCCCGTGGGTGTGCTGGCGGAGCAAAAAATCGATCTCCTGGTCAATATTTCCGCCAGCCCCTGGCACGAAGGTAAAAACGAAGCCCGCGAGCCACTCGTGCAGGACGCCGCCGAACGCTGCGGCTGCCCGGCGGTTTACTGCAACGCTGTCGGCGGCAACGATGAACTCATTTTCGACGGCGGCAGCATCGCCACCCACCACGAACGCGGCCTCATCGCCGGCCTCGCCGCCTTCCGCGAGGAAAATCACGTGATCGATCTGGCCAGTCCCGACGGCTACGTCTCGGGGCACTTCAACCTCAAGGGCAACGCCGCCACCCAAGCCGCGCTGACCCTCGGTCTGCGTGACTACGCGCAGAAATGCGGTTTCAAAAGAGCCCTCATCGGCCTCAGCGGTGGCATCGATTCCGCCGTGGTGGCCACGCTCGCCGCCGATGCGCTCGGCCCCGAAAACATCATCGGCGTCGCCCTGCCCTCCTCGATTTCCAGTCAGCACAGCCTCGACGATGCCAACGCTCTGGCCAAAAACCTGGGTATCGAATACCAGGAAGTCGCGATCGCCGACACCGTCGCCTCAGCCGGAGCGGCGCTCAGCGGACTCTTTGTGGGGCGCGAGCCCGATGTGACCGAGGAAAATATTCAGGCCCGTGCCCGGGGGCTTCTCCTCATGGCCATGTCCAACAAGTTTGGGGCGCTCCTCCTGACCACCGGCAACAAGAGCGAGATCGCCGTCGGCTACTGCACCCTCTACGGCGACATGTGCGGTGGCCTCGCCGCCATTTCCGACCTGCCCAAGATGAAGGTCTACGCCCTCGCGCGACACATGAATCTCGACGGCGAACGCATCCCGGTCAACACCATCGAAAAGCCACCCTCCGCCGAGCTGCGCCCCGACCAGAAAGACGAAGACACCCTGCCCGCCTACCCGGTGCTCGATGGCGTTCTTCGACTCTATGTCGAGGAGGGCCTCTCCCGCGCCGAGATCGCCGAAAAGGGCTACGACCGCGCAGTGGTCGACGAGATCGTGCGCAAGGTCGACCTCAACGAATACAAGCGCAAGCAAGCCGCCCCCGGCCTCAAGACCACCCCCCTCGCCTTCGGCATCGGACGCCGCATCCCCATCGTGCAAAAGTATGTCAGTTGAGCGGCGTGCTTACTTTTGACCAGTTCTTCATTAACGAAGTTAAAAGCAGATCCAGTCTCGTAGGGGCTTCACTTGTGAAGACCGCGATATCCGAAGCCTTGCTGACGCGGTCGTCACAAGTGACGCCCCTACGATTTCTGCCTTCAAACGGTTTGCGGGTTGAAATGAAGGCGGATCCTGTCGAAGTTTGTCAGGAAGACATCTTCCAACAGCCACCGACCCAGGTCGAACTATGAACACTTCCGAACAACTCTTCGCCCGCGCCCAGGAGCTCATGCCGGGTGGCGTCAACTCACCGGTCCGCGCCTTTCGTTCCGTCGGCGGCACACCCTTTTTCACCCAACGGGCCAAAGGCGCCCGGCTGACCACGGCTGACGGCGCTGAACTGATCGATTTTGTCTGCACTTGGGGACCGGCCATCCACGGGCACAACGACCCCGATGTGCGCAATGCCATTGCCGGGGCACTGGATAACGGCACCAGTTTCGGCACGCCGAACCCCTACGAAGTCGAAATGGCCGAACTGCTCACCGAGCTGGTGCCCTCAGTCGAAAAAATCCGCATGTGCAACTCCGGTACGGAGGCCACCATGTCGGCCATTCGCCTCGCCCGCGGCTACACCGGACGCGATAAAATCGTAAAATTCGCCGGTTGCTACCACGGGCATGTCGACTCATTGCTGGTCAAAGCCGGCTCGGGTGCCCTTACCCTCGGCAACCCGGACAGTGCGGGCATCCCGGCCAGCTTTGCCGCCGAGACCATTGTGCTGGATTACAACGATCCCCATGCGCTTCGTGAGACCTTTGCCGCGCAGGGCGATCAAATCGCAGCGATCATCGTCGAGCCCTACCCGGCCAATTGCGGGCTCATCCTTCCCGACGTCGGCTTTCTTCAGCTGCTGCGGGAGCTCTGCACCCAGCATCAAAGCGTGCTCATTTTCGACGAGGTCATGACCGGTTTCCGAGTCGCCGCCGGGGGTGTGCAAGCGCTCGTTGGCATTACCCCGGACCTGACAGCCATGGGTAAAATCATCGGCGGCGGTTTGCCCGTCGGTGCCTTCGGTGGTCGGACGGAGATCATGGACCAGCTCGCACCGCTCGGTCCGGTCTACCAGGCGGGCACGTTGAGCGGCAATCCGCTCGCCATGGCGGCCGGCATCGCATCACTGAAAAAGCTCAAATCGCTCTGGCCCTATGATCGGCTCGAGAAATTGGGGCAAACCATCCGCCATGCCCTGCTCGGTGCCGCCAAAGAAAAAGGCCTTCCGCTGCAGGTGCCGCAAGTCGGCTCCATGTATGCCGTGTTTTTTGCCGAGCAACCCGTGCGTAACTACGGCGATGCAACCTCCAGCGAAACGCAACATTTCAACCAGCTTTTTAAATACGCCCTGGACCACGGTGTCTATCTGCCGCCTTCGGCTTACGAAACCTGCTTCATCAGCACAGCTCACGAAGGGAGCGAAATTGAGCAAGCGGCCGAGGTCTTGGCCGCCGGCATCCTGGCTATGTAAGCCGCTTGCTTCAGCTAGCTTCAACATGAATGGAACAAAACGGTGCGGCTCTGACTTGCGCTGGCTACTTGGCCGAGCACTATCTCGAATACCTCGCCAACCCGCCCGCCGACTCAAGACAAGTCCCATGATCGACGAACGACCAGCGGCAGGGGTGCCACAGCGCATGGTCGTACGCTCCCGCATATTTAATTCTCAACTTCCGCGCCATATCTCAACTCGCTTAACCGCATGGCTCCACCTCCCGTTTAAAGCAGGACTCTCCTCTGATAAACGTCTCAAGAACGAGTTTCTCGTAGTCTTTCCGGTCGGTTATCTGTTGGCAAAGCGCGGCGAGGACTGGCTCTGCCGGACCGGATTGAAAGGTTCCTTCTGGCATCGCCACCCGAATCGCGTCGAAGCTTGCCCCGCGATCTAACATACTGCGGTTCGGTAGGTCCATGAGCGCGGCTCCCATCGCCGTCGAACGGTGCAGCGCTTTCGTGTAAGTGGCCCCCCGTCGACCCAGCTCCCGGTTTTGCTCCACAAAGGAATGCATCACATCAAACATGGAAAGATAAGGGCCGCCACCGATGTCGGAGGCGAGCGCCCAGGGTATTCCGTAGGCCTCGGCTGTTGGGTAATCGAAAAGTCCCGAGCCCAGCCCCATCTGCTCGACCGGCGCGTTGGAGGTCGGGCAACTCGCGATGCGGCTCCCCGAGTCTGCCAGAAGTTCCCATTCTTCGGGCGTCAAGTGTAGGCAGTGCCCCAATACAGTTTTTTCGCCAAGCATCCCGACACGATTATAGATCTCCGCATAGCTGCTCACATCCTCGAAGCCGGGAAGCGTTTCATAAATACCCAAAACCCATTCGATCTCAGCCAAAGTCTCGCCGAGATGGGTTTGCTGGAAACCGTTAATCGCTTGCGCTGCCTCAGCAGCGGCCCGCATTACGGCCGGCGCGGTGGTCGGCGCAAAGCGGGGGCTGGCCACGTAACGCGACCCAAACTGCCCTGTACAGCGCTGCACGCTGGCAATCGAATCCGCCTCGTTCTGCTGCAAATAATCCGGGCACTCCATCGTCATCAGGACGTTGCCGATGTAAAAATCCCTGGGCGCATGCCGGAAGGCCGCTTCAAGCGCGACCTCATGGGTTGAACTATAGCAAAAGCCTCCCACAGTGCCGAGGCTAAGGATTTGCTTCCAAAATGAGGCCGCCCTTTCTTCTGCGTAGGCAGCATCCGCAAACTTCGCCTCTTCGGGAAAGGTGATCGTGTTCAGCCATTCGATAAGCGAATACTTCGGCATTTCCCGGACGGCGTCCTGCACCCAGTGGAAATGCGTGTCGAAAAATGCTGGCAACCAAAGATCCTTCCCGCCGTTTGAACGTTCGCCCGTCGGCAGCGCTCGCGGGTCCAGCCCGTAAGTCGCGGCGACCGTCTCGACAGGCCCGATCGCAAGAATGCGGCCGCCCCGATCTTTGCTCGGATCGACCAGCACGAGCCCGTCCGGGGTGTAATCTGCACGTGTATCGCTGGCTGCTTGAACCAACGCGCCACGGAAAATCAAAAACTCGGGTTCCGTACTAACCATGCAAAAAAGTCAGAGGTAAAATAATCATATTCGTAATTACTGGCACAAAAACACTAAACCTGTGCTACGCTCGACTCGATCCGGTATTTTATCAAATCACCACGCAACCTAACTCGCCACGACCAATCTTTGAAACTCGAGGAAGGCAATCGTGAAGCCACCTTTGTGGAACTTCCCGTCCAAGCCAACTAATGCGGATCTCCCATTTAAAATCGGAAATGAAAAAGACAATTTACACATCCCTCCTCGCTACCGGCCTATATGCTACCCGTCCCTTGAACGGACAGAGCTTTACCGTCCCCCACCGCTTACTCAAATTCCAATTTTTGCTTGCAGTCCCGCCCCTGAGCCCCTTTTTTCCCGACCAGCGTTAGAGTGCGCCCTGCGAAGGGCCCACTCCTCGACTTCCCTTGAAGAAGGGTTCAACGGTTAAGACGGCTCAGTGGCGGTCTTAACGGTTTCGACAAATCGAAGCCCCCAAGTCGTGATCACACAATCAATAAACTATGGCAAAATCAGCACCCGTCGGGGACACAACAATCGATAAAGCAGCGATCATCAAAGAGTTCGGTGCCAACGAAAAGGATACCGGATCTTCCGAGGTCCAAATCGCGCTGCTCACAGCACGCGTCAAACATCTTACCGAGCACCTGCGGGACAACCGTAAGGACTTCCACTCGCGCCGCGGCCTCATTGCGATGACCGCCCGCCGCCGCAAGTTGCTCGACTACTTGAAGCGCACCGACTTTAACCGCTACACCGCGATTCTCGAAAAGTTGGGTATCCGGAAGTAAGTCCTATTTACTCGATGCCGGGTTTCGTCCTTCGAAACCCGGCATTTTTATTTTCATCCGAGCGTCTCAACCGATTTGAGTCGCGAGCGACACAAGTAGGGTCCTATCCCCGAACGGTCGTTTTGAATGCACCAAGCAAAACCAAGACAAGATAATGAAACAGAAACATAACGTAAAAGTCGATGGACTCGATATCGAATTCGCCACCGGCTCCCTGGCAGGCCTCGCAAGCGGCGCCGTCACCATCCGCTCCGGAGAAACGGAGCTCTTCGTATCGACCACGGCTGCGTCGACCCTCCGTCCCGGACAGGACTTCTTCCCCCTCACGGTGGACTACCGCGAGAAATTTTCCGCTGCCGGTAAGTTCCCCGGCGGCTACTTCAAGCGTGAAGGCAAGCCCAGCGAAAAGGAAATTCTGACGTCCCGGCTCTGCGACCGCCCCCTGCGCCCGCTTTTTCCAAAGGGCTTCATGAACGAAGTCCAGGTCATCGGCATGCTGCTCTCCACCGACCAGCTGAACGAGCCCGACGTGCTCATGGTCAATGCCGCTTCGGCCGCGACCCTGATCTCCGACATCCCCTGGAACGGCCCGGTCGGCTGCGTCCGTGTCGGCCAGATCGACGGTGAATTCGTGACCAATCCGAACCACGACGAGATGCTCGACTCCGACCTCGACCTGATCTATGTCGGCACGGAGACCGAGATGCTCATGATCGAAGGCTCCGCCGAGTTCATCTCCGACGACCGTTTCTACGAGGCGCTCGTCTACGCCCAGGATGCCATCCAGCCCATCATCGCCGCTCAGCGTGAGCTGGCCAAGCTGGCGGGTAAGCCCAAGAAGGAGTTCGAGCTCATGGTCACCCCCAAGGAAATCACCGATTTCTGCGAGGAGCATGCCTCCGACAAGGTCAGGGAAGCCCTCAAGCACGACAGCTACACCGAGCGCAAAATCGCCGTGGAAGCGATCTCCAGCGAGACCATCGAGGCCCTCAAAGCCAAGCTCGGCGAAGACAGTGTCAGCAAAGACGACGTGACCCGCGCCTTCGACGAGATTCAGGAGAAGCTCTACCGCCAGAATATCATGGAGACTGGGCGTCGGGTCGATGGTCGTGGCGTTAAGGATTTGCGCACGATCTCCTGTGAAACCGGGACATTGCCCCGCGTGCACGGCTCGGCCATCTTCAACCGCGGCGAGACGCAGGCACTGGTCATCACGACCCTCGGCACCAGCCGCGACACCCAGGATATCGACGGCATCACCGGTGGTGCCCGCACCAAGTCCTTCATCCTGCACTACAACTTCCCGCCCTTCTCCACCGGCGAAGCGGGACGTTTCGGCTTCACGAGCCGCCGCGAGCAAGGCCACGGTGCCCTCGCCGAGCGTTCGCTCCTGCCTATCCTGCCGCCGGAGGACGAGTTCCCCTACTCCATCCGCATCGTCTCCGAAGTAATGAGCTCCAACGGCTCCACCTCCATGGCCTCGATCTGTGGCGGTTGCCTCTCGCTTATGGATGCCGGCGTGCCGATCACTGCACCCTGTGCCGGTATCTCCACCGGTCTCGTGACCGAACAGGACGAAAATGGCAAAATCACCAAGCACGTCTGCCTGACCGATATTCTCGGTGCGGAGGACCACTTCGGTGATATGGACTTCAAGGTCGCCGGTTCGCCCGACGGAATCACCGGCTTCCAGCTCGACCTTAAAATAAGAGGGCTCCCCTTCGACATCGCGCTCGAAGCCATCAAGCAGAACCGCGATGCCCGCATGAAGATTCTCGGCATCATGGCCGAGCACATGCCCGAGTCCCGCAAAGAGCTCCGCGAGCACGCACCGCGCATCACCACGATCAAGATCGCTCCGGACAAAATCGGTGCCCTGATCGGCCCCGGTGGGAAAAACATCCGTCGCATCACCGAAGTATCCGGTGCTCAAGTCGACATCAACGATGAGGGCAACGTGCTTATCTTTGCCACCGACAAGGAGTCCATGGACCGCGCCGTTCAGGAAGTCGATGCCTGCACCGCAGAAATCGAAGTCGGCAAGACCTACCGCGGCATCGTGCGCGGCGTAAAAGACTTCGGAGCATTTGTCGAATGCCTACCCGGCAAGGAAGGCCTCGTCCACATCTCCGAGCTGGCCGATTTCCGCGTCAACAAGACCGAAGACATCTGCAAGCTGGGTGACGAAATGGTCGTCAAATGCATCGGCGTCGAAAAGGGCAAGGTCCGTCTTTCCCGTAAGGCCGCCCTCGAAGAGGCTAAAGAAGCTGCTGACGATGCCAGCGAAGAAACCGCCGCAGAGTCGTCCGCCGAATAAGCGCTTCCTTAAGACTAAAGTTTAAGCAAAGCGGTCGCCGAAAGGCGACCGCTTTTTTTAGGGAGAGCGTGCGCACGGAATGATCCATCTAAGCGGACACGCCACGGACTCCATGTGGCGTGCGAGCTTGCTCGCGCCCAGTTGTGCCCGGCTGGCCCAGCCAGCTCGCTGACGGCCCAACCATCCAGAAACATTAACCAAAGAACCGCTGCATTTTCACAACAGCCTGGACCAGACGGTCAACGTCCTCAAAATCGTTGTAAAAGGCAAACGATGCCCGCGCCGTCGCCGGCACGCCAAAACGTTTCAACAAGGGCTGCGTGCAGTGATGCCCGGCGCGTATGGCCACCCCGTCGGCATCGAGGAAGGTGCCTATGTCGTGCGGGTGGACGTCCTCGATGACAAAGGACAAAATCGACGCCTTATCCGCCGCCTTCCCGATGACGCGGAGATTGTCCACCGCCGAAAGCTTTTCCGTAGCATCGACCAGAAGCGCGTGCTCGTGCGCCAGCGCTGCACTGCGGTCCAGTTCATTGACATAGTCAATCGCCGCGGCCAGCCCGATGACGCCCTCAATATGCGGCGTACCCGCTTCGAACTTACCCGGGATCCCTTTATATGTCGTGCCTTCAAAATCGACGCGTTCAATCATATCGCCACCGCTCTGATAGGGCGGAAACCTTTCCAGCCACGAACGCTTACCCCAGAGCACGCCGATACCGGTCGGCCCGAAGAGCTTGTGCCCGGAAAAGACGAAAAAATCGCAGTCCAAATCAGCCACGTCCACTTCCATGTGCGGCACCGACTGGCAGGCATCCAGCAGCACGGGAATATTCTGCGCATGGGCCTGCTCGATCATACCCTGGACCGGGTTGATCGTGCCGAGCGCGTTGGAGACGTGAACGATACTGACCAACTTCGTCCGCTCCGAAAGCATGGCGGCATAGGCCTCCAGATCAAGTTCACCGTTATCCAGCACGGGCACGACCTTGAGCACAGCACCGGTCTTCTCCGCCGCGATCTGCCAGGGCACAATGTTGGCGTGGTGCTCCATATGTGTGATGAGGATCTCGTCCCCTTCACTCAAGACCGTTTCAATAAAGCCATGCGCCACCAGGTTGATCCCCTCGGTGGCCCCGCGCAGGAAAATAACCTCGTCGGAGTCCGCCGCGCCGATGAACCCGGCCACCTTGACCCGCGCTTCCTCGTAGGCATTGGTCGCCTGCTCGCTCAGGTAGTGGACGCCACGGTGGATATTCGAGTTTTCCGAGCGGTAGTAGCGCTCGACAGCTTCGATCACAGCCTTCGGTTTTTGCGCCGTGGCCCCGTTGTCGAGATACGAGAGCGGCTTGCCCCGCACCTGCGTGGCAAGGATCGGAAAATCGGCACGGGTTTTGGCAAAGTTGAATGTTGGTGTCTCAATCACAGCATGATAGTCGCTCATGTTCGTGAAATCTCAACCGAAAAGCCCAATCTCCCCACCCCGGACGCCCATCCAATGCAACAAAACCATTGGCCTCTGCGGTAAAACCGGGGATAGTTCAGCGATGCAGACAGGAAATTCAGGAAAAATCATCGGAGCGCTCATTGCCCTCGTGGCACTCGCCACGGCCGTCGGCCTCGGGCTATCCTTTTATCTATCAAGCTCCAGCATCCATACCTTGCTCACGGAAAACCAGGCACTAAACCAAGCGCTCGCCAACCTCACCCAAGAAGAACAAATCGGCTTCGCCACCGTGATCGCTCAGGAACGTGACGGGCTCGGGCAAATCACCACCGAACTCAAGTTTGTGCAGACCGCCGCAGGGAAGCCCAGGGAGATCGTCGACGAGCAAATTTTCTCCATCGCGGGCGACGTCGTGCACTTCGATGCGCTCATCGTCAAATTCAGCCAGCAAGCCGTGCGCGATGGCCAGGAACGCGCGCTCTACCTCTGGCGCCGCGTTTACGGCGAGCAGACCCCGCCGGAAAAAGGCACAGCCATCCAGCAGCCCGGCGGCAGCGCACCCGAGCGCTACCACGCCATCACAAAGTCGCTCAAAGTCAGCGATCGCGAAGTCTTTTGGGAGGCAATCTGGTCACTCGCCAACGACCCCGGGCGACTCAGCGAATACGGCATCACCGCAGTTTTTGGCAATGCCCTCTACACAAAAGTCGAGCCCGGCAAAGTCTATCGCTTCAAAATCAGCGCCACCGGTCAAATCTACCCCGAAGTGCTCGATTTCGGAAGCATGGAAGCCGGGCTGTAACGAGGAGTCGAACCGGATCGGATCGCCAGGCGGGTTTGGGTCGCGGCGTAAAGCCGCTTCCATCTCGCTACGATTCATGCCCACTCAGGTGTCAAGTCTCATCCCTCCGATCCCTCAGTCCTCCTCCAGCCAGAGGAGTTCGTAGGGCTCGAGCTCCAGGGTGTCGTGTGTCGACACGGTGCGACCGCTGAGCTGGTCTTTGAAAAAGTGGGCCAACCCTTCGGTGCGGAGCTTACGCATGTTCACTGCTTGTGGCGCGTCGGAGAAGTTGGCGATGACGACGAGGAGGTAGCCTTCATTCCAGCGGAGGTAGCTCATGACATGCGTGTTCTCCGTGCTGAGCAGCCGCATCTGGCTATTGGTCAGCGCAGGGCAGGTCTTGCGCGTGGCGAAGAGTGCCTGCATCTCCCGGAAAATTCGGGCGCGGGGCGAATTCTCGTCATCCCACTCCCCGAGCAGCGACCAATCCATTCTTGGACGGTGCACCCAGCGACTGTCGTCTTTTTTCTCTTTGTCGCCGAGGTAGTTGTAATCGTTCAACATTCCCCACTCTTCTCCGAGGAAGATGAGCGGTATGCCCCCGATACTGCAGAGCACGCCGTAAAGCATCCGGATGCGGCGGAGGGCCATTTCGAGGAGAACGGGATCTTCCGAAACAAGTGCCTGCTCCAGCCCGGCGAGTGAGGCCATGGTTCCGGAGACGCGCATGTCTCCCGTGTCACTGTTGTGCTGAAAGGGGACGCCGGCGGCAAAGGAGCCCTTGAAGGCACCGGTGTAGAAACGGTTGAGAAAGTTTCGGTGGTCGTCGGGGTTGATCCCGACGGACCAGGCGTCGCCGTTGTCGAAGGACCAGCCGATATCGTCGTGCCCGCGCAGGTAGTTGACCCAGACCGTGCCGGGCCAGAGCGACTGGCGGTGGCTGACGGATTGCTTGAGTAGTTTGGTATCGCGCGTTGCGATGGCCTCCCAGAGCAGGGCCATGAGGGTCGGATTGTAGGAGAGCGGGCACTCATCAGTGCTGATGTATTTGATCACCTCGTCCGGATGCACGATAGCCTCCGATTTGAAGGCAAGTCCCGGCGCCGCGATGCGGCAGACGGCGTTGAAGGCCTGGATGAGGAGGTGGGCCTCGGGCAGATTCTCACAACTCGTCCCGATGCGCTTCCAGATGAAGGCCACGGCGTCGAGCCGCAGGATCTCGACCCCCGTGTTACCGAGAAAGAGCATCTCTTCGGCCATCGCCCGGAAGACCTCCGGGTTCGCGTATTTCAGATCCCACTGAAAGCTGTTGAACGTGGTCCAGATCCAGCGCTGCATACCGGCGTGCCACGTGAAATTG
>JAAAPI010000012.1 GCA_009908325.1 Verrucomicrobiota bacterium | reverse complement strand
GGTATCGACCTGGAGAGCGATACCCTCGAAAATGGAAAAATCGCCATCCCCCTGAAATTGAAGGAAAGTATGCGCCGCTCAAACCAACCGCCGGGGCCGAAATCCCGGGAAAAACGCCGGTCCAACAGTAAGCTCTATCGCAAAGGAAGTGCCGTCGGAGACGTCAAACTCGAGCTACGAATCGAATAGTCGAGCCCGTCGCGCTCTATTCAGCTTGAGATACGGATATCTCCTGATCCGCCGCTCGACAAGCTGGAAGCTTGTCACTACATCCTCCGATCATGGGCAGAGACCAAGCAAAACAATCCCCGAAACGTGTGCGCGTGTATCGAGGCGCGGGTCCGGCCGTGCGGGATTGGGTCGTGGCCGTATCGGGCGGCCTTACACTGGCCTTCACGGCCTGGGGGCTCGGCGGGGTGGAGGTGTGGAGCTTGCATGTGCTGCTCGCCGGGGCGGTGCTCACCCTCTTCTTTGCGCTGGGCCCCTCACTGGAATGGCGCTCACAGCCCACTACTCCGGACTCGACGGGACATGCGAGCCGCGCAGTCGAGGCACGCCCACGCCTTGTTTTCTTTAACGGGGCCGGCTGTTTGCGCCTGCTGCGCCTGCCCTATTTCTGGCTAAGTCTGGCTTTCCTCCTCTATTTGATCGTGGGAGCACTCAACCCGGGGGCCGAAGTGCTGCGGGACCCGGATCGAGGCTGGTGGGTGGAGGCGGTCGTCGCCCCTCTCGGCACGGTTCTTCCAACTTCGGTGCGCTCAGATTACGAACCGATGAACGCCTGGCGGGTGATCGTAACCTTTTCAGCCACGTTCGCTCTGAGCTGGGGTCTCTGGGCGGGACTGACCCGGCGCAAGGCAGTGCTCCTCGTGCTCTGGAGCTTCCTTTTGAGTGGCAGCTGCATGGGTCTGGTGGGCATCCTGCAAAAACTATCCGGTGCGGAGGCAGTGCTCTGGACCTTCCCCTCCAGCAACCAAAATTTCTGGGGCTCGTTCTTCTACCGCAACCAGGGAGCCGCCTATCTCAATTTGGTCCTGGTGGGGGCCGCCTTCCTCTTTTTCTATCATGCAGTAAAAACCCGGCAGCATCTGCGGAGCGGCGGCCCGCATTTTCTCTGCTTCGTTCTTTTCGCCGCGGTGGCCACTTCAATCGGACTGGCCCTCTCGCGGGGCAGCATTTTCTTCGGGTTATTGCTCAGCCTGTGCTTTGTGGTCCTCCTGGCCATCTTCGCAATACAGGGCCTTTTCCATGTGCATTCGCTTGTGCTGACCGGATTTACCGTCTTACTGCTCATTACCGGCGCGTATTCCATGGTTCATTACATCGATCTGGATGCGATTGACGAACGCTTTGGCGACATTGAAGCGACTCTGGAAAACGCGGGAGAAGATGCCCGTGCCCTCTCCACCCGGGCAACCTGGGAGATGGCGCAGGGGCGGCTCGCGCAGGGCTGGGGGGCAGGCTCGTTCCGCTACATCTTTCCCATGTATCAGCGGAACTACCCGGAGATTTTTTACGCGCGCTACCACCCCCGCAAGGAGCGCTGGATGGGCCGCAGGATGTTTCGCTACGCGCACAACGATATCGTGCAATTTGTTGCCGAATATGGGGTCGTCGGCACCAGCCTGATCTTCGGTGCGATTGCAACGCTTCTGGGTCAGGCGCTCTACTACAGCGGGCGACAGAAGTTCGCCGTATTTATACTCTTGGCCGGAGCCGCCCAGGCCTTTGGACATGCCTTTTTTGAGTTCATTTTTAACAGCCCCGCCTACTGGATGGCGCTGCTGTCTTTTTTAACTGCGGCAACTTTGTTGCTGCGATTGGAGCAAACAATGGTGCGCGAGCGAGGCTCGCAATCCTGATACATGGCTAATAGGTGGGCCGGTAGAGGTTTCGGGCTTTTTCCTGGCGGTAAGTGTTTGGGGGCCGGGCTTTGGCTTCAAAATTGAGTTCAGCGCCATTGACCTCTTTCCATCTCTGCACAGCTTTGGTCCAGGCCTCAGCCGCCACATCGGAGATCAGGTCAAATTGCTTTTCGGTGAAGTTGTCCTTGTCCGCGTAGAGCGTCAGCTTTGTGTGCTCGCCGATCTCGTGGGTCTCCTGCCAGAGTAGGTCGACTTTGGCGTGCGGGGTATCGGTCACGAAGAAACTGCGCTGGTCGCCTTCGATACTGAGTTCAGCACGACAGAACCCCATCTTCTTCAGGACGAAGCGGTAGTCGGCCCAGAGGTTTTTCCCGGAACTCATGCGCTCCACTTCGACAATCAACCAGTCGCGCAGGTAAAGCGCGTTGCGGGCATCCTGGCGCATTTGCAGGGATTCGACCATACGGTTTTTCACCAGCCCGGGGGTGATGCGCTGTCCACGCAAGGTAAAGAGGATAACGACGAAGGCGAAACCAAAGAAAATTGGCAGATAGCGGCCCTCATAGGCGAAGGCGAGCAGCCCGCCAATCAGGGCAACGAGAGACACCGCATAGAGCAACAGCACCGTGCGCTGACGGGAAAAGCCAGATCGGATGAGGCGGTGGTGGATATGCTCCCTGTCCGGCCGAAAAAGCGGCAGGCCCTTGAGCGCACGCCGAATAATGGCGAAGGTTACATCGGCGATGGGTAGAGCCAGCGCAAGGACGGGGGCGATAAGGGCGGCCAGAACCGTCCCTTTCTCCGAATTCAGAAGGGAAAGCGCGGCAATGACGAACCCGATCATGTAAGCCCCGGAGTCGCCCATGTAGACCTTGGCTGGTGGGAAATTATGAAATAAAAAGCCAATAATGGCACCGGTCATTCCGAGCGCAAGTATGAGCGAAATGGCGATGTTGGACTCGTAGGCCAGATAGGTTAGCAGAAGCAATAGCATCAGACCAATACCACCGGCCAGACCGTCGAGCCCATCGATCAAATTGATCAGGTTCATGATCGAGATAAACCAGATGACGGTCAGCACCCGACCAAAGGCACCCAGCTCGATCGAGGAATCGGTAAAAGGGAACCCAACATGATCAATACTCAGTCCACATTCATGGGCGGCGACGGCTATTAGGATCTGTGCGACGAGCTTGAGTTTCGCGTCAAGCGGATAAAAATCGTCGATAAAGCCCAGAAGAAAGGCGGCACCCGCGCCCGCAAAAATACTGAAGTGGATGAGTGATTGATTATCCGTAGGGTCAAAAAAGAGGAAACAGAGCACATAAGTCAGACTGAAGCCGAACACCAGACCGAGACCGCCGATCCGCGGAATCACCCCGGTGTGCGTGTGGTGGTGCTGTATGTCACGAGTCCCCCCCTGCCCCAGACCGGTGGCAAGTAAAAGGTAAATGGTCAACCATGACGAAAGGCAGCCAAGCAAAAGGAAAAACAATACATTGAACAGCATCAGAATCGGTCCGGGGGTTTTTACAATCCGATGACACTTACAAATCGTCTCGCTTTTAGCAATCCCCTTATTTAAGGAGCGGTTCCAAAGTCATACTCGTTCACCATCAGGCTTTAATACACTGTGGGTGATGCAACGACTTGCGGGGAGAAACTGAATTTTGGACGCATTTTGGACGCAAAAGCACCTCCCGGTATTCTGTAAGAATAGGAGCAGACCAAGCCAGGCGTAGCTCACTCGCAACTGCGGCACGCAGAATTTTTTCGCAATTACCACCTGCTCGTTTTGAATAATTACTTAAGGCCCCTAATCAGACATTTTAGCCATGACTTGTCCCGGTCGCTTCGAAAGCTCACGTTTTGTCACAAAAGATACTATAACCGGGACGTCGGACAGATGTCCGTCGCCGTCAAGCTGAGATCCCGACCAGCGTATTTTTCTCTACGCCCGCATCGAATGCGCAAACAAAACTGAGGAACAAATTATGAACCGACAATTTGTTCCTCAGTTTAAAAATGGCTACTCCCTCCTACGTTCTGCGAGCTTCGGCGGACTCCGCAGCCTTCCAGCCTTCGCAGCAAAAAGCCCCAAAGCGGAAAACCTTGGGGCTTAAAGAATGGCTGGCCAATCACTCGTAGAAAGCCGAACTGATCGTAATCAGAGTAAAGTGGTTAACAGCCCCAGAGCCCTTTATTAAAGGGATTCGGCGCTATCACACACTTTTTATTTCGATCATCTTGATCGTAATCACCGATTAACACTCTCACCCGAGTCATGAAAACAGCCCAAAATCCTGCACGATTTCGATCATTTCGATCATCGACGCCTTCCGGCAGGTATTTCAGTTCAAAAATTCTTAAACCGCTTCGTCCACCCTCCTTTTCACCTCGATGATAATAATTCAGGAGCCCTCCCAACCGTTCACTTT
>JAAAPI010000006.1 GCA_009908325.1 Verrucomicrobiota bacterium | reverse complement strand
GATGTTTGGGGTGCGCAGCGGGATTCCGGAATGGCGGAAGTCATTGGTTCTTCCGGTGCGGCGTGCATCCTTATGCACAACCGGTCGGCCGAAGGGGCGGGCGTCGGCGATGTTATGGAGGTGATTACGAGCTACCTGCAGGAATCGGTTGAAATGGTTGTCTCTGCAGGGGTGCGGGAAGACTCTATCATGCTCGATCCGGGGCTTGGCTTTGGGAAGACCTACGAGGAGAATTGGGCGGTCATGCGTCGTCTCCCGGAGTTGAAGCGTTTGGGTTATCCCATCCTGCTCGGAGCTTCCCGTAAGTCGATGATCGCCAAATTGCTCGATTTGAAAGACCCGAAGGCCAGACTGAACGGCACACTTGCAACGACGGCTCTGGGAATACAGGCGGGCGTCGATTTTATCCGCGTCCACGATGTGCGGGAAAACCGGGAGTGCGCCGACGTCATGGATTATTGCTTACGCTGATTCGTGGTCGTAGGGGCTTCACTTGTGAAGACCGCCAGAGGCCAGGGACCCCTAATTCAACTACCTGTCCTACGCTTTTAGAAGCTTTATTCCGAAGACTTGCGCCTGCGCCGATTTCGGTGGTTTTTCTTTGGGCGCCGGGTGAGAACTTTTCCGGTCTTATCGGCTTTGGCTTCTTTCTGATCGGCCGATTTGCGGGCGCGGTTTGCCGGCTTTGGCCGTTCTTTTTGTTTCGACCCGCTGTTTTGCTTCGCGCGGCCGCCTTGATTGGTCTTTCGACCTTTGAAGGGTCTGCCGGATTTTTTGCCGGTTCCGCGATCCGAGGAGGGTACGACCCTAAAGTCGATCTGCCGCTTGAAGCGGTCTACCCGTTCGACTTGCACCATGATATGTTGGGCGAGCGCGTAGGTCCGCTTTTTGCGGCGGCCAATCAGGGCGGTGCCCTCGCCGTTGAGGTGGTAGAAGTCGTCGTCGAGTGTGGAGATGTGGACCATGCCGAAAGCCAGCGTGTCCGTAAGCTCGACGAAAAGTCCATGGTTTTTCACATCGGTGATGATCGCTTTAAAGTGCTGTTTTTCTTCCTTCTGCAGCTCTCGGTCGTAGAACTCGAGCAGCTTGGTTTTGACGGATTCACGCTCCGCATCGACGGAGTTGCGCTCAGTTACGCTAATATGATCGCCCAGGCTTTCGAGGGTGCCTTGCTTGTAACGAACGTCCGGGTTGTCCAGCGCGGAATCGGCCCCGATTTTGTGCAGGTATGCGTCGAGCACGCGGTGCACGATCAGATCGGCGTAGCGGCGGATGGGGGAGGTGAAGTGGGTGTAGTCCGGCTTGCCCAAGCCATAGTGGCCGTCGGCGCTGGCCCGGTACTGAGCTTGCTTGAGGCTGCGCAGAACGTGCACCTTCAAGGTGTAGCCCTGGGGGTGTTCCTTAAGCTTTCGCAGCAGTGAAGTCATTTCTCGGGGCTTGTTCAGATTCCCGCATTGCACGCCGAAGGTGAGCATCGTCTCGCGGAGCTCGTTCAGCTTTTGTTCCTCGGGCTCGTCATGCACGCGGTAGATGCAGGGGAAGTTTTCCCGCTTCATCGTGCGCGCCACCTGCTCGTTGGCTGCCAGCATGAATTCTTCGATCATCTGGTGGCTTTCGTCGTTGAACTGCTTCTCGATGCGATCTGCGAAGCCATCTTCGTCGACGTAGATTTTGACGTCGGTCATATCGAGATCGAGTGATCCCTTGCGGAAGCGACGCTGGCGAAGCTGCTCGGCGATTGCCCACATTTTTGTGATGTGCGATTTCAGCGTTTCCATTTCTGTATCACTCACCTCATCGAGGGAGCGGCCCGTGGAACCGGTCTGGTGTTTGGGCGGTAGCGGCGTCTTGCGAATCGTGGCGAAGTCATCCTCCGTCATGAAGGCGAGGGCCTGTTTGTAAGTGAGGCGCTTGTTGCTGCGGATGACGGTGTTCGCAAACTCCGTAGTCACGATGTCGGCTTTTTTGTTGAAGGTGATGAAGCAACTTTTTGTCAGCCGGTCTTCCGCCTCGACCAGCGAACAGAGGCCGTTGGAAAGTGCATGGGGCAGCATGGGGATTACGGTGCCCACCAAGTAGGTGCTGTTGCCCCGCTCCTGTGCCTCGCGGTCGAGCGGTGTGTCCGGTTTTACGTAGGCGCTCACGTCCGCGATGTGCACCCCGATACGAACCCTGCCTCCGTCCAACTCCTCAACGGACAGCGCATCGTCAAAGTCCATGGCATCGTCCGGGTCGATGGTGAAGGTGAACACGTCGCGGCAATCCTGGCGATTTCCGATATCTTCAGGGCGCACCTTGTCGGGTATCTGCTCAGTCTGTTTTTCAACGGCAGCGGGAAATTGCGGATTCAGGTCATATTTGTAAAGAATGGCCTTGAACTCGGCATCCGGTTCGTGAGTGCGCCCCAGCACTTCGACGATTTCACCCTCCGGGTTGATGTGGCGCTGTTTCCATTCAAGGAGTTTGACGACGACTTTGTCGCCTCTTTTTGGGATGGGGCGAAAGCCCGTGTTTTTCGGGTCCGGGACGAGTATATCCTGGATGATGCGCGGATCATCGGGGATAACAAAAGTGGCGTGACGCCCCTGCTCAAGCGTGCCGGGGATGGTGGTGCGGGCCCGCTTGAGGATACGAATGACGCGCACATTGGGCGGTCCATTCGTGTCGGGAGCTGGCCGTGCTTGACGGCCTTTGCCGCGTTGGGGCTTGCGTGGTCGTTCGATTTTGCGTGCCAATACAGTGTCGCCGTGTAGAGAGACGGCCGTGTCTTCTGCTTTGATCGGGTAGCCGGTCGCTGCCGGGTTTGAGTCCGGGATCAGAATCGCGGCACCGCTTTGGCGAAAAATAATGCGGCCGCTCACCAGGTCCGCGTCCTCCGGGATGCAAAGGCGGTCTTTTTTTAGCCGGGCGATTTCGCCCTCATCGAGCATCTTATCAAGGAGGGTGTGTGTCTCCTTTGTTTGCTCCGGGTCCAGCTTGAGGGCTGAAATGATTTCCATGCGGCGCATCGGGACATAGTCCTTGGCACCCATAAGTTTGAGTAGTTGTTGGCGTAGTTCCATGGTAGCTTGTTAGCCTTCGGGAAAGTAGGCGGCATTGCCTTTGAGTCCGAGCGTAATCGTAATATTAAGAAAGGTAATCTCACCCATCGAGTGGCAGAGGAGGAAGCGATAGTCGTCATGTAAATCGGCTAGTTCCTTGCGCAACTGTCGCATTTTTTCGGTGCTTGAGATTTGATCGGCACACATACAGGCGCGCAGTTGCTGGACGCGGGGAAGTGCAAAATTAAGACGACGCTTTATCAGAGTGCGCTCTTCCCGCTGATACTGTCGGCTGGTTTCGACGTTGATGAGCTCGGTGCAAAGTTTGACGACAGGCAAGTTATTTTTGAAAAATTGCGGCAAATAGAGAGAGCGGCGACCCTCGTAGGTCTGTTGGTCGAAGTCAATGGCGCGGACCCGGTATTGGCTCTCTTCGAAATCGGGAGTGACTTCCACAACGTAGTTATAGGCCCGCATGTCCCCGAGTAGGCGGACGAAGCAGCGTTCGTTGAATTTGATAAACTCCTTGGCCAGTCGAACAGAATGAAGGTCGGGACGCGGCAAATAGTTGCGTATAAAGTCGTCGCCCGGGACACCGATAATGTGTTCTTCGATCAAGGTGTCGCCGCAGACGAAGAAGTTGATGTCATTGGGCGAGAGCAGTTCCTCCAATTCAAGGCCGTAGATTCTTGAGGCGTCGGCTTTTTTAACGTAGAAATAGTCATGGTTGTCGTTGTATTGATTAACGACGCGCACACGCATCGGCTTGGTATTGCCAAAGGTGCAGAAGTCCACCCGGTCGATGTAAAGGTTGGACAAAATGGACTCGTCACCACCCGAGCGCAGGAGGACGTAAATACGTTTCAGCCCATCGTAGAGTTCTCTGCCAAACTGTTGTTCGTAAATAAGCGTCTGCCAAAGCGTATCGTCACCATGTTTGTTGATAAGCGGAAACGAGTCCTCATATTTCAGCATATCCTCATAAGTGATTGGAAGATCCAAAGCGCGATGGAACTGGGTGAGGTAGCTACGGAAAAGCTGATTGATCGGGAAAAACTGTTTACGTTGTTGTGTGGCGGCTGCCGGCATAGGTGGTAGAGAAGCATTGTGGGCGATGAATGCGAATAAAATTTGGGTCCTGTCTTTCCAGTGTCGGGAGACGTCAGGGCACATTACTGATAAGTTCTAATTAGTTGCTAGATAGTTTTTTAAATTTTGCGCTAGACAATCCCAAAAAGTTCAGTATGTTAGGTTTGGATGAGAAT
>JAAAPI010000097.1 GCA_009908325.1 Verrucomicrobiota bacterium | reverse complement strand
CCGCCGCCGCCGGTGACATCGCCCGCACGATTGTGGAAGAGCACCTCGATATCTGCCTCGACGCAGGCATTAACCACGAGGGCATTAACGCCGAAGTGGCAAAAGGACAGTGGGAATTCCAAATCTTCGGCAAAGGTTCCTACAATGCCTGTGACCAGGTGTGGGTCGCCCGCTACATTCTTCAGCGCCTTTGCGAGAAGTATGGTATCGACGTCGAATACCACTGCAAACCTTACGACGGCGACTGGAACGGCTCCGGTATGCACTGTAATTTCTCTACCGAATACATGCGCGAAACCGGAGGCAAGGATTACTTCCTCAAGCTCATGGACAAGTTCGAAGAATATAAGGACGAGCACATCGCCGCCTACGGACCGGACAACCACAAACGCCTCACGGGGCTCCACGAAACCCAGTCGATCGACAAGTTCTCCTGGGGTGTGGCTGACCGCGGTGCGTCCATCCGCGTGCCGCACAGCTTCGTCAAGGACGACGCCTACAAGGGCTACCTTGAGGACCGCCGCCCCAACTCACAGGGCGACCCCTATCAAATCGTGTCCCGCGTCTCGAAGACCGTGGCCGAAGTCGAAGCCGAGTTCAAGTAAGGCCAAGCCTGCGGTCCAAACCGACGCGCCAACCGCGCTTTTCAAAACGCCACTCCTCCGGGGGTGGCGTTTTTATTTTCGAAACAATCCGTATTTTAAAATCACGTAGATCGCCCGCACACCATCGCGCCACCCTATCTTTTTGCCCTCTTCATAGGTCCGCCCGTAATAAGAGATACCGACTTCGTAAATCCGCACCTTCAGCTTGGAGACCTTTGAGGTCAATTCCGGCTCCACCCCGAAACGGCTCTCTTCCACCGTGATCTGCTCCAAAACCTCACGCCGGAATACTTTATAGCAGCATTCCATGTCCGTCAGATTCAAATTTGTCAGCATGTTGCTCAGCATGGTCAGAAACCGGTTACCCAACATATGCCAGTAAAAAACGACACGGTGTGCTCCGCTCCCGATGAACCGCGACCCGAAAACCACATCCGCCCGATCACGTAAAATCGGTCTGACCAGTTTCGGTAACTCCTCCGGATCATACTCCAAATCAGCATCCTGAATCGCCACAATATCCCCCGTCGCTTCGGCAAATCCGGTGCGCAAGGCCGCGCCCTTTCCTTGGTTCACCTCGTGATAGAGCTTTTTGAAGATCGGCTCGCTGAACGCATTCTCCATCACCTCCCGAGTCCCGTCCGTCGAGCCGTCATCGACCAGAATCACTTCCTTCACAGACAGTCCCTCTACCGCGAGGACACGCCCAACGATCGAGTGCAGAGTCTCGCGCTCATTGTAGATGGGAATGACAATCGATACCTGCATCGCTAAGTATGAAGATTTGCTGCTCTACCGTTCGCCCGAAAAAACACGATTGGCTTGGCTGTTAAACAAGCTTTCGGACTTTTCCGGGTAATCTAAGATATAATGCAGCCCCCGGCTTTCTTCACGCTGCAAAGCGCAGTTGACCACCATCGCGGCGACAAGAATCATGTTGCGCAGCTCCAGCAAGCTCTCATCGACCTTGAAATTCCAGTAATACTCGTTGATCTCCCGCTCCAGAGTCTGGATGCGGGTGCGGGCTCGCTCCAGGCGCTTCTTCGTGCGCACAATGCCGACATAGTCCCACATCGTGCGCTTCACTTCGTCCCAGTTGTGCAGAAGCACGACGCGCTCGTCGGAATCCCGGAAATCCCCGTCTTTCCAAACCGGTAGTTCCGCGCCCTCTGCGTCGATGGAATCCAGATAGTGAACCACCGCTTTCGCCCCGCGATTGGCCATGACGACAGCTTCGAGCAGAGAGTTACTGGCCAGACGATTCGCTCCATGCAGCCCCGTGCAGGCCACTTCACCACAAGCGTAAAGGCCGGGCAGCGATGTCTCGCTCTGGAGATTCGTCTTCACGCCCCCACAGAGGTAATGGGCCGCCGGCACAACCGGGATCATCTCCCTATCCGGCGAGATCCCGCGCGACTCGCAATAAGCGACGATGTTCGGAAAGCGGGTCTGGAGGACTTCCGGCTCAATTTCCCGGGTATCGAGCCAGACGTGGCGCGCACCGGACATTTTCATCTCCGAGTCGATCGCCCGCGCAACGATGTCGCGGGGGGCCAGATCTTTGCACACGTCATAACGGCTCATGAAGGCCTCCCCCTTCATATTCCGAAGGATGGCCCCCTCCCCGCGAACGGCCTCGCTGATAAGAAACCGGTCCGAGTCACGCGTGAAAAAAGCGGTGGGGTGAAACTGGATAAACTCCATGTTCTGCACGGCCACTCCGGCTCGGTAGGCTATGGCGATGCCATCGCCGGTGGCGATGTAGGGATTCGTGGTGTATTGGTAAATCTGCCCGATACCCCCTGTGGCCAGCAGGACGGCTCCCGCCCGGAAGGTCTCCACCCGATCCTCCTGGGTGTTGAGCGCGAATAGCCCAAGCACTCGATTCGATTCAGAATCTGACGGATCCCACCCAGGCACTTTGACCGGCGTAATCAGATCCATGGCGAAGAAATGCTCAAGGGTCTCGATATTTTCGGATTCTTCGATGGCATGCAGCAGCGCTTCCTCAATCGCCTTCCCCGTGACGTCGCGCACGTGGAGAATCCTTCGCTTTGAGTGGCCACCCTCTTTCCCGAGCGAGACCCGGCCATCCCCGAGTTGGGAAAAATCAACGCCGCGCTGCACCAGTTCCTCAATGCTGGCCGGGCCGTCACGCAGAATCTCGCGGACGGCCGACTCATCGCAGAGCCCGTCGCCCGCATCGAGCGTATCCGCGACGTGCATCTCCACATCGTCGGTCTGCGATGTGACCGCCGCGATGCCTCCCTGCGCGTAGTTGGTGTTCGACTCGGCGGAGTTCTTTTTCGTGATGATGCCCACCTTGCGGCCAGCCTCGGCGACTTTGAGAGCGAAGCTGAGCCCGGCGATGCCACTGCCCACCACGATGACGTCGTAATATCTGGACATTATTTAAAGTTCTACATTGTCGATCAGGCGTGTCTGATCCGCCCACGCCGCTACGCAAAGCAAATGCCGACCCGGTTCAACCATCCGCGCCAATTCCATTGTTTCGCGATCCACCACGTTGACGTAGATCACCCGTATCCGCCGGTGCAGCGACAGATGGTGGGTCACTTCCGCCACGACCCGATCCACGCTGCGGGTCCCCGAGTCGACCATTTCCTTGGCAATGTTCAATGCTCTGGAAATGCTCAAAGCTTCCTCGCGTTGCGAATCGCTCAAGTAAGCGTTGCGCGAGCTGGTCGCCAGACCATCGGCATCGCGTAGGGTCGGACCGACCACGACCTCGGTCGGCACGTTCAGATCCGCCACCATTTTTTTCACAACAGCGCACTGTTGCGCGTCTTTCTGGCCGAAAACAGCGATATCCGGACGCGTCAGATTAAATAATTTCAGGCAAACGGTCGCCACGCCCCGGAAGTGATAGGGCCGAGAAACCCCGCAAAGCCCCGCGCTGAGCTGCTCTTCTTTGACATAGGTCGAGTAGCCATGGGGAAACATTTCATCGACCGTTGGGTTGAACACGATGTCGACACCGCGCTCACGGCATTTTTCCAGATCGCTTTCCAACTCGCGGGGATATTTGTCGTAATCCTCGCTCGGTCCAAACTGGGTGGGGTTGACAAAAATGGAAACGATGACTTTGTCGGTCTTTTCCTTGGCAATATCAATCAGTGACAGGTGTCCCTCGTGGAGGCAGCCCATGGTGGGCACCAGCCCGATCAGGCGGCCGCTGGAGCGCAGGCCGATGGCGTGAGATTGCATTTCATTTGCCGAGTGTATTATTTGCATAAGCTTTAGCCCCGAAACTAACCGATGTTTTAAAACTTTCACAATCACAAACAAATCGCAACCCAGACGAAACAAGATAGACACATAAGCCATGAGCGACCCCTACATTCAGGAACTTTTCGCCGAGCGCATCGGCGGCAACCAATACGGCAAATCGACGGCCATCTATAAGTTTGAGAAGATCAAACGTGCCAAGAAGGCGGCCAAGGAAGCGAATCCCGACGTCGAACTCATTGACATGGGGGTTGGCGAACCCGATGAAATGGCCTTTCCGGTCGTCGTCGAGGCGCTACAAAAAGCCGCCGCCAAACCGGAAAACCGCGGCTACGCCGATAATGGCGGCGAGCCCTTCAAAGCCGCAGCCGCCCGCTACATGGCCGAAGTTTTCGGCGTCGAGGGCATCGATCCCGCCACCGAAGTCGTCCACTCCATCGGCTCGAAGACGGCACTCTCC
>JAAAPI010000046.1 GCA_009908325.1 Verrucomicrobiota bacterium | reverse complement strand
GGTCAGCCCAACGAAGATGCTGCGTGCCCCTGATTTCCTATAGTTGAAAAGGATTAAAACGTAGAAAGGAATGAGCAGGAAAACTGGCAGAAAGGTATACTGCGCTCCGGCGATAAACTCGGCTGATATATTGGGCGGGTGGAAGAGAGCCAAATCGGTTGGCAGCAGCGCTTGCCGAAGATAGAAAAAGAAATTTTGAGATGCACGGTTGATCAGATCACCGAGGTTTTCATAGAGAAACGGGGAGGCGCTTTGGGTCCAGACTCCGATGAAAAGGGACAGGCAAAGAACGGGGAGCAGGTGGTTGAAATCCTTTAAACGGGGAGATCGATTTTGGTGGATGACACAGAGAGCCAGTAAGAAAGGCAGAACGAATGCAGAGGGATGGACTAGGCAGGCCAGGGCAGTCAGCACGAGGAGGGCTCCATAATCCCGGAAAGAGCGATTGCGTATTCCAAAAAAGAGTGCGGCCAGGATCAGGATGAGTCCGACCAGCTCCTCCCGGTAGCCTGACCAGAAAACCGTCTGCATGACAGTTGGGTGGAGTGCGAAGACCAGCGCAGCGGAGAACGCTGCGGGGAGCTTGAGCGCCTCCAGAACTTTGAGAAAAATAGAGGCCGCAGCGATGTGCAGGAGGAGGTTGATGGCGTGATGCGTCTGTCCTTGTGGCAGGGGGAGACGTTCTTCCAAAAAGTAAGAACTGAGCGTAAGTGGATCATTCCGGCGAATCGATTCCACGGTCCAGGCATCGGCGAGTGTATCCATCGACTGATAGGCACTGCGCTCTTCCTGATCATAAGTCGACCAGATGAGGCCCGACTGAAAGATCGGGGAATAGCAGGTCGCCGTCAATACAATGAGTGTGAGATAGGCCAGCCATCCGGCCGGTTTGGGCTGGGGATGCGATGCGGGGTGTGACCGCCGACGACGCTTCCGGTGCTTTGAGTGACTGGCACTATGAGCCGAATCTGCCCGGCGCGAATGGCCAGGGCGGACACTCTTGTTTGCTTCCGCTTCCGGCATACTTCAATCGTTTAGCAACGGGTGGGCGTGGCCGCGGCGCTCGAGCGCCGATTTGAGCGCTTCCATGTCAATTGTCGCTCCGGGCGTCACCTTGTTTCTCTGAAACCAGCCACGGTTCGTCTCCACGGCGATGAGTATTGCATGGCTCGCGGAAGGCACCGGGTTTTCGTCGTAAGGGAACAGTTTGTGCACCTCCCGGAGAGTTCCATCGGCATCGAAATAACCGATATCGAGGGGAATTTCGGTGTTGCGCATATAGAAACTGCGGCGTTCCGGGCGCTTGAAGAGAAAGAGCATACCGTGATCGGTCGGAAGCGTCTCACGGAACATCAGGCCTTTCTGTTGCTCGGCGGGCGTCATGGCCAATTGAAGTTTCAGCTCCTCCCCGCCGATGCTGATGGGGAAATACGTATGGGGATCAGCCGGTTGTTCAGCTGTGTGAGCGGTTGGTTGGCAAGCAGCGAGCAGCAGGAGCGCGGAGCAACTTGTGAAAATGTGAAAATATGCTTTCAAGACTGGAAAAGGGGATCGGTGCGTGACAGATGTGGTTGCGTGTTTAGGATTGTGGAGAAAATTGACGACAATGAAAAGTAAATCCTCGACCCTTCGCCTACTTTACGGGGCTTCCGATGCTAATGCTGATATGCTTTATTTGTCGGGTGTCTCCGTGCCGGATCCGTTTCTGGCGATCGTGACCGATAAACAAACCTATGGCGTTGTCAGTCAGCTGGAGTATGGTCGCGTGGCACGGCAGTCGCGCTTCGATGAGGTTATGCTCCTCGAGGATATTCGGAAGCATGCGGCAAAGACGCTGCAGTTGGACTTGCGGGACATTGGGCCGGGGGAATTGATGGTGTATTTTGCGCAGCGCTTCGCCGTGAAAAAGATCAAAGTGCCGGCGGACTTCCCGGCGGTGTTCTATGCCAAGCTCTACGAGGCAGGCTACAACTTGGGTATCATCGAGGGGGCATTTTTTCCACAGCGTGCCCGCAAGAGCGATGCCGAAGCCCGGGCGATTCGCCGTGGCAATGCGGCTTCGGCTGCCGGGATCCGCGCTGCCGAGGCGGTTCTGCGAGCCGCTCGAATTGATGGGAAGCGTTTGATTTACGAGGGACGCGTGCTGACGTCGGAGCGGCTGCGCACAATTATCGATCAGGCATGTCTCGCAAGGGGAGCGACCGCAGCGAGCACGATCGTGGCGGGTGGGCGCCAGGCCTGTGATCCGCACGAAGTGGGGCACGGTCCACTCCGGCCGAACGAACTCATCATCGTCGATGTTTTTCCCCGCATGCACAAGACGGGCTACCACGGTGACATGACGCGCACTTTCCTCAAGGGGCGGGCCAGCGCGGCGCAGCGGAAGCTGGTGGCGACAGTTCGGGCAGCGCAATGCGCGGCCCTCGATGCGGTCAAGGCCGGGGTTAAGGGGAGCACCGTTCACGCGGCGGCCGACAAAGTTTTTTCTGATGGGGGCTATCGGACTGAGCGGCGGGGCAACGGCTTCGTGGGCTTTATCCACTCAACGGGGCACGGCCTCGGGCTGGAGGTGCATGAGAGCCCCCGGGTTTCGAAAGGTGCGGGCAAGTTAAAGGCGGGCAACGTCGTGACCATCGAGCCTGGTCTCTATTACCCCGATATCGGCGGTTGCCGGATCGAAGACGTTGTCCGCGTGACGAAGGGCGGCAGCGAGGCACTTTCCTCCATGCACTACCGCTGGGAGATTCGCTAGTCAAGAAAGGCCTTATTCCTGGCGAACTTCGTAAGAGTGGCTCTGGATACCGGCATCGCGCATCTTGCGGGCTATCGTTCCACCCATCTCGGCGCGCAGCGACCAGGCATCGAGCGGTCCCTTCGTCCAAACGGCCAGCCAACACTCGACCGATTCGCGGCCCATCCCCATGACCCAAAACTTGGGATCTTCGTCGCCCGTTTTGAATTTGCTTTGCCTACCGGCCTCGACCGCAATGGCTTCGACCTGGTCGAGATCGGCATCATAGGCCACATTGAACTTGAGCAAGGCCCAAAGCAGGCTCTCCCGGTTGGTGTAGTGGACGGCCTCCTTGGTCAGCATCCTCGAGTTGGGGACGACATAGCGTCTCCAATCCCAGAGCTTGATCACGGTGTGGATGGGGGTGATGTCCTCAATGGTGCCGTAATAATCATCGATGCGGATGGTGTCTCCCGTGCGAAACTGGTTCGAAAAGGTAACAACGTAACCGGCGATGACGTTTTCCAGAAAAGGTCGGGCGGCGATGCCGACGAGTACGGCCCCGGCGGCACCGAAGATGGAGAGGACGCTTTTCGGGAAACTTCCGAGGAAAGGAAGCAGGGCAAGCATCAGCCAAATCAGGACGATCAGCGAGAGGAGTGTCCGGCGGATGATGGAGAAGCGTGAGCCCAGCCCCTTTAACGCTGAGTCGCGGGCGTCTTCGGTGCGGTTTTCCCCGGGGGCGTCGGTGCGGACCGGCTCAAAGCGCTTAATATCGCGAATCCGCTTGGCGCGCTTTCGCTCGATACGCGAAAGCAGGGTCGAGATCGAATACCAGGCAATGATGCCGCCAACTAAAACGGCGGTTAGATAAATAAAGTCACGATAGGCTTCCATCGGCGAGATAGGAAGTATCGACGTCAGATCGGTCAAACCTGAATCGCCGAAATTCTAACCGAGAAAACGCTCGGTCAGACATTGCACGATATGGTCGTGAGCCGCTTCCACGGTATCGACAATCTTGAAAAGTTGGAGATCCTCTGGCGAGATGGTGCCCCAGCCGACCAGTGCCTGAAAATTGACGACTTCGTTCCAAAACTCGCTGCCAAAAAGAACGATGGGAGGCAGGATATCAATTTTCCTGGTTTGCACGAGGGTGAGCGTTTCAAAGAGTTCGTCCATGGTGCCAAAGCCTCCGGGAAAGGCGACCAGGGCTTTAGCCAGCAGGACAAACCAGTATTTCCGCACAAAAAAGTAGTGAAACTCGAATTTGAGATTCTCCGGGATGTAGTCGTTGACGCCTTGTTCGAAGGGCAGGCTGATCCCGAGACCGACGGACTTACCGCCAACATTGTGGGCACCGACGTTCGCTGCTTCCATAATCCCGGGGCCGCCGCCGGAGCAAATGAGAAAGCGGTCCTGGTGGGGACCGGGTAAGCTCATGGACCATTTGGTCAACGACTCGGAAAGTTGCACCGCGGCCTCATAGTAGGGAGCTGATTTGACGGCGCACTCAGCGCGGTGCAGCTCGCGCTTTTCCGCAGGCGTCGGATTGTCCGGATCTTTTATCGATGAGCGGACGGCGGTGCGCAGGCGCTCCGCCTCTTCGAGGGGTTTGATGCGGGCCGAGCCGAAGAGGACAATGGTGTCTGCTACGTTTTCCTCGGCAAAGCGCAGGCCCGGCTCGGTCATCTCGCAGAGTACCCGAATATTGCGGGCGGATTCGTCGTTAAGAAAGTCGAGGTTTTTGTAGGCCTTGAGGGGCCACTCGTCGCGGGAGCATTGTCGGGAGGTAGTCATTTTATTCGTAGAAAGAGTTGAGTTGGGAGTTTTCGGAAATGTGCACGATCTTAATCGCCTCCAAAGCGGCGGGCCCATTCCGCCCAGCTGATTTCGTTGAACGTGGGCTTGCCGGAGGGGGCGGTGTGCGGTGTCTGGCAAGCGAGAAGCGCCTCCATCAATTGCTCGACAGCCTCATGACTGAGCGCATCACTACGCTGGTAGCTTCCTTCGACGGCGAGACGCGCGACGGCTTGCCAGATAAGCTCCTGCTGCTTGCGCGAACCGCCGCGCTGGCGAAGCAGATCAATCATGTCGCGGACGAAACCTTCGGCCTGCTCTGGTTCGAGCCAGGTGGGCACGGCTTCGATACGGTAAAAGTTTCGCCCGAAAGCTTCGATGTGGAAGCCCTGGCGATTGATCAGCTCGAGATGCGCCCGCAAAGTCTCCACAGCAAGCGGCTCTAACTCAATCGGCTGGGGAATAAGCAGTCGTTGGCTGGGTGGGGCGCTGGCCCGGTAGTCGTTTAGAATACGTTCGAAGCGCACACGCTGGTCGGCGTGTCGTAAGTGTAGCATGACAAGGCCGTTTGGCGTATCGAAAAGGGCGTATTGCCGTCTGAGTACAGTGATCAGTCGCCAACCTGAATGACCGCGCATCGCAACGGAGTCCCCGGGTTTCGTCGCAGCCTCCCCGGACTTTGCTTCGCGGCTAGCTGGGGGTGGGGAGGGGTTGGTTAAGGGCTTCGGCGATTTGTTGTTTTCCGGTTGCTGGGCGTCGGCCTGGTCCGGGTGTGCCGCCGGCGGGTTCGGTGAAATCCGCGTCTCCGGTTGAGAGTCGGGCGAGTGGTCAGTGGAATCGACTTCCGGTAGCTGACCGACCGTTTCAGATGGCTCAGTGGAGCGCGCAAATGCGTCACTCCGGCCAAAGTCTGCGGGATGAGGTCGGCCCGGAGGCGGTGCCACTTCTGTCGGCTTTGGTGCGTGTTGGAGGGTTTCGGAGATAGCGGCGAGAACGAATCGGCGGATGCTGCCCTCATTTCGAAACCGTACCTCGCGCTTAGCCGGGTGCACGTTCACGTCGACGTCACGGGGCTGAATCTCGAGGAAAAGGAAGGCCGGGGGATAGCGGCCCTTCTGGATGCGTCCATGGTAGGCATCCAACACGGCGAAGCCCAGCGTGCGACTATCGACCGGACGGCGGTTGACCAGGGTGACCAGTTCACGCCGGGTTGAGCGGCCCACGCCCGGCTTGGCAGTGAGGCCCGACAAATGTAAGCCCAGGCCGGCATCACTGGCTTCGACCGGGATCAAATCCTCGACCAAACTTCGCCCCCAGATTTCCGCGATGCGATCGCGCAGATCTTCGCAGGCGGGGGATTGAAAAACCGTGCGGCCACCCTCGAGGACGCGGAAGGCAACGTGCGGGTTAGCCACGGCAAAAAGCCGTGAATTGTAGGTGATATGAGCGGTCTCGGTGGGATCGGTTTTAAGAAACTTACGCCGGGCGGGTACTGAATTAAAAAGCTGGGCTACCTCGATGACGGTCCCGACTGGCATGCCGCAGTCTTTTTTCTCGATTAACTTGCCTCCGTTGATTTTGATCTCCGTCCCGTGCGTCCACCCTTCAGCTCTCGTTCGCATGGTAAAACGGGAAACGGAGGCGATGGAGGGCAGGGCCTCTCCACGGAAACCAAAGCTCGCCACTTCGTTGAGGTCGGCTGTTTTTCGGATCTTGCTGGTGGCATGCCGTTCCAGGGAGATCAGGGCCTCGTCCGGGCTCATCCCCCTGCCATTATCTTCGATTCGGATGTAGGATTTCCCACCGTTGCGAAACTCGATCTCTATCCGCGTAGCACCAGCATCGATGCTGTTTTCCACCAGTTCTTTGACCACGGCAACGGGCCGCTCAATCACCTCGCCGGCAGCGATTTGGTTGGCGACCCGGTCGGAGAGTATGCGGATCGATGACATGGTGGGAGGATGTTTCAAGGTCTCTTCGGGCTCTGCAAAGAAATTCCGCCACCAAAAACGAATCCGAGGTAAAGTTTCCGGAATTCGGCGGATGTGCCTCGGCACCGTGCTGTTCCTGCCGTGTCGCATTCATTCCTTCGTCGATTTCCGACCCGGTAAATGCCCTCATCTACCAACTGATCGCAGATTATCGCCTCGAATAAAAAGACCGGGTAAGTTGTCTATGGCATGCTGCTTGCAAACGGGAGTGTTTTCAACGAGTAATTAACGACGAAATCACACGACGCCTTATGCCGAATCAACTTTCAAAGGAAAATAGCTTGTACCTTCGCCAACACGCCGAAAACCCCGTGCATTGGTATGCCTGGGGCCCGGAGGCCCTTGCCGCTGCTGTGAGAGCGGACAAACCGCTGCTGGTTTCGATTGGTTACTCCGCCTGCCACTGGTGCCACGTCATGGCTCACGAGTCTTTCGAAGACGACTACATTGCGACGATCATGAATAAACACTTTGTTTGTATCAAAGTCGACCGCGAAGAGCGCCCTGATGTGGACCAGATTTATATGGAAGCAGTGCAGATGATCCAGCAACGCGGCGGCTGGCCGCTCAATGTCTTTTGTTTGCCTGACGGGCGCCCCTTTTTCGGGGGCACCTACTTCCCGGCCGAGGATCGGGGGCAGGGGATTATTCCCTGGCCGCAGTTATGCATGCGGATTGCCGACTTCTACAAACGGTCGAAATCGGAGCTCGTGGAGAACGCTGATGCCATTCAGAAAAACATCCTGGCCGGTGCGCAGGCGGACAATTCGGTCGGTGCGACCGACGGGTGGGCGGGCGAGCTCCTCTGTGAGGCGGCGCAGGGCATCTGCGGTAACCACGATGATCAATATGGCGGCTTCGGTGGCGCACCGAAATTTCCGCCCGCGATGGCGCTGAATTTTCTCGGGGCAATTCGGCCATTAGCCTCGTCCAAACTGGCAAAGCGGATCGATTCGGTCGCTCATCAGACGCTACGTGCCATGGCACACGGCGGCCTCTTCGATCAATTCGGTGGTGGCTTCGCCCGCTACAGCGTGGATGACCATTGGCTCATCCCACATTTTGAGAAAATGCTCTACGACAACGCGCTGCTCATCGAGTCTTACACGCGGGGCTGGCTCGATGCTCGGGAGCCGCTTTACGTTGCTGTTATCGAGGAGACCATCGGCTGGCTGGACCGGGAAATGTCCGCCCCCGGCGGCGGCTTTCACGCGGCACTGGACGCCGACAGTGAAGGCGAAGAGGGCCGCTACTACGTTTGGACGCCGGAAGAAGTCGATGCTGTGCTGGGGCCCGCACTGGCGCGCGAGGTGCGGACGGCCTACAACATAACCAGAGAGGGGAACTTCGAGCACGGACGCAGCAATCCAGCGCTGGCCGAAGGGGATTATGCTGAACGCGAGCGCCTTGCCGGAGCGCGTGCACAACTGCTTGCGCATCGCGAGGCCGAGCGGGTGCCGCCGGCGAAAGATACCAAGATCAGTCTCGCGTGGAACGCGATGATGGTTCGGGCATTGGCGGATGCCGGGTATTATTTAAACCGCCCGGAGTGGACCCGCCGCGCCCGGCAGGCGCTCGACTTTCTCTGGGACTCCCTGGTTCGTGAGACCGACGATGGTTCGGCCATCCAGTCGGTTTATTACGAAGGCAGCGGTGCCCGGGTGGCTGGCTTTTTGCACGACTATGCCTTGCTCGCCGAGGCCTGCCTTGCTGTGGCGGGCAAGATCGACTGGTTGGAGGCAGGTGCGTCAACGATCTATCGACAGCGAGCCAAAGCGTGCGTCGACGAGGCGCTGGCCAGCTTTGGCGATGCGGATTCCGTCGGTTATTATTTTACCGCTGAAGGTGCTGAGACCCCCGTGGCCCGGCGGAAAGAGTGGTTCGATAATGCGACTCCAGCCGGCAACTCGGTCATGCTCCATGCGCTGAGCGGCCTTTATGCTTTGACAGGCGAAGGGCGCTACGCTGCCGAATTCGAAAGGATGCTGCCTGCCTACTCCGACTATGCGCGGAAGGTGGCTGCAGGCGTGGCTCACGCGCTCGAAGCTATCGCCAGTCATCGGGCGGGTATTGCCGTGATTCAATTCGGGTCTGGTATCGATCCGAAAGCGTTGCGTGATCGTCTCGCGCAGAAACCATGGCGTCGTGTCTTCGTTTTGCGTAGCGAAGCATTGGCACCCGACACCATCCAGGTTTGCCTCGGCACGCAGTGCCATGCCCCCACCGATGATCTCGATGCGGCCTTGACCGAATTTTAAGCTCGAACCATTCTCTCGCGGCTAGACGGATGAACCGCGCGATTCGATTCATAGCGCAAACCGACCTGTTCAATCCCGGCGTAAAGCCGGTCGCTACGAACCAATTTTCGACAATCACCCACAAATGTCCGAAGACCTGCACGATCTCTACCAAGAGATCATCCTCGATCACAACAAGCGTCCCCGGCACTATGGAGTCTTAGGCGACGCTACGCATCGGGCGGAAGGCTACAATCCGCTCTGCGGCGACCGAATTGAGGTCTTTTTGCAGGTCGAAGACGGTATGATCGCGGCTATTCAATTCGAGGCTGCCAGTTGTGCAATCTGTAAAGCCAGTGCCTCGATGATGACGGGCGCGCTATCCGGTAAAAGCCTGGACGGTGCCGAAGGGGTGGTCGAATCGGTTGCGCGTATTTTGGGAACGGATACGGAAGAGATCAGTTTGGGAAGTTTCGGCGAACTCGCCGCACTAGCCGGGGTGCGCAAGTTCCCCGCCCGCATTAAATGCGCTAGCCTGCCCTGGCATACTTATCAAGCGGCGCTCCGCGGCGAGAAAAAGGCGGAGGTTTCGTAACGGGTAGAAAGCCAGAGCCGTCAGGCGTAGCGCGAAAAGGTAGCGGGTGGCTGTTTTTTGAAAAATTAGTATTGCAAGTCAGAATTACATGTAATTTTATGATTGCATGTCGTATTTGTCTCGCCGCATTGTTTTTCCGGAGGGTTCATTTTTTCTATGGGGCCCGCGTCAGTCTGGAAAAACGACACTCTTGAAGCATCGCTACCCCGAAGCGCATCGCATCGATCTGCTGCGTACAGATGAGCGAATGCGGTATGAGCGGGAGCCTCACCGCCTGCGGGAAGTGCTGCGTGCCCTTCCCCCGGAACAGCGCGTCGTGATTGATGAGATTCAGAAGGTTCCCGCGCTTCTCGATGAGGTCCACCATGCAATACAGGAAACAGGAAGAATTTTTACTCTTTGTGGATCCAGTGCCCGGAAAATACGCCGCGCCCACGCCAATCTTCTCGGAGGGCGAGCCCTTAAGCGGGAGTTGCTTGGATTTTCAGCGCTTGAGTTGGGCGAGGCGTTTCATTTGGAGCGCATGTTGAATCATGGTCCGCTGCCTCCACACTACTTGGCCGGGGATGCTTTCGCACTCCAAGCCGCCTATGTCGATCAATACCTCAAGGAGGAGATATTGGATGAAGGATTGATTCGCAATTTACCTGCCTTTGATCAATTCCTTCGAGCAGCCGCCATTGGCGATACGGAGGTCGTTAATTTCACGAATATTGCCCGCGAAAGTGGAGTCGCTTCCTCGACGATCAAGGGATATTACGAAGTATTACAAGACACCCTTGTGGGCGCTTATTTGCCTGCTTTCACCCGCAGGCCCAAGCGGCGTGTGCAGCATGCTCCAAAATTTTACTTCCGCGATGTCGGAGTGGTCAATCACCTGCTGCGTCGTCAGCACGTCGTCGCGGGGTCGGAGGTTTACGGCAAAGCCTTTGAAAACTGGATTTTTCACGAATTATCGAGCTATGGACGAACACTGGAGCAGCCCTTTGACATGGCTTATTGGCGGCTTTCCTCTGGGATCGAGGTTGATTTTGTGCTCGGGGATGGGGAGGTCGCGATTGAGGTCAAAGGGAAGGATCGGGTGCGCTCGCACGATGCCCGTCACCTGTTACAATTTCGTAAGGATTATCCGGCTGTGCGCGAATTGCTGCTGGTATGCTGCGAAAGTGAAACGCGCGTGACAGACGAGGGAGTTGTTATTCTGCCCTGGCGCGAATTTCTCAAACGACTCTGGTCGGGGAGCATTTACAATAAGCGTTGAACCTTAATTCGGCTCTGGACTCAACATCGGTCTGCAAGTGGAGCGATTGGGCTGAAGTATGACTTTGGCGGCGTCCGCCATTCGGCCTGAGCTCATAGCCGAAGGCAAGCGAACACGCCACGTAGGCGACGACTCATTTCACCCGCACCTCAACCGTGCTCCGCAATCACCTCGAGAAAATCCGGCAATACGGTCTTCAGTTTGGCGGGCCCAATCCCCCGAATGCTGATCGCTTCGCTCTCACTGCTCGGTTTGCGATTGGCCAGCTCGACCAGGACAAAGTTCGGAAACACCGTGTAGGCAGGCTTCCCACTTGCCGCGGCCAACTCGCTCCGTTTGGCTGCCAGCTTTTGGTAGAGCGCCTGATCGGCAATCCCCGTTGGCACCTCGCCTTTTTTCACCTTTCGGCTGCTGGCTTGTTCGATGGCACCGGCAGTGCGCTCGGGTAGGGCGAGGGTGGGCGTTTCCACACCCCGCATGGCGCGGGAGCCCAGCTCGGTGAGTTGCAAGAGAGGAAATTCGCCCACCGTTACGGTCTGCACCAATCCCGCCGCTTCGAAGCAGTCGAAGAGCGCGTCCACGTAGGCGCTGCCTTCGCGTTTGAGGAGACCATACGTGGAGAGCGAGTCGAGCCCGGCATCCAGAATCGGAGCCGCCTGGCTGCCGAGCAGACACTGGATAATCTTGCGCTTGCCAAAGCGCGGTTCCCAGAGATCAGTGCTGCGGCGCTTGCTCATACGGGCCACTCCGCTGAGTGCCATTTTCACTAGCGTCCATTCGTCGGCTTTGACCTCGCGGTTGGCGAGCTGCTTGCGGTTGGCGCAGCCGTCACAGCGCCCGCAGGGCCGGCTGTTGCGCTCGCCAAAGTAGTTTAGAATCCACTGCTGGCGACAGCCCGAGGCGTAGGCAAAGTCGATCACCGCTTTGAGGCGGGCCTCGTCGCGTTGCGCTTTGATCGCGAGTGCTTCCGCGTCGAGGGGCAGCTCACTGCCGTGCTTGCCCAGCTGCCGGATACGGGTGCCGCGCATGCGCCGCCCCGGGATGTCGAAGCGTTCGATCCATTTGTAGCGCGAGAGGATGGAAATCGATGTGGTGACCGCCATGGGGTTGACCTTGCGCCCGCCGCCGCTGATGCGCTCGACAAGGTCGTCGATAGGGAGCTGCACCTCATGGTTGCTGTCGCTCTCCGCACAGAGCAGGTCAAAGACCTCGGCAATGAGTTCCTTGCCCGGATTGGCCCCCTCGATGAAAAAATCCTGCACCCGCTTGTCGGCGTAGGAGAAGAGCATCTCGCAGACCGACGGGGCTCCGTCGCGCCCGGCCCGGCCTCCCTCCTGATAGTAGGCCTCCACGCTGCCCGGCATCTCGTAGTGACAAACAAAGCGGATGTCGGCCCGGTCGATGCCCATGCCGAAGGCGTTGGTTGCGACCACCACATCCGAGCGACGCTGCATGAAGATTTCCTGGGCTTCGCTGCGCTCTTTATCCGAAAGGCCCCCGTGATAGCGGATGACGGATCCCGCCTGGGGCTCAATCATCGCTGCCACGGCATCGACGGATTTACGGGTCGCGCAGTAAACAATGCCGGTCTTGTGTTGTTTGATGAGACGCAGCAGAGCGTCCTGCTTGTCCGCCTTGGAGCCGATTTTGCGCACCCGGAAGCTGAGGTTTTCCCGGGCAAACCCGGCGACAAATTCCGTCGGCTCCCGCATCTCCAGGACTTTTTTAATATCAGCTTGCACATCCGGAGTTGCCGTGGCGGTCAGAGCAATACAGGGCGGGGAGCCGATGGCTTTGCGGACCTCGCCGAGGCGCATGTAGTCGGGCCGAAAATCGTGCCCCCACTGTGAGAGACAGTGCGCCTCGTCGATGGCGAAGAGGCTGATCGCTTCCTGGGGCAACGCATTGAGAAAGCTCTGCGAGCGAAAGCGCTCCGGTGCGACATAGACCAGCTTGAGGGAGCGCTGCCGTATGGCGTTGAGGGTGGCCCGTTGCTCGTCAAGACTCTGCGAGCTATTGAGCAAGCCCGCCGGAAGGCCCCGCGCCTGCAGCGCATCGACCTGATCCTTCATCAGGGCAATGAGTGGCGATACCACCAGCGTGACACCCGGCAGAAGCAGGGCGGGTAACTGAAAGCAAAGACTTTTTCCACCCCCCGTGGGCATCACGACCAGCGTGTCTTTTTCCGCCAGCACCGCATCGATAATCGCTCCCTGCGGCTGCCGGAAAGACGGCAGGCCAAAGTGGGTCTGGAGAGCTTCTTCAGGTGTCATTTTGCCGACTGTGCAAATGTTCATCGATTTGCCAAGCGGGAATTTATGACAATCCACTGTTAGCGCCGCTCGCTGAGCCATTTCATGGGAGATTTTCCAAAGGCCTGCCTGAAGGCACTTGGCGAAGACAAATAAAAATTGCTGTCAAATAGGCCTTGGCGTGACGGAACAGGGAGAGATCATCGCGCAGAAGTATAATACGTCTGCCACCGCCAACCTAGAAAGGCTCCTTGTAATAGATTCGGACATTTTTGTGGAGTGGTGTGTCGGCTGCGTTGTCCCTTGGTGTGGTGTGAATCTCAAAAGTCGCCCCGGAAAATCCACCGGTATTGCACTGGTCGAAAATATCTTCCTGTCCAACGTCCATATCCTGGTAATTCACCAATTTTCCTGTAGCGAGTAGCTCCAGCGTGTCGGTATCATGAAAGCCGATGGTGTCACCGATATAAAGCGTATCGACACCCATTTGCTGGTAATGGTTCAGGCGGGTGACGAGTGTCCGTTCTCCCATTTTCCACGAAACGGGCGGTAGAATAATCGTCTTTTTTCCGGAAGCGAGCTCCGTCTGAACCCAACCCTCAAAGCCCGAGTCTAGGGCATGGGTGCAGGAAAACGCCGCGCTGAGGGCTACGCTGAGGATAAGGAAGCGGTGTCGCCAGGCGTCTATTTTCATGCGTTCGATCAGTCGTGGGGAATGGAAAAAACGGTGACAGCGGCATCGAGCCGGTTAGTTGTCGTAGAATTTAGGCTTACCGTCCACAAAGGCCGTGTCTTGCATCGGCACACCGCGCAGCTTTGCGTAGGGGCTTTCTGTGTTATGAATCAAGGGTGTGCCGGACGGGCCCGCCGCCCAGGCGACGGCAGGGGTCAAGGCGAGGGGTAGCAGCAAATTCATAAGCCAGCAAGCGAGCGAGGCTTTGATATTCGATAGACTTCAAAGGGCGGGTAGAGCCATAATATGCATAGGGTAAGGGTTTGCGGTTCTAGGCTGAGATTATAACTGTTAAGCATCCTCAAACAATAGACGAATCGACGCTCCGTGCATACAATCGGTCGGGAGCCATCGCAGGGGCCCAAGTGAAGCTGCGCCGACGCTTCGAGTCGCGAACCATCGAACCAAAAAAGCCCGCCCGCGCATAATTGCGTCGGACGGGCTTTCGTGCTTTCCCTTAAAAAGTGTAGGACGGTCGATCTACCGTCGACGGCGAACTGCCGTCAGGCCCAAGACACCGAGACCGGCGAGGAACGCAAAGGCGGATGGCTCGGGGATCAGGCTAACTTCGAAGCTTTGCACTTCCAACCTGGTTACGCTCTGGCCGACATTCTCCTTGAAGCCATCAAAGATAAACCCGACACCGGTTACATCACTGAAGGTCTGTTCTGTGAAGGTTGATGCGCTGATGCCAAGGTTGGTCGCATTGGCATCGAAATCGGCGAAGAGCGTCGGATTGAAAGAGGCCCACTCCAGCCCGGCGGTGTCGCCAGCCAGGCTGATCGCGCCGTTGTAAAAACCGGTATTATCTCTGCCAAGGTTGGACAGATAGTAATCGGAACCGTCACGGATAACAAAACGGAAGGCACCTCCACTTCGATTTAAAATTCCATTAAAAGCGAAGGAGCTACTAGCAGAGTTATCCCAGGCGCGATCTCCCGACAGAAAGTCGGCCTGGTCCCACAAGAGGAGCACATTTAGCTCGGTTGGCCCGCCTGGGTCTGCGTCTGTGGCAAGATGCGCAAGTTCGATGCGCGTATGTCCGGTTCCGAAGTTACGTTGTTGCAGAGCATTATACCCTGTGACCTCACCATCTATCTGAGAACCATAGACGCCGCCATAAACGCCCCAGTTCTGGCCGCGGGCATCGTTTGTGAAGAGGTAAGTCGAGTCATCCCAATCAACTGCTTTGACAGTACTTGTATCGGTAGTCAGCGCCCGGGTGGTGTCTTGGGTGCCGCCCGTTTCATCGAAGTTTAAATCAACTACAACCCCGGCTTGAAGCAAGAGGGGTGCGGTCAGGAATGAGGCGATTAGGTATTTTGTGAATTCTGAGCATGGACCTGACTACAACGAAAATGTTATCATGATAAAAATTACCACGCTTACCCTATTTGTTCTTCTGCTGCACCCGGCTTCGATGCTTTCCCGAGCCTCTGCTTGTGTGAAGCAGCCTGGCGGGGACGCCTGGGAAACCATGGAAACGAAGGGTGCCCCGATAGCCCGACACGAGGCCGCTTTTGTGGAATTCGAAGGTGAGTTTTATCTGCTTGGAGGGCGCCGTATTCAGCCGGTTTCCATCTACAATCCGGAAACGAAAGAATGGCGAGAGGGAGCGAAGCCCCCAATGACCGTCCACCACTTTCAGCCGGTGGTCTACGAGGATAAGATTTTGATGATTTGCGCGATGACCCGCGGCTTTCCAAAAGAGGTTGGTTTGGACCGCGTGTTGATTTATGAGCCGCGCATCGACGCGTGGAGCTGGGGGGATCCGATTCCAGAAGAGCGTCGCCGGGGATCAGCAGGGGTCGCCCTGGTTGACGGAAAAATCTATGTGGTCGGCGGGATTGTTCGCGGGCACTTGGGCGGCTACGTGCCGTGGACGGACCGCTACGACCCAGAAACCGGAGAGTGGGCGGTTTTACCGGATGCACCCCATGCGAGGGATCACTTCCAGTGTGCGGTCGTGGAGGGGAAAATTTACGCTGCCGGCGGACGCAGAACGTCGCATGAAACGGGCGAACTGTTTGATCTCGTTGTGCCCGCGGTAGACGTCTTCGATCTGGAAACGGAGACCTGGTCTGTTTTGCCTGAGGATTTGCCGACCCCGCGGGCGGGGAACTCGACATTTTCACATGCCTGCCATGTGGTGGTGGCGGGAGGCGAAAGTATGGCGCAGGGGAGGGCGCATGATGAAGTGGAAGCGTGGCACGTTCACAACAAGGAGTGGGAAAGCTGGCCAGCAATGAATCGGGGTCGACACGGAACCGGGCATCTGGTCTTTGAAAATTACATTTTCACCTGCTCGGGATCGGGCGGTCGTGGTGGAGGACCAGAGTTGGATTCGATTGAACGCCTACGGCTGCAAACGCAGGAAAATTGATGCCTCGGTTTGCGATAATCATCCGACGCTCCAAGCGCGGTTAAAGGGCACCTGACTCCAACTTCCTATGTCGTTGATTTTTGCTCATGAGTTCGATCATGGCGTCAAGTCTTTGAGCATGAATACGGGTGGATCGATCTCGAATGCGGTCGTGTATGTAGAGTTCATCCACCATAACACGGCAATATCCATGTTTATTGGTAAGGTTTTTCTTGAGCCACTAATACCCGGAGGCTCCAAGCTGGGGCGTCCTGCTCGCTACTCGAAACGCGAGATCGCCAATGCAATATTCTACTTGGTTCGTAGCGGCTGTGCATGGCGCATGATGCCTCACGACCTGCCACCTTGTCGAATTTGCTATCATTACTTTTCAAGATAGAAGCACGAGGGAGTCTGGGAAGTAATCCATGATCGGCTTCGGGATATTGTACGCACCCATCACGGTAAAAAAAGCCCCAACCGCTGCGATTTGAGGCGCCGTAAGGGACCTGACGCCGTCCTGACATTAGGCGATGATAGGCCGGATTATCTGCGTGTGCGCGGGCAACGATTTTTCAGGGTAGTGCAAGAAATTGTCTGTAAATTCAGTCGAGCCTAGGTGAGCCGTTATGCGACAAAGGGGATTGAAGGCGTCTGGCCAAAGCCGGAAGCTGAGGGTGCTAAATCCAAAAAAGCACCAACAATGACCAGACACCACGAAGACACTACTCACGCCGACGATCCAATCAACCATCTTTTGAAACACGGGCTCTCAGACGGCCTGCCTGAGATTGCCGAGATGTTAATGAACGCCGCCATGCTCATCGAGCGCAGCGCCCACCTGAGGGCGGACCGGTATGAACGCAGCGAAGACCGCAACGGTTATGCCAATGTATTGAAAGACCGCAGCTTTCACAGCTCAGTCGGTCCGCTCGCCCTGCGGGTGCCCCAGACCAGAGACAGCGACGAACCCTATCGGTCGTCGATGCTTGAAAGCGGTTCGCGTTCAGATCGTTCGCTCAAAGTCGCCATCGCCGAGATGTATCTGCAAGGTGTTTCCACCAGGCGGGTGACAAAGGTCATGGAGAAAATGTGCGGATTATCCGTTAGTTCGACTCAAGTTTCCAAGCTAACTGCCGAACTCGACGAAACGTTCGAACTCTGGCGGAACCGGTCCCTGCCAGAGATCGCCCACATGATCATCGACGCGACCTATATCAAAGTCCGCATTGGCGGCTGCGTGAGAGACTGCGCGGTCTTCACCGCTATCGGGGTGCGCCGCGACAACGGCAAACGGATGGTTCTGGGAGTCTCCGCAGCCCTGTCCGAAGCGGAGGTGCATTGGCGCCAGTTCCTCGTTTCACTCAAGGAACGGGGGATCGGCATCCCCGACTCAATCACTTCGGACGCACACGAAGGAATCCGGGCCGCACTCAAAGCGGTCTTCAACGCAACACCCTGGCAGCGTTGCCAGTTCCATCTCCAGCAAAAAGCACAGGCCTACGTGCCCAAACTCGACATGCGCGAACCCGTCGCAGCCGATATCCGCTCTGTCTTCAATTCCGAATCCCTAGCACATGCTGAAGCCAAACTCGATACCCTCGTTGAAAAATACAGTAAGAGCGCACCCGAGCTGAGTAACTGGATGCAGTCTGCCATCCCGGAGGGGCTCCAAGTCTTCGGCCTATCGGAGCACAAGAGAAAGCGCCTGAGAACCTCCAACGCTTGCGAGACCCTCAACACGCAGATCAAACGCCGGACCCGGGTCGCGGGACTTTTTCCAAATATAGACTCGATCTTGAGACTCGTCACTGCGATACTCATGGAAGTCTCCGAAGAATGGGAGACTGGAAAAGCATACATCACCAATAAAAAATAAACTCACCAAAAGCACGTAAAACAATCTTGCACTCTCAGCCTGATTAGACCAATTTACAGACGAAATTTCGCGCGGCCTTTTTCAGACTGGATCCCGTCCATTCTTTGTTATACAAAATCTACTACGCCCCCTATAATATGAAAATCAGACCATTCCTCGCTGCCCTGTTGCCACTCATCGCCTGCAGTTGCAGTGACAACACGCCGACGCAAAGCACTGCAAACACCTCCCAGGCGGAACTCGCACAGACCCCGCCATTGGGCTGGAATAGTTTTGACAGCTACGGCGTCTACCTGCACGAGGCGGCAGCCCTCGCAAACATCGAGGCTTTTGCTGAAAAGCTGAAGCCACACGGTTACGAATATTTTGTCATCGATGCGGGTTGGTTTGGCGAATTCGATCTGCAGCCCGGCACCATCTATCCCGCGGAAAAGCATGCGCAAAAATTGAATTTCAATGCGTATGGCCTCCTCCAGCCCTCGGAAACCTATTTTCCAAATGGTATCCAACCGCTCATCGACCGCTGCCACGAGCTGGGCATCAAATTTGGCATCCACCTGATGCGGGGCATCCCCAGGGAAGCCGTGCGACTCGACTTGCCCATTAAAGGCACGCCATACACCGCTGCGGATATCGCCGATCCGAACAGCATCTGCGTCTGGAACGATCAAAATTTCGGCGTGGACATGAGCAGGCCGGGTGCTCAGGAGTTTTACAATAGCTTGATGGATCAGATGGCGGCATGGGGCGTCGATTTCATCAAGTATGATGATATCGTCCCCTACCCGGAAGAAATTAAGGCGGTTGCCAAGGCTATTGAGCAAACGGGCCGCCCCATAGTGTTGAGTCTGAGCCCCGGCGGGAAAGTAGATCCTGACCACCTCGAAGCGTTTACAAAGGCCCACATGCTTCGCGTCACTCATGATATTTGGGATGAGCAAAAAGGAATCGACGAGTGTTTTGCGGCATGGCGCAAATGGCAGGGCAAGGAAAGACCGGGGTTCTGGATCGATATGGATATGATCCCGTTCGGCCAGTTGCAATTGATGTCGCCCAAACCCGAGGGGGTTCGGGGAGACGAGTCCAAGAAGGAGTTGCTCAAAAAAATTGAATCCGGAGAGCTCGAAAATTTTGAGTTGCTCTCGGGTAAAGGCTTTACCCGTTGGAGTAAGTTCACAGAGGATCAAATGTATACCTTTATCACAATGCGTGCTCTGGCCGCATCGCCTCTTATGATGGGCGGTGATCTACCCACGCTCGATGATCGCTCGCTGGAACTCATCACCCATGCAGCAATGCTCAAATGCAACCAAAACGGCGTCATGGGCCATCTGGTTTACGAGGCCAATGGTATCGAAATTTGGAAAACGCCCAAAAGGGAAAGCGCCGATGGCTGGATTGGTATTTTCAACCGGACACCTGAAAGCAATGCCGCTTCCTTAACCATTGAGGACCTGGGGTTGGACCCGGGGCAGAATTACGCTTTGTTCGATATCTGGGGGGATGAAGCCATTTCCGGACTCGATTTTTCAATCAATCCGAACGGGGTCGTCTTTATCAAATATTCGCTAGATTAACCGCAATTCCTGAACCCAGCGCATTTGCTCTTCTTCTGGGCCTGAGCACTCTCGACCGGAGAATTGTCAATTCCCAAGACCCACCCACTTCCGTCGCCCCACAGCTGGCAGGAGCTCGATTGACTTAGGGGTCATTTTCTTTTTTATTTATCCTACAATGCCCGTTAATACCCGGCTCGTCAGCCTTTTCATGCTGGTATTATATACTTCGGCGACGCAGTCCCGGGCCGAAGTCTTAGCGGTCGTTCCCGATGCTTACGACGGAGGTATACGTAACCCCATGATGGGTTTTAGCAGCGGAAACAGCAACCACCCCTGGGCATCCACAGAGCATATCTACATTGAGTGGAATGAGCTCGAAAATCACGAATCCGACGGGCTTTCAAAAATCCTCAAGGTATCCAATCAAAAATTCGGCCACTTGGCCTCCCAGAACAAGAAGGCGATCGTCCGCGTTCGGCTGCACAATCGGAACCGAAATGGTGATTGTTACTTCTGGCCCTCCGATATGACCACCGGGGACTACAGCGGTCCACAGTTCAAGGAGCGCGTCGTTCGTTTGATCGAAAGGCTCGGGATCGCCTGGGATCAAGACCCGCGCATTGCTTTTATAGAGATGGGGATAATTGGAAAATGGGGCGAGCACCACAGCCCTTCAGTGACTCCGGAAATGCAACAGATTCTGGGCGACGCCTTTGCCAAGGCCTTTCGCAATAAAAAAGTCTCTGTGCGGCACAATTGGAAGTCATTCACAGAGTATCCTTTCGGTGTTTATTGGGATTCGTGGGGACACTACGACCAAATGGGCAATCAGGGCAAGGGCATCGCTGAGCACAATCGTTCGGAGAATCGGTATCTTGACAGCTACGTCGGCGGTGAAGTGGCCTATGATTGGGGTCAATGGAAGATCCAGCCGGGCGAAACGGCCACACACAGTGTATCCCTGCCCCGGCACCGCAATTTTATCATCAACTCGATTCGTTGGCTGCACGGCACCCAACTTCGCTGGATTGCCAACTATGATTACAATGACCCGAAGGCCGCCGCGGGCGCGGAGGAAATACAAAAGGTGTTCGGCTATCGATTCGTTCTCAATGAAGTCCGGGTCTCGATGCGTGAATTGCTCACGGTCTCTTTTGATGTGACCAATGAAGGCTCAGCCCCCTTCTACTACAACTGGCCGGTGGAAGTGGCGCTCCTGAAGCCGGAGACTCTGGAGCCCGTCTGGCGATCAACCTTCCAGGACATTGATATCCGCACATGGCATCCGGGCAGAGAGTGGACCGAGCCCGATTGGGCCCGCGTGGGCGGATGGCGCGAGTATGATATCAATGAAAATTGGAATAGCACGGGCGTTACCGGATGGACACACCCTCCGGTGAGCCAGACGGTGAAGGGTTGCTTTGAAGTGGATGTGCCGCCTGGCATTTACGTGCTCTCGCTTGCGGTTCTCGATCCTGCGGGGAATCAGCCCAGCCTGCGCTTTGCAACCGCCAACTATATCCAGGGAGGGCGCCATCCGGTGGCATTGGTCAATCCCGCGACGCAGCAAACCGGTCGATTGCCCGAGGGCTTCCCTTTTGACGATCTTTCCGGGGATTCGAACCTCCGTTATCAAGTGGATATCGACGAGACGCGTGCGCTGGCTGCTTACCGGAAACTGCCTCCACTGCGGCTCAGTCGCCTCGCCCAGCGTGCCGCACAGGAGTGGATCACCCTGACCGACCGGCAGGATCGTTCCATCGAAGTGGCGCTCTTGGATGTCGGTGAGAGGACTTTAAGGGTGCGCCGACGCACTGATGCCAAGCTTGTCAAAATTCCGGTTGATATGCTTTCCGATGCGGACCAGGCTTTTGCGGCTTGCCTGTGGGATCAGAAAAACCCACGATAAACCATCCTCGAAAACTTAGTTGAACTTATTAATATGCGATACCTACCTTCACTTGCCCGGCTGTTATGCCACTCGCTTCTTGGCTGCACCGGTCTACTCAGTGGCTCCGTATTATTGA
>JAAAPI010000267.1 GCA_009908325.1 Verrucomicrobiota bacterium | reverse complement strand
CGATTTCATCTTCGCCATCGTGGGCGAAGAGCTCGGCTTCCTCTTCACGGCAGGGGTCGTTCTTCTCTTTCTTACCCTGTTTTTTATCGGAGTGCTCCAGCTCAAACGCGCACCCAACCTTTACCAATACCTCTTGGTCATGGGGGCTCTGTTGCTCGTCACCTTCCAGGCACTCATCAATATCGGAGTTGTCACCGGAGTCCTGCCCACCAAGGGTATGTCGCTCCCCTTCATTTCCTACGGGGGCTCCAACCTCGTCCTTATGTTTACGCTTGTCGGTATTTTGCTCAACGGTTTCCGCTCGTGGGACCTCCCCTCGCTGAGGAGGCAGCGCGAGCTGTGAGTAAGGTCATCATCGCATGCGGTGGCACAGGCGGGCACCTCGCTCCGGGCATCGCGGTGGCCGAGGTGCTGCAGGGGCGTGGTCACGATTGCTGTCTGCTCATCAGCAAAAAGCAGGTCGATTCCGCGCTCGTCGATAAATACAACCATCTCGATTTCAGAAAGACCCCCGGTCGGGCTTTCAGCGGCGGTCTCGCGTCGCGGGCCGCTTTTCTGCTCAGTCTTTTTTCCGGTTTCTGGAGCGCACGCCAGTTGCTCCGCGAAGAAAAGCCGGACATGGTCCTGCTCTTTGGCGGTTTTCTTTCGCTCGGCCTAGGCCTCGCCTCGAAGACGCTTCAAATCCCCGTCGCCCTGCACGAGGCCAACTGCAAGCCGGGGCGGGCGGTACGCTTTATCAAGCGGCTGGCAGACCGGGTCTATTTGCCCGAGGGCGTGCGCCTCGGTGGTGTGCCACCGGAGCGGATACGTTACTACGGCTACCCGGTGCGTAAGGAGATTAAGCACTGTCTGAAAGCCGAGGCATGGAAGCGGCTCGGTATCACCGTGTCCAACAAGCTGCTCGTCGTGATCGGCGGTAGCCAGGGTGCCATGGCGCTAAATGAATGGGTCACGCATAACTTCTCAGAACTGGCCCGGCGCGGCATCTCCGTCTACTGCGTGACCGGACTGGGTAACAGCTCGGAAAGCACGATCCACGAGATCGACCGGAACAATGTCGATGTGATGGCCAAATTTGTCCCCTTTTCCAATGATATGGGCGACGTCATTTCGGCGGCCGATCTCGTCGTTTCCCGCGCCGGCGCGGGCTCCATTGCCGAAATTATTCGTTGCCGTGCACCGTCCATTTTAATTCCCTATCCCTATGCGGCGGACGATCATCAACAGGCCAACGCCGAGGCGCACGAGCAGCGTGGGGCCGGGCTTCTCCTGCCGCAGAACCGTCTCGGCGAGCTGACCGGGGAAGTTGCCGAGCTCATCTTTAACGATTGGCTGCTCGCCAAGTTTAAATCAAACCTCGAGCGCCTCGACCGCTTCGAATCCAGCGAGCGCATCGCGGGTGACCTACTGGCGATCTGTCAGACCCGGGCAATCGCACGTGCCCATAAATTTGAGATCAAGCCATGACGTCCCAATCGGAAAAGTTTTTATTCCTCGGTGTCGGCGGGATGGGCATGGGCCCCATCGCCGGATGGATGGCCCAGGCAGGGTATTCTATTTGCGGGTACGATGCGCACCTCCAGGAGCGTGTCCGCTATTGGCTCGACTCGGCGGGTGTGGTCTTGGAGGACTTCATTTTTCCGGAGCAGGTCGGCGCCTTCACCACGCTGGTCTACTCCAGTGCGGTCGCGCCGGAGCATCCCATTCTGGTGGCTGCGCGTGCCGCCGGACTTCGACTGCTGCGGCGTGGTGAGATGTTGGCCGACCTGGCCCGGGATCGTCGTCTTATCGCCATCGTGGGCAGCCATGGTAAGACCACCACGTCCGGTATGATCGCCCACGGTATCCAGCGCGAGGGCATAGAGTGCAGTTACATTTTGGGCGGTCTCTTCGCCGATGGTTCCACACCGCCCTGGCAGTATGCCCCGAATGCGTGGCTCGTCGCCGAAATCGACGAGAGCGACGGCACGATCGAAGGCTTTTCCCCGCATACGACCGTCGTGCTCAATGTCGATTGGGATCACGCCGATCACTACGCCTCCCCGCAGGATTTGGAGGCCGCTTTTTCAGGCCTCATGGAGCGCACGCAGGAAGCGGTCATTCTTCCTGAAGACTGCCGCCTCCGGCCGCCGGGCGGCGTGGTGGTTTCGACCTTTACCGGCGAGACAGCACGCCGTGCCTTGTTGCCGCCACCCCCCGGCCGTTTCAACGAGCTAAACGGCGATGCCGCCGCTGCCGTGCTGGGCGCTTTCCGCGAGCAGCTGCCGCCCGATTTGTTGACGAGCTTTCCGGGTATGGCCCGCCGCCAGGCAAAACTCCACGCGAGTTCGCATCTCACCATCATCGAAGACTACGCCCACCATCCCACCGAGATTGAAGCGCTTATCGAGTGCCTGCGGGCCAACGAGCCGGAGAAGCGCTTGGTCGTGGTCTTTCAGCCGCACCGTTTCTCGCGGACTCGCCAATTCAAGGCGGCCTTTGCCTATTCGCTGAGTGCGGCGGATGCGGTCTATTTGCTGCCGGTTTATGCCGCGCACGAGTGCGGCTCGATGGCCGCTGCCACGCGCGATCTTGCCGCCGAGTTTTCGGGTGCGAAGCCCACGACATTGAGTCTGGACCTGGCAGGTATTGAGGCGCTGGCAAGATCGGTTTGCTCGGATTCTTCGAAGGGCGGGGTGCAGGTTGCCTTCGTCGGGGCGGGAGATGTTGAGGAATTTGCTGCCGCCTTTGCCGCGCATTGTGAGGCCCGGTCGCTTGGGCCGGGCACGGTCGCCGCTGGGCAAATTGCCGACCGTCCGCTGCGAATGGCCTGGGCTCGCTATCTCGAATCCCGGGTCTCCCCGGCCTGCCTGTTGAAGTTTGACGAGACCCTGGCCAATAAGACGACCATGCGGATCGGCGGGGCGGCGCGCTTCTACGCAGAACCGGCCAACCTCAGTGATCTGCGCGTCCTCCTGCGGGCGGCGCAGCTCTTTGACCTGCCGGTCTTCCACATCGGGCGGGGCTCCAATCTGCTGGTTAGCGATACGGGCTTCGACGGGCTTGTTATCCGCTTTTCGGCCAGGGCATGGCGGCGGGTGGAGTCCCTCGGCGACGGTCGTATTTGGGCGGCGGCGGGGGGGCGGCTCAAGGAGATTTGTGGCTACGCGGCCAAGCAGGGCCTGAGTGGCTTTGAGTTTCTGGAGGGTATCCCCGGCGCGGTCGGCGGTGCCCTGCGCATGAATGCCGGGGCCATGGGCAGCTGGATCTTTGATCTGGTTGAGCGCGTGCAGATGCTCGACGAGTGCGGGGTCTATCACGATTTGCCCAAAGAGGCCTTCCATTTCGGCTACCGCAAGGTCGAAGAAATCAGCCGGGGCATCGCCCTGGGGGCAATTTTGCGCAGTGTCGATTCGGCGACCGAATGCTCCATCCGGGGGCGTATCGACAGCTATTCCACCGCGCGTAAAGAAAGCCAGCCACGCGGGGCCAGCGCGGGCTGCATTTTTAAAAATCCGGAAGGGAACTATGCTGGCAAGTTAATCGATGAATTGGGCATCAAGGGCATGCGCGTCGGCGGGGCGGAGGTATCGGCGATACACGGGAATTTTATTGTCAATCAAGGCGGGGCCACGGCGGGCGACGTGATCGAACTCATCCGACGCGTTCGGGCGAAGGTCAAAGCGGAGTCCGGCTACAATCTGGAGCCGGAAGTCTTGCTGGTCGGACAGTCATGGGAGGATGTATTGGCCGAATGAAAGACAAGGTGCGAGTTGTGGTTCTCTATGGTGGCGTGGGCGCCGAGCGCGAGGTTTCGCTGCGCAGTGGTGCGGCCATCGCCGGGGCTCTGGGCAAAACTTATGATGTGCTGCCGATTGTCCTCGATGCCGAAGCCCTGCCGGAAGGCATCCGCCCGGAATCGGATCTCATTTTTCCCGCGCTGCATGGAACCTTTGGCGAAGATGGGCGGCTGCAAGCCTTGCTGGAGGCCGCCGGGGTCCACTACTGCGGGAGCGATGCCGCAGCCAGCCGCCTTTGCATGGACAAGGCGGCTTCCAAGTCCATCGCCCGCGAGCGGGTGATCCCCGTGCCGGAGGCGATTGCGTTCGACGGGGCATCCGCCCCGCTGGCAGACTCCGTCATCGCCCGACTCGGGAGATCGTTGGTCGTTAAGCCCGCCGATCAGGGGAGTAGTGTGGGGCTGCATTTTACCGAGCACCGTTCCGCCCTGGGTGTGACGCTATCGGGTATCCGTTCGGGTCAGTGGTTGATCGAGCAACGCATACGCGGGCGCGAGCTCACGGTCGGCGTCCTCGAAGGGCGGGCCATGGGGGTCGTCGAAATCGTCAGCCAGTCCGGTGTTTACGACTAC
>JAAAPI010000412.1 GCA_009908325.1 Verrucomicrobiota bacterium | reverse complement strand
GTTGCTTGATAGAGGTGGTTCGGTTCGTTTGAACAGTTTCCGGACGCTTCGTAAGTGGATTTCCCGCTCGATTATGCTGCGACCGGGATTGGTCGTAGCGGTTTGAGATATGCCTTATCGGGTGTCTGCCCGTCCAGCGATGAGTGCGGCCTCCTGCTATTGTAGAACGCCAGATATCGGCCCAGGCTCTCGCGGGCTTCTGGCACGCTTTCATAGGCGCGCAGATAGACCTCTTCGTATTTGATGGTCCGCCAGAGCCGCTCAACGAAGACGTTGTCCCGCCACGCTCCCTTGCCGTCCATGCTGATCTGGATGTCCGCGTCCTTCAGCGTCTTGATAAACTCGATGGACGTGAACTGGCTGCCCTGATCGCTATTCATGATCTCAGGCTTGCCATGGCAGCGCATAGCATCTTTCAAAGCATCGATGCACGGGCCGGTTTCCAGTGTTGTCGACAATCGCCAGGCCAGAACCTTCCGGCTGAACCAGTCGAGCACGGCGACCAGATAGACGAAGCCACGCGCCATGGGAATGTATGTAATATCCATGGCCCAAACCTGGTTCGGGCGTATCACCGCCAGCTTTCTCAGCAGATACGGGAAGACCTTGTGGCCCGGCGCCGGTTTCGACGTGTTCGGTCTGCGATAGAGCGCCTGAATGCCCATCCGCTTCATGCAGGTGGCAACGTGCAACCGCCCGGCAGTGAAGCCCTCCTGTCGCAAAAGGCCTTTCATCATCCGGCTGCCCGCGAACGGATAGTCCATGTGCAACTCGTCGATCCGGCGCATCAGCTTTAGATCATCTTCACTGGCGGGACGCGGCTCGTAGTAGAGGCTGCCCCGGCTGATGCCCAGGAGTTCGGCCTGGCGGGCAAGGCTCAGCTTGTGATCGCGGTTGGTCATTTCTTTGCGCTCCCCAACAGACCGGCCTTGGCGAGCGCTTCTCCCAAAAAATCGTTTTCCAGCGTCAGTTGGCCAATCTTCGCATGCAACGATTTCACGTCGATCTCAGGTTCCTTCGACGCCGTCGGCTTGTCATCGAAAACGTCCGACACGCCATCGAGAAGCTGATCCTTCCACTGCTTGATCTGGTTCGGATGCACATCGAACTGCGTCGCCAGTTCGCTCATCGTCTTGTCGCCCTTCAAAGCCGCCAACGCGACTTTCGCCTTGAATGCAGGGCTGTGGTTCCGTCTCGGTCGTCTTGCCATCTTTGCTCCTTCGTCCCGGCACGCTGCCGGATCAGGAGCGGAAAATCCACCTAACTCAACTGTTCAGATTTCTCGGGCCACCTCTGATAATAATCACCGGCCTGCTCCGCTTGATGAGCATCTCTCCGCCACGAAGAGCGCCAAGCTCGGAGCCCTCGATATCGATCTTGATGAGATCAGCGTTTACATTGGGCAGCAGATCATCGAGGGCTGGGACACGCACCTCGATCGGGACGACATCTCCATCCTCATTCTGTACAAGTGAGTTGTAACCGCTTGCGCGTGGATTGAGAAAGAAGGTTGTCGTCACTTCTTCCTCTCCTACGGCAAGATCGAAGATTTCTCAGCGCGATAAGAGCTCCTCCAGCTTGGCGGCGTTGTGAGGCTCCGCTTCGAACGCGATGATATTCATTGTGGGGTCGTGTCGCAGGGCTGCAGCGAAATTAGCTCCGTACTGCGCACCGATGTCTAAAAATGTTCCTCCGCGCGAGCAAAGACACGCAACAGGTCGGTCGACGATGATCCCATTTGCCTTGGTACCTGATTGCTCGGGATTTTTCAGCGACATCGCGCAGAACGCGAGGTCCTGTCGAGCCAGAAGGAATAGCTGACCAAACACCGTATCTGTAAGCCTACTCTTCAAGGGCACTTCTCCGAACTTGATCGTGGGCCTGCATAGCCGGTCATTCCCAAGTGACACTCGTTGAGGGTATGCTGCCGGCCAAAGCGCCCCCTCAGACGGTTTTTTGGCCGGGAGTGTCCTCCGCATGCTCGTCGGATCGCGTGAAGGCCCCTTCTGGTGGTTTGCATACCCGTCATGAAAGCCAGATACCCAACGAATGCTCGTCCCGAGAACCCGCACCCGATGGGTGAGCCAGAATCGTCCGCCCTTATGCCGCCCAACTCATTGCAGTATAACCGAAATCCGCCGAAGGCCGGGGCGCAAACCGAAGATCACTTGGGAAATCCGGATTGTGATAACTTAAGATCGTGATAATCAAAGAGATCAACTCATTCAGCACGGCTAATTCTGATTGTTGTTTATCGCCATTGTCTCTATCGTTTCGTTTGAGAAGTGCATACCGAAGGCTGAAGGAGGATGGTTTGCGGCATACAGCATGCCGCTATCGACACTCGCCGCACATTGGCGACATCGATAGCTCATCATGCTTGCGGCCGAGATAAGTCGATTGCGTCCAGAAAAAATCAATCGCAGAGCAACGCCCTGCGATTGAACAATCCCGAAAACGGCACTTGATGGTAGTCGAACGCGCCTGTTCAACCAGATTTGCGACGCGTGCGCAGCAAGGTTAGCCCGCCAAGCCCGCCAAGAAGCAGAAAGCCGGCTGCAGGCAGAGGTACGGGCGAGATCGTCACGAGATTTTGCCGTGCACCGTTCTCCGCCTCAAGATAGGTCACCTTCATCGTTCTGGCCAAGTCGTTATCCTTGGCGAAATCGAGAAGTCCTTGTGCATTACTGGTCGAGCCACCCGTGGTCTGGAATACACCGGTGCCCAGGTTGTAGTCATCGTCGTAGAGGATTTCCCAGAGTGCGATCTGCACGGCGGACGATTGGCTGGTATTGGCATTCGATTGCGCGATAACGTCGATGTCTTTGAAAAAGTCATCAATCCGGTCTCGTGCTTCGGTGCTCACACCGTTACTGTTGCTGAACGGATCATCAGTGGCCGAATACACGGAGTTACTGGCAAGGACGCCCTCCAGGTCCAGGCACCATGCTATGAACGTGCCCCAAGTGCCAGTCGTGTCAGTTGCCTCGAAGGCGCCACTGAGCGTGTTACCGGTGCTACCCTCAGGGGTGGCTGTGATATTGACGCCTCTGTAGCCATTCCAAGAAGTGAAATCCAGGGTGTTGGCAGAGGCAGAACCGACCATCAACGTCGATGCGGTGGCCGCACCCGCCAGAAAACCTACAAAAGACCTCTTCATCTCTTAACCTTTCTCACACGTGTCAAGCCCGGCTTTCAGTCGCACTATCACGTCATGTCATCCGAAATTAATTTTATAAAAGTTATTAAGGGTGAAGGGCGCGTGTCAAACTTTGAGTCGCAAAATTGCCTTAAAATTGACGCAATTCAACCTGAGGCTGCATTTCGGGCGCGGTCGTTATCATAACAGATACAAGCTGTTCTCGATTTTCGCTAAATTTCTATTTTGAGACGCAATTTTATTAGATAATTCAACTTATGGCATAGTTCCGAATGGCTTGGCGAATCACGTGCAAGTGGCTGTTAGTTATTTGATCCCAGGGTTTGATGGTGTGATCCTTTCGTTGGAATGGAAGGAAGCATTATGGGACAAGTTCGTCATGGCAGCGCCACGACCACGCACGCCGTCAGAGCAGCAATACAGCGATCGCAAGCTTCGATCGCGGAGCTGAGCCGGGAGCTAGGGATCAATCCCAAGACGGTCGCGAAGTGGCGCAAGGCGACAGACGGTCGAGGATCAGAAGACTGGACCGCGGGAGGAGCTATGCCCGATTTTGGGTGACGGGGCCTGATCAAGCGGCGCGGTTTTCGGTGTCGTTTTCAGCGACACCGTCGGTGAATGTGACGCCTTCGATGACCAAAGGCAACTGGTTCGCCGCCTTCAGGCGGTCGGCCGGGAAGGCTGAGCAACGCCTCCTTATCCTTCGTCAGACAGGTGACCGCCTTCTCGTATTTGGCCCCGTATTTTTCGGCGAAGGTGTCCATGGAGGTTTACGCTGCGGTGCGTGTCTCGGCCTGCCAGATCTCGCGCAGGTCCGCCTTCACCGTCGGCTGCATGGATTTCGGGAACTTGTTCAGGACGTTGGCGGTCTTGTGAACCCAGCACCGTTGATGGCGCGTGCCCAGGAACACCTCGTCCAGCGCTTTCCAGAACCCCATGGCCCCGTCGCCCACGGCGATCTCCGGCGGCACCTTGAGGCCCCGGGCCTTGATGTCGACCAGCAGTTCGCGCCAACTCTGCGCTCTCTCGCGCACGCCGACCTGGAAGCCAACGAGTTCCTTCTTTCCTTCGGGCGTGGCCCCGAGAATTGTGCGTCGTCAGATAATTTGGGACATCTGAGCGGTTTTGCGTTTGGAGGCTCTGGCTCATCCTTGATTGAGGTTATGCGTGTTCGGTTTGATGGCGCAAGCGCCGGGTGAGCATGGT
>JAAAPI010000002.1 GCA_009908325.1 Verrucomicrobiota bacterium | reverse complement strand
AAATGGAACGGTGTATGCAGCCGACGGCTGTCCAGGCCGCTGCTGCCCCACCAGCGCGACTATCTACAGGCGCTCGGTCTACCCGAATCCATCTTCACCACTCCCGTGCAAACAATCCTGAAAAACAAAAATTGAATCCATTAATTATTTAAAATCGATGATTCGAGTTCAGGAATGTGGGTTGTAAAGCAGAGAATACCGTATCATCGGTAGTGTGTCTGAGATCGATAAGATATGCTCCCGCTTAAAACAATTGCGCCAGCGCCATGGCGTGAGCCAAGAGCGGTTTGCCGAGATTGCAGGCATGAGCTACAAATATTATCAGCATCTGGAAGCTGGGCGAAAGAGACGGATTTTGTTGGAGACGGTTGAACGGTTGGGCGAAGCCTATGGAATTGAGGCTTGGCAGATTATCGGGCCGGAGTTGCCCGAAAATACGCGATTAAAGGAGATTTCAAGGGGCTGAAAGCTCCTATGACCGTCAATGTAGTGGTTGCGCCGACAAAACCATCATTTAGTTGGTAAGTGGCCTAATCTCATCAATAATTTCTGCCACTTTCGACGCAAAGCCTGTCATGCTTTGTTCAAATATTTTTAGAGCTACTTCGTTTCCTTCGATGCCTAGTTTTACTAATTCTTTGCTACTATGCTTTTCGCCCCCTTCAATTGATGCCTGAGCAAATGAAACATCCTCAAGCAAGACCTGCCTTCGTTTTACTGTGCAGGACGGAGGCTCCGGAGGAGGGCATCGGTCGACTTCTCGATGCCGCGGCGGCAGATTCGGCTGACTGGATAAATATCCTGAGCGGCCAGGTAAGCTGCGAGTGCACCGGCATGTTGGTCGGCTTCGGACTGCCGCTCGGCTCGGTTAAGCATCCGGACGAAATCGGATACTTCCGGGGCGAGCTCGGCACGAGCCTGATTCAGGGGGCTGTCACTGGGATCTATTTTGGCAGCTTCCACGAGAAGCTCCCAGGCGGCATAGGCTTCCCCTTGCTTAACCAGCTCGTTGCTCTGGTTGACAAGCAGTTCGATCCGGGCAACGCGCTCGATGGCCTCCTCAAGGAGAGGGCGGCGCAGGTCATCCTCGGCCAGCGCAAAGCCGAGATTTATACGGCGTTCGTAGATGCCCCGCCAGTCTTCGCGTTCGTATAGGTCGTCAAAAACCTTAACCCCTTGTGAGCCGGCGGTGGCCAGCAGGGTCGTTTCCTTCTGAAACTCGCGGATCGACGGGTTGGACGGCCAAATCTCCAGGGCCGTCTGCAGCTCTTCGCGCGCTTTATCAATATCCCCTAGATTGCGATACTGCGAAGCGGCAAAGACCGCCATATCGCTCGCGCTTTTCGCGGTATCGACGGCCGAGAGGACACGTTTGACGGGAAAGTCGGGGGCGAGCGTGGCAAGTTTTTTCGCAATTTCGGCAACGCCCGCATAGTCCTTGGCCTCGGCCAACTCACCCGCTTCCGTCAGGTTGCGGTAGATATCGAGCAGGTCGCGGCGGGCATCGCCCGGGATCTTGTTCAGCTCGGTCAAATACTCCCCCAAAAAGAAAACTTCCTGGAGGCGCTCGAGGGCGATAAGCTTGCGGTTCTCGTCCAAGGCTGTGTTGACGGCATCGACGCCTTTATCGACATCGTTGATCGCCTCGCGGGCAATAAACGTCATACTGTCGACAGTAAAGGAAAGGTCACTTCCGGGCAGAAACTGTTCCAGCTGTTCGCGCCCGACTTCGAGTGACTGATGGGAGCCCTTGAAGATGGACTGATAGAAGCCAGCGAGGACGAGCGCGTGCTCGAAGCGGCGCTGCATAATAAAGCTGACGATCTGGCTCTGAAATTGGAGCTTGGCCTGCAGACCCGTCATCTCGGTCTGTGCCTCTAGGGCGACAATCTCGGCCTCGGTCTCCGCCAGATCGAGCATCCGAAAGGTGGCCTCATCCGTCACCTCGCTGTCGCCTCCGCTGCTGCCCCCGCCTTGCTCTTTACGGGCTTGGGCACTTTCCCGCTGACGCCGCTCGCGGAGGTTACGTAGTGTAGCGGCACGATTGGCGACAATTTCCTGCTGGTATTTTCGAATGTCCGCCAGCTCGCGCTGAGTCATACGCGAACCGCGGCTCTCTTTGCGGATGCGCCAGGCATTGAAGACCTGATTCGCCACGATGACGCTATTGCCCCCGTCCAAGTCAAATTCGGCGGCACGGAAAAGCAGCTGCCAGGTGTCGAGGATCGCTTCATCACTGTTATCGTTGGAAACGGAAAGCCGCTCAATAATGTCGCCAATGAGCCGGGCGTAGGCCGCTTCCTCTTCAGTGGGGGAGGTCAAAAGAAAGCGCTCCAGGCGGGACCGAAAGGCGCGTTGCTCTGTCAGATTGAAACTTTTACCCTTCCACTCGAAGATGCCGTTTTCAAAATCCATGGAATCGCTGTTCGGGTCGAACACCCGGTTCGACATTTCGAGAAAACTGTTGCTTTCCAACAGGCCACCCCCCGGCCCGGAGGCATTCGCCTGAGCCGTCTGTCCCGGAACGGTCGACGAATCCGGCCGACTCGGAAAACCGCCCTGGGCATGAACCATGCCAGCCGACGTGACCAACAGGACCGTCATGACCAGCAGACGAGCGCCGGGCTTAAAATTTGCGTAGTGTTTCCACATAGACGAGCCCTCCTTGTTCAATAATCGCTTCCATTTCGTAACGCTGCCCGACGTGCAGCGTTTGCCCGACGTTTTCCGGAACAAACACCGGCAACCGGGCCGCTGACCCTTCCACCGTGACGGCCAACACCCGACCAAGTCCTTTTTCCCAGCGTAACTGCGCATCGATTTGCGTCCTCAGAACATAGCGATTGCCCAGGAAGTCACTCGGTTTCTCAAGATAGTTTTCCACGGGCAATGGCTCTAAATCAGAGCGACCATTACAGGCGGCCAGACATAGCAATAATGCCATGAATAAAGTGTGTGAATGTAATGATCGCAGCATTTTGAACCGATTTTAAGAATCGTTTGGGCAGCCTTAGTTCCAGCGTTTTTGCTGGCAGCCAAGGAAGATCATGACCGCACCAGCCAGAAAATGCAAGAGCAGGACAGAGGCGGCGAGCTCCGGGACGGGAATCCAGGCATCCGAATCCACACGGTAGGCATCGTAAAGCCGGGTCGTCCGCATCGATCCCAAGTAGCCGCCCCATCCCCAATAGGCGTTGATGAAGGGCCGACAGACCCAAACCAGCACGTCCGGCAGGGCCAGCACGATACCGGAAAGCGGCAGCTGAAAGCCCACCAAATAGATCGAGAGCAACGATGCCTTGTCTGCCGAGTTGAAAATCGCGGAAAATCCAAGACAAATCGCCGTCATGGATACGCAGCAGAGCACCAGGACACCCGCCTGCGGAATGATGGCACCCGGGAATTCACAGATCGACTTCACGAAAAAAGTCATCCAGATGCCCTGCACAATAGCGATCGCCGAAGCAAAGATCAGCTTGCTGGACGCATAGGCGGGCGCACTGAGGCCGGCGAAGCGCTCTTTTTCAAAAAGCTGCCGTTCAGCCGCGATTTCACGGGCGCCGTTGTTACTGCCCATCAAAGTGAGCAGGATGACTTGAAACAAAATAAGCCCGGTCACCAGCGAGGCCATCTCAAGAGCATCGACGCGGTAGCGCAGCGTCGCCTCCATCTGGCCGATCAACCCCGCTTCGCCGACCGAAGCACCCAGTGCCAGACCACGAAGCTGGGGGATACCATCCCAGGCGAAAATTGTGACGAGCAGAGGAAAGCCGAGCGTGATGCCCAGAGTCAGCAGCCAATAGCCGCGATCACGCTTAAAAAGCACTGCCCGGCGCTTCAGCAGTGTCCATGTCTGCGCCAGGGGCCCGGGAGGTGGCGGAGCCACTACAGGCGCGACCGCCTCTACGCTCTCGTCGGTATCCCCTGCGTGGGCAGCGGACCTCGCGGCTTCCCGCCGCTCCCGCCAATACTCGATGGGATGCTCGTTGAGACGGTCGTAAAGGTGCAACGCATCGGGGATATCAAAGTAGGCATTCATGGCATCGAGGGAACCCTGGAAGACGACCACGCCTTCGTACACCACGGTGATCCAGTCGAAAAAGTCGAGCTTGGCCAGATTGTGGATAATGCAGATAAAGGTTTTCTCCCGCTCGTCACGCAGACGCTGCAACACGGCGAGGATCTGGTCTTCGGAGCGGGGGTCGAGCCCACTGGTGACCTCATCGCAGACCATGCACTGCGGATCACCGACCAATTCGAGCCCCAGCCCAAGGCGGCGCAACTGACCGCCACTCAGGTCGGCTACCCGCTTATCCATGTGATCGGTCAGCCCGATTCGCTCGAGGATTTCGCCCAGGCGGGCTTTTTTCACAGAATCCTCCCGCACGATGAGATCCAGTGCATAGCCAAGCGCTTCGGCGACCG
>JAAAPI010000172.1 GCA_009908325.1 Verrucomicrobiota bacterium | reverse complement strand
CAGTCGTTCTGAGGGAAGTAAGCCGTTTTCTGACAAAAAGACAAGGCAGGTGGCGAGTGCCACGCGCTTGTTCCCGTCAATAAAAGGATGGTTCTGGCAAAGGTAGAAAAGATAGGCGGTCGCGATTTCAATGCCCTCTTTGAAAACAGGCTCACCAAAAATGGTAGCTTGAGGCGCGGCAATCGCGGATTCGAGTAAACCTTTGTCCCTGATTCCGTCTGAGCCGCCGTCAGCTGCCAACACTTCATCGTGGATCGCCAGAACGGCGTCCAGCGTAGGATGCACGAAGCCCTCCATCAGGAAAGCCGCTTAAAGAGATCGCGGTTTTTGGAGATCAGTCGCTTGGCGGTGGATCGCGCAGTGTCCCCATCAATCACGCGGCGGATCGGCGTCAGCGTAATGCTCCCGCCCTCGTGCACAGTCACATTGACTTCGTCGCCCTCTTTGAGGTGCGCTTGTTCCATGAGCGCCGCATCGAAGATAATGCCGCGCGAATTGCCAATTTTAGAGAGCTTTTTGATCATAAGCGTAAAACTATGTATTACAATGGAGGTGTCAAGGTCCGCTTCACCTGCCCGCTCGTGGTCGCAACAATGCTACCTGCGGGGCCATTATCGCTATTCCAGCCGATCCAAAGCTTATCGCGGCAGCGCCGCAAGCGGCGGCCCTACGTAGGGCTCGCGCTCGCGCGATTGCTGCAGACGTAATCGCTTACCAGCACTTTACATTGCCTCGCTCGTAGTGTGCGAGCTTGCTCGCGCTTGCGGTGCTGTTGGTGATTGGGTTTACCGACCCGCGAAGGTACCGATTGTGAGCAGCCGCCGGAGCAAGCTCCGACATTACATTGCCCAGTCGTAGCCCGCTGGCTAGCGCAGCACCTCGTCGGCGAAATCATCCATCATCTCAAACGCCCGCTCTGCCGAGCGCTTGTGGTAGCGGGCGCCGTCAGAATCGGCGGTCGGATCGGTGAAGGAGTGGACCGTGCCGCTGAATTGTACAAGAGTCCAGTCATCGACGCCACCGGCTTGCATGGCGGCAATGAATGCCTGCACGTCCTCCTGTGGCACATAGGGATCTTCGGCCCCGTGGAGGACGAGCTGCGGGATGCGGACCTGCGCCGCGTCGGCGTCGAGCGTGGGCGACTGTAGATCGCCGTGGAAGGAGACGACGCCGTCCACCGCATTCGTCCCGCTGCGGGCCATTTCCAGAACCGTGCCACCACCAAAGCAGAAGCCAATAGCCAGGGTCCGGCTCGTATCGATGGGGTGTGCATCGGCGAGGCCGTTAAACACCTCGACGGCTTTGAGCGCCCGCTCGCGCATGAGCGCACGGTCGGCCCGAACGATGCCAGCCGCGTCACCGGCTTCGCTGCTGTTCGTGGGGCGAATATCGGTCCCATACATGTCGGCGACAAAGACAGCAAAATCATCATCGGCGATTTTCTCAGCCTTTTCATAGCTGGCCTCGCTCGGCCCCATCCAGTTCGGATACATCACGATGCCGGGGAGCGACTCGTCGGCTTCATGGGCATCGTAGATGAGCATGCCCTGGAACGTAGTCGCGCCGATTTCGTAGCTCACGGGGACACGTTTCATGTCGTCGCCCGCCGAGAGTGTAGTGGAGCCGAGGCTGATGAGGAGGAGCATGTGGAGTGGTTTCATAGGAATCATGGGTGTGTGTGTGGTTGATCGGAACGTTCTGTGAAAGTAGAATCGGGGGATAAGTTCCAAAGCCTCGATGAAGCGCGATTCAAGCCGAACGCCGACGCTTTGCCCCGAAAACGCCCTACGAAATGTCCTCTGGTTGTGGTTCGGCTTCCAGACTGGCCTGCGGATTATCGGCAAAAACGGCGGCGATGAGCAAAAGCGGGCACAGTGCAAGCGTCGCGAGGATGGCCGTAGTGAAGTTTCCCGTCAGCGCGTTGGACAAGCCGAACACGTAGGGGCCGAGGGCACTTGTAATGACGGTCACCCCGGTTACCCAGCCGTTGATGGCACCAAGGTGCTTGCGTCCGAAAAAGCGTGCCCAGGGCAAATTGATAAGCACACCGAAGGAGCCCCAGCCCACACCGCTGCCGACGATATGCACCCATTTCCACACCGGGTCACCGACATTGGCGATTCCAATCAGGGCCACCGTCTGCGCCCCGACCATAAGCATTAGCGCGAACTTCAGCTTAATCTTCTCGGAAATGGCCCCCAGCGAGAGCGTCGTGCCCACATGGAAGATGGCAATTGGGAGGAAGATGGCCACTGCCTCCGGCCTGGCCAGCCCGTCGCCCGCGGCGATGGCGACGATATGAAAGGAGATACCCGTGCCGATGAGCGCATTCAGTGCGAGACCAAGTGCAAATATCCAAAAGGCACGCGTGCGCACCGCTTCCGGTGCCGTGAAATTCCGCACCACGGGTATCCGGGGTTGCGGCTTGTCTTTCTTTTTGGGGGCCTGCTCCACTTCCACGCCGCAAGCCTCGGGACTATCGCGGAAGAAAGTGTAGGCGACGGCCGTCATCACCGTCATGAAAATGAGACCGATGGTGATCCAGGTCATTTGCCAGTCGAGGCGCACAATTAAGCCGTTGAGTAGGAGGGGTGCCGACGAGAAACTGAGCGAAAGCACCACCCCGTTGACAGCGGCCGCCCAACCGCGCCGTCCCTCAAACCAGCGGAATACCATGGACCGGCAGGTCGTCATGGCGAAGCTGACCCCTGCCAGGCGAATCCCTGCAAAAGCAACGAAAACAAGGGCGAAGGGCAGCCAGGCGAAAACCGCGCCGCCACCCGACCAGGCATGGATGTGGTCAAGCGAGCCCGTGTAGACCAAAATGAGCCCGAGGGAAAAAAAGCTCAGGCAGCCCACGATCCGTGCACCCCAACGATCAACCAGTTTTCCGGCGAAGGGTGCCGCCATCCCGGCGGCAATTGTGCCGAAGGTGTAAGCGAGGGAAAAATCATCCCGCGACATGTCGAGGGCCTCGATCATGCTATCGATGAAGACGCTCATCCCCGGAGGACTCCCGGGCACCGCTGCGATCATGCCGAGTGTGCCAAAAAAAAGAATCGTCCACCCATAATAGCCCGGCCACCGCTTCACGTCGAAGGGTCGGGTCGGGCTAAATAGTTTGCGGATCATGCAGGGTACCAAAGCTCAAAAGCAAAAACATGCAAAGGCGATTGATGAGTCTTTATGGTCCCTTTGATGGGTAGCACCACAAACTTAAGTCTAATTTGGAGCTTTGGATTGCGCGAAAAACCTGGGCGGAATGGGGGGGAGCGCGCTTGGACGTATCGCCCCACTCTGTTTCCGGCTCCCGTAGAAAGTTTCTGCGTAAGTCGCCGATTGAGCTTGTTTCCGTGTGCGTCAATAGCGTATCGTAAAGGTATTTGAAATTTACATGCCCAAAAATAAAAAGAACGCCACATCACCGGAAGCAGGAGCCGCCGACTTCGCAAAAGCTGTGGCTGCTGCGCGCACAAAGCTCGGCCTGACCCAGGGAGCGTTTGCCCGGCTTCTGGAGACGCCTCTCGGGACGGTCCGCGGGTGGGAGCAGGGCCGCCGCAAACCGCCACCCTGCGCGATGCTGCTTATGCGCATCGCGATGGACCATCCCGAGGTGTTTGTCGGTGTATCCGAAAACGACTCCGATCACGGGGCGACCAAAGCGCAGACGCCCGCAGCAAAGAAGCCCGAGAGGAAAGCACCGTCGACAGATCGCATCACAGCGGAATTGCATGAGCCTGGCGACGACGCTGATTTCTGGTTACTTTAATCGGATATGCGCATTATGGACGTCGACCAATGTATCCATGACCTGGAACAAGCTGCTCAGGCCGCCGGTTTTTCAGTCTCTGTTTACGGCGAAGTGGACGGAGCCCGCCTGCTGGGTTTGACCCGGAAGGCGGCCACTCAACCGGAAAACAATCGTACGGTCTATCTTTCGGCAGGGATTCACGGCGATGAGCCGGCCGGGCCGCTGGCCCTGCTGGAGTTGCTCCAGGCGGACGCGCTCCCGCGCGAGAACAATTGGGTGATCTGTCCGCTGATGAATCCATCCGGCCTCAAGCGGGGCACGCGGGAAAACGCCACCGGAATCGACTTGAACCGCGACTACCGAGACTTTGTTTCCGACGAAATTCGCGGTCACCGTGACTGGATAAAGCGGCAGGTCCCCTCCCTGGACCTGGGCATACACCTGCACGAAGACTGGGAGGCGGCTGGTTTCTATCTCTATGAACTGAACTTCGGCAAATCCCTGAGCCTGGCAAAAACCCTGCTCCAGGCGGCCGGGCAGTTTTTACCGATCGAGACAGCGGAGTGTATCGACGGCCGCAGCGCGCGATCGGGCATCATCCGCCCCGACACATTGCCCGACCTTCCCGAGGGGCAGCCGGAGTCGATCTGGCTCTATCAGCAATTTGGCGGCGTCCTTTACACTCTGG
>JAAAPI010000212.1 GCA_009908325.1 Verrucomicrobiota bacterium | reverse complement strand
AATAATAGAAGTTTCCGCAAAGTGCGAACACTGTAGGAGATTACAGTAGACTGAGTTGGTATCCAGTGGTGGGCAATCCGCGATCAGTTGATTGACCGAAGCACCGTCTTGAGATGTAGGGTGTTGTAGTTTGATTTCGATGTGGAAGAGTAAGAGGGTAGCGTCGGAATAGTTCAAGGGGTTTTCGAAATTCGCGCGGTAAAGAGATCAGTTTTACCCTATGCCACGGCTTCAGCCTTCTCGACGACGTCTTTTTCGACCTTGAGGTTTTCAATAATGAAGTCCTGGCGGTCGGGCGTGTTTTTCCCCATATAGAATAGAAGCATGTCTTTGATCGTCATGCCCTTGGGAATGATGACAGGGTCGAGGCGGATATTTTTACCGATAAAATGCTGGAACTCGTCGGGCGAGATTTCGCCGAGACCCTTGAAGCGGGTTATTTCGGGCTTGGGCTGGCATTCTTTGATCGCCGCCTGGCGCTCTTCGTCGCTGTAGCAGTAGCGGGTCACCTTCTTGTTGCGCACGCGGAACAGAGGCGTCTGCAAAATGTGGAGGTGCCCCTGTTTGATCAGCTCGGGGAAAAATTGCAAAAAGAATGTTATGAGCAACAGGCGGATGTGCATACCGTCGACGTCGGCATCGGTGGCGATGACCACGTTGTTATAACGCAAATCGTCGAGCCCGTTCTCGATATTGAGGGCATCCTGGAGAAGATTGAACTCCTCGTTTTCGTAGACCACCTTCTTGGTCAGGCCGAAAGAGTTGAGGGGCTTACCCTTGAGGGAGAAGACGGCTTGGGTGTTGACGTCTCGCGCTTTCGTGATCGAACCGGAGGCGGAGTCGCCCTCGGTGATGAAGAGGGTGGAGTCGAGGCGGCCGTCTTTTTTCGTATCGAGGTGGATGCGGCAGTCGCGGAGCTTCTTGTTGTGGACCTTGGCCTTGCGGGCGCGCTCGCGGGCGAGCTTTTGGATGCCTTTCAGCTCCTTGCGGTTGCGCTCGGAGTCCTGAATTTTTTTGCCGAGGATTTCAGCCGTTTCGGGGTGGCGGTGCAGGTAGTTGTCGAGGGCCTGCTTCATGAAGTTCATCATGAAAGTACGGACGGTCGGGCCTTTGGGCCCCATATCCTGCGAGCCGAGCTTGGTCTTGGTCTGCGATTCGAAGACCGGCTCTTCGATCTTAATACTGACGGCCGCGCAAATCGAAGCGCGGATATCGACGGCCTCAAAGTCCTTTTTGTAGAAATCTTTGATCGTGCGGGCCAGGGCCTCGCGGAAGGCGGCTAGGTGGGTGCCGCCCATGGTGGTGTGTTGGCCGTTGACGAAGGAATAGTAATCCTCGCCGTAGGTGTCGTTGTGGGTGAAGGCGACTTCGATGTCGTTATCGCTGAGATGGATGATGGGGTAAACCGGATCGCCATCGAGCTTGTTCTCCAGCAGATCGTGCAGGCCTTTGTCGGATTTGAATTTCTTGCCGTTGTAGACGATGGTCAGGCCGCTGTTCAGGTAGGCGTAGTTCCAGAGCATATCCTCGACGTAGTCGTCGCGGAAGCGGATGCCGCCGAAGATTTCGGGATCCGGGTCAAAGCGCAGCGCTGTGCCGTTTTTGGCGTCAGCGGCGGGCTGGTCCTTGCCGTCTTCATGCAGCAATTCGCCCTGCGAAAAGCGAACGCTGCGGGTCTTCCCCTCACGGAAGGCCTTAATCTCAAATTCGGAGGCAAGGGCGTTGACCGCCTTGATGCCGACTCCGTTCAGGCCGACGGACTTTTTGAAGGCCTCGGAGTCGTATTTCGCCCCGGTGTTGATCTTGGAGGCACAGTCTTTGAGCTTCCCCAGCGGGATGCCGCGCCCGTAGTCGCGCACGGCCACGTGAGTGCCGTCGATGTTGACCTCGATGACCTTGCCGTTGCCCATGACGAATTCGTCGATCGAGTTGTCGATGACTTCCTTGAGCAGGATGTAGATGCCGTCGTCGGACGACGAACCGTCACCCAGTTTGCCAATATACATGCCGGGGCGCAGGCGGATGTGCTGTTTCCAGTCGAGGGATTTGATCGAGTCTTCGTTGTATTCGGCGGACATGGGAGAAATTAGAGAGAGGAAAGAAGAAATTAGGAATGAGAACGTTTCAGTTCTTGCATTTAAAGAGCTCGAAGAAACTCCTGTGCATTTAGAACGGGGGTGCCAGTGTTTTCGAAGTTTGAGAAGTGTTTTTTGTTTTCAGTGATGATGACGGAAGCATTTGCCTTAAGAGCGATTGAACCAATATGAAAATCGTAGATACGACCGCCACGTATGCCTTGTCTAGCAGCGTTGGTGAGAAAAATTTCATGGCTAACTGGGTCAAGCGCACAGATGCTCAACCGCTTCACGATCTCTTCCAGAACGAATGCTTTGGCTGTTTCAGGTGGTAAGCGGTATTCTTCCGGGAGTCGCGTGGTGACCGAATAAAACTCGAGGCAGCAGTGCCAGGCTGTCGCAGGCTCAGCGATGTGGCCCTCGGCGATGCGGTCGAGCAACTCGATGGGTGCCCGCGAGGTTTCGCCAAAGTCGATCAGACCACCGATCAGAATGCTGGTGTCGAGAAAAGGCCGGTTCATAACGGCCATCGCTCGCGTTCCTCTTCAATGAGTGTCGCGATGTCAACATTCGCCTCAGACTCCACGTTTCGTGGATTTGGGACAGCGATACGGCGGGTGCCACGTTGTTTTATCTGTGGACCGGGCACGTCACGCTCAATACGAATTGCGCCGTTTTCATAGGTAGCGGAGAGCGGTGTGTTCGGCTTCAGACCAGCCTTACGGCGCAGGGCTGCTGGAATCACCAGTCGCCCGGCTTTGTCTATGGTAAGTGACATGGTAGTTTCTATGGTAGATCGTTTGGCATTTGTCAATTGCTTTCGCGGTCTTGCGATCCAAGGGTGAATGCCCTTAAAGGCCCTTGGGTGCCTCGATGAAAGCATTAGCGAATGCGAACGGGCTGCTGCAGGTCGTCTGATTTAAAACTGGCATCGAGGAGTTTTTGGATCTCGGCACCGCGGGCGAAATCGGGCTGATCCGGCTGGCCGGTGCGGATGCTTTTGATGAAGCGGGCGTGGATGGAGGGGGTGGCTTTGGCTTCGATGGTTTGCCAGGTGTCTGTCTCGATGTCGGCACCGGTGCAGATCTGGTAGGCGGTCTCGCTGAGCTTGGAATCGAAGGCGACGCTGCCCCGGGTCCCGGCGATTTTCAGAAATAGACGGTTGAGGTGGCCGGTCATCCAGCGGGTGGTTTGGATGCTGCCGAGGGCTCCGTTGGCAAACTCGACGGTGAGGATCGCGCTGTCGTTGGCATCGAGCTTGTAGGTGCCGATGCGGTTGCGTGGCGCTTTGCGAAAGGTTTTCAGCTTGCAGGACAGTTCCCTGATCGGGCCGACGGGGAATGTAGCGCAATCAAGAATGTGGACCCCCACGTCGCCGAGAGTGCCCTTGCTACCGTGCTTGGTCGAAAGGCGCCAGAGCCATTTGTCACTTGTGCGCCAATCGCCCCATTGCTTGCTAACCAGCCAGGATTGGTGGTAGCTAGCCTCGACGTGGCGGACTTCGCCAATTTTCCCGGATTGCACGATTTGCGCGATCTTTTGTAATGGAGCCCAGTTTCGGTAGGTAAAGTGGACCATGTTGACCACGCCTGCTTTACGTGCGGAACGGGCCATGCTCCTGGCATCCGGGTAGTCGAGTGCCAGCGGTTTTTCGCAGAGTAGGTGTTTGCCGGCAGCGATGCATTCCAGCGCGATGGCTTTGTGGTCGGGGTCGGGCGTGACGATGGCGACGGCGTCGATCTCTGATTTTAGCAGAAGCTCGGCCGTGGAGCCATAGGCCTCCGGGATCGCATAGGCATCCGTGAATGCTTTCAGGCGCCCCGGGTGGGTGTCCACACCGGCGACGAGTCGGCACCCACGGGTCTTTTTGAAGTAGCGGGCGTGCCAATTCGCCATGCCGCCGGTCCCGATGATGGCGACGCGGGTGGGCGGTTGTGGCTTCTTTGGCATGGTGGTCGTCGTCGTGTTGTCGGGTCTGGCTTCGTAGGGGCTTGACTTGTCAAGACCGCGCCGTTGCGGGTCCGGGCACTGTGGTCGTCAGGTTCGTAAACAAGTGATGGCCAAAGCCTATCCTTCAGGTAGCGCTTCCAAGGCGGGCGAATTCGGGCACTCATCCGGTATGCGAACCGTCGGACGCACCCAGCGGACAGCGTTGGTAATGATCGTCTGCACTTCGGCCTGATGGTAGGTCGGGAAGGTTTCGTGCCCGGGACGGAAATAGACGATTTTTCCGTGGCCGCGTTGCCAGGTGGCGCAACTGCGAAAAACTTCTCCTCCAGTGAACCAGGAGATGAGAAGCAATTCGTCGGGCTGTGGAATGCCGAAGGGCTCGCCATACATTTCCTCTTGCGCGATCTCAAAATAGTCA
>JAAAPI010000235.1 GCA_009908325.1 Verrucomicrobiota bacterium | reverse complement strand
CAGATTATCGACTTTTTCGACGCCGAGTATTAGTCGAAAACTAAAACCGAGCCACCAACCATCAACCAAGTCACCAAGTCTTTTTTTTAAGGCGGTTTTTAAGACGACGTATCACTGCTGAATGAGCCAAGTCCCCGAATCCCTCTATTACACAAAAGACCACGAGTGGATAGAGCTGCATGAAGACGGTTCGGCTACGGTTGGTATCACGGACTACGCGCAGGAGAGCTTGGGAGATATCACGTTTGTCGAGTTCCCTGAGCCAGGTGACTCCTTCGCCACGGGAGAAACTTTTGGTGTGGTTGAATCCGTCAAGGCTGCCTCCGATCTTTTCATGCCGCTGAGCGGGGAGGTTTTGGAAACGAACGAGCTGGTCGACACCGAGCCCGAACGGCTCAATCAGGACCCCTACAAGACGGGGTGGCTGCTCAAAATTCGCATGGAAGACCCGTCTCAAGTGAGTGCTCTGCTCAAGCCCGAGGCTTATTCGGAATTGATTTGATTAATTATGAATGAAAAACTGAGTCGCCGTTCTTTCTTCACGAAAACGCTGGTAGCTAGTGCTGGGGGATCTACCCTCCTGCCTACCCTGGTTTCAGGAAAAAAGCCAAACCTGTCGAAGGTGGACAGCTTCCAGCTACCGAGTTTACCCTACGCTGCGGATGCTCTGGAACCCGCTGTCTCTGAGGAAATCATGCAAATCCACCACGGGAAGCACCATGCAGGCTATGTCCGCAAGCTCAATGACGCTTTGGAGGATGCGGGCATGCCCGGTGGTGATTTGGGCGCGATACTGAGTGAGCTTTCTGATGTCCCCGCAGACGTGCAAACGCGGGTTCGCCAAAATGGCGGCGGGGCTTTAAACCATGCGCTCTTTTGGGATGTGATGAGTCCGAGCGGCGGGGGGCAGCCGGACGGGGCTTTGGCTAAGGCGATTTCCATGGAATGGGGTAGTTTCAATGCGTTTCAAGAGACTTTTTCCCAACTCGCAGGGGGTGTCTTCGGCAGTGGATGGGCATGGCTATCGGTGGATACAGGTGGTCGACTTTTTATCAGCAAGACAGCGAATCAGGACAACCCGCTTATGCGCACCTATGTGGAGAAAGCCGGCTTACCGATTCTCGGCCTGGATGTGTGGGAGCATGCCTACTACCTTCAATACGCGAATCGACGCGGCGACTATATCAAAAACTGGTGGCGTGTTGTAGACTGGAGAAATGTAGGCCAGCGCTATGCAGCGGCCCGGCAGGGCCGGATGATCGTCGATCCTTTGAAAAGCTAGGGAAGGGTAATCAGATGTCGATTTGCTCGACGATTTCGAGATCGTAGCCGTCGATCCCCACGACTTTTCGTTGGGTGCTCGACATAAGTCGGATGCGTTTAAGCCCGAGTTCGACGAGAATTTGTGCCCCGATTCCGTAGTCCCGGAAGTCCATTTTGGTGGGGCCGACATTTTTTAGGTCGGCCTCATTCTCGCCTTCGATGATTCGGATACCGCCCTGGGGTTGCTCGATATAGAGGAGCACGCCGTGTCCGGCCTCGGCAATGCGCTGCATGGCTGAGTTGAGCGCTTTAAAGCCCCCCAGCGAAGAGGAACGGAAAATATCGCTGAGCATGTTCTCGCTCTGCACGCGAACGAGCGTGGGCTCTTTATTGAGCACGCCCATGCTGAGCGCAACGTGCTGGCGGTTGTCGAGGATGCTCCGAAAAATATGCAGATCGAAGGAGCCGAAATCAGAATCGAATGGTTGGGTGAGCACATGCTCAATCAGTTTATCGCGGGTATGCCGATACTCGATCAAGTCGGCAATCGAGATGAGCTTGAGTCCGTGTTTTTCTTTGAAGCGGATGAGGTCGGGCAGGCGGGCGAGGCTGCCGTCTTCGTTGAGGATCTCACAGATGACGCCGCTTGGGTTGAGGCCGGCCAGCTGGGCGAGGTCGACAGCCGCCTCGGTGTGGCCGGCTCGCTGCAGGACGCCGCCGGGTCGGGCGCGGAGGGGGAAGACATGCCCCGGCTGCACCAGGAGATCCGGCTCGGACTTCGGGTCACTCAGAATCCGGATCGTTTCGGCCCGGTCGTAGGCACTGATCCCTGTGGTGATGCCCTCGGCGGCGTCGACTGAGATGGCAAAGTCTGTCTGCTGTGATTCGCGGTTTTCCGAAGCCATCGGGCTGATCCCCAGGCGGCGCAATTGGTGGGCGAGCATCGGCACGCAAATGAGGCCACGGGCATGCAGGATCATTTGGTTGACGGCCTGTGGCGTTACTTTGGAGGCCGCCATGACGAGGTCGCCTTCATTCTCCCGCGATTCATCGTCGGTCACGATGACCATTTTACCCGCAGCGATATCGGCTATGGCGGCGTCGATGGGATCGAAGGGATTGTCATTTGTGGGATTGTTGGACATGAGTGAGCGTGTTCTATATAGAAAGAGGCAAGTGTATGCAAACTCGGGGTGCAAGACGGGATTTATATCCTGAGTTCAACATTGGGACACCCGAAGCTCTGATCGTTTTGAGTATATCAAATCATAGAGGGTCTGCTGTTCTGCGTTCATTTTGAGCAGGATGCGCTGATCGGCAGGATCATCCGGGTAGCGGAAGTTCATTTCATACATGGTCTGGGTTAGTTCTACGGCTCGGCCTGCGCTGATTCGGGTGTCTGTCTGCTTCAGGCGTCGTTCAAGTTCTTTGTAGATGGTGTATGCGACGAAGGCGACCAATACGTGTGCTTCGATCCTGCGTCGACGGCGGTGATACATGGGGCGCACGCGCAGATCGGTCTTTGATATCCGGAAAGCCCGTTCGATCTGCCAGAGATGTCCGTAGTTTTCGATGACTTCGAAGGCAGGCTGCTTGGTATTGGTCAGGTAGCCCTTCAAGCCGTCCCACCGTTGGGCTTCGGCGACTTTACCCTCATCGACAGCGACTTCGATCTTTCCGGTGAGTTTCAGGAACTTGTTGTATCCTCGGTTATTGAGTTGTTCCTTGGTCATCCGCCCCGAGCGTATCCCTTGGCGCAATCGCCGCAGGCCGCGCTCGCGGTTGTGGCGATCTTTCTTTGCGCGTTTGTCCGAATAGCTGACGATCAGGCGGCGTCCGCCGCAGTGGTCGATATCGACGGCTTGCCCATCCACTAGCCCGCAGCAGCGTTGGAGAATGATCTTTTGCATCTCCTCGGATTCATTGCGGAGCCGGGCCGCGACGATGAAAGGGAACTTGCCCGCGTCCAGCGCATCCAAGTTGTCCTTGCTCAGCATGGCCGCATCGGCCACCACGACCGGTTTGCCGAACCGGTAGCGCTTTAGGATCTCGACAAGCACTGGCAGGAGGGTCTTCCCCTCGAAGGTATTGCCTTCAAAAATATCGTAACCAATCGGATAGCCATTCTCACCGACGAGCAATCCGAGCATGATCTGGGGGTTCTGGAACTTCCCGTCTTTGGAAAAGCCGATCCGCCTCAGCTCATCCTCATCCTCGGCTTCAAAATACAGGCTGGTCATGTCGTAGAAGACCACCCCGATGCGCTTGAGCAGCTTCTGAGTGTGTCTGTAGGCGATCTCCTTCGCCTGCTCGGCGTGGTGATCGTTCAGTCGATCCAGAAAGCGGTAGACCTCTTGCACACTCATCGTCTTGCCCTCGTAGCGCCTGAGGTAGTCGATGGTTTTCAACTTGCTGCTCGGGTAGACCAGACGAGCAACGACAATATCACGGAAAAGCTTTTCGGGGATCCGGGCGAACCCGATCTCCTCGAACAACCTTCCGAAGATCAGCTCCGGTCCGACTGTCCGAACGGATGCGTTCTCCAATCGGCTCACAAAATCCGCTATCACCGCTCGGTCACGGTGATTCTCCGGAAAAAGACTATACTGCCCCTGCCGCTGCTCAACGAACAGCTTTGCCAACTCCTGCATACGGCCTATCTCACCCGGGTCGTCGGAAGAACCGAACGACTTTACCACTCGGTAGCCTTCGCTCTTGTCGATTACCTGCACGCTAACTGTCCCGGACTTGTTGCGTTTTTTGCGGACGAACATTCCGCATTTTTACCCGCGGGACACCCATTTTGAAAGCCAAACCCTTTATTTATGCGGGTTGTAGACCGATATTTTTCTTAATGTTGAAGACAGGGGGTGCAAGACGGGATTTATATCGGTCAAGACGACTTTAAATGTTTTGCGTTGGAGGATTATCTTTCTAATCGTGATGGATATGCCTGAATTTGACCCCGAAAAGAAAGTCTACTCTGCCCAGGGAGGCACCTATAGTATGTTTGATCTGCTTCGTAGTTTCGCTGATACGGAGCTGGAGGTTGATGGAATACCACGTATTTCCGATATGCACATGAAAGTGGGTGAACCGATACGATTCCGCTACGACGGTGATTTGGAAACGATCGAAGGCGGCGAGCCGCTAACGGAGGATGTTTTGCGGAAACTGGTGT
>JAAAPI010000228.1 GCA_009908325.1 Verrucomicrobiota bacterium | reverse complement strand
CCCCGTTCAGCCAGAAGATTTCTTTAGGAAAACGCAGGTTCTTCTCGCCCATCGATTCTTCCAGACTGGACCAGACGGAATTGAAGATTATTTGCGCGTCTTTGACCTCCAGGTCCTGGACCTTGGCGTCGGTTGTTTTGATTTCGGACTCGGCCGTTTCGGAAGGCATGTTTCTGGGATTATCTTTAATTTATGGAAAGATCCGAAGTGTTTGACATATTGGATACCAGATCAAGCTCCTTTCTGTTCATGCTGGCACAGCAAGTCGGGAGACTTGCGTTCCCGGGATCGCAGCTTTCCGTTACGACGCTTGCGTGCGCGGGCCACAAATGCGCTCGGTCGCTCCTTCGAAATCCTCTTCGCCGGAAAGAATATCGATTTCCAGCCGCAAGTAATAGATCGGCACGGGTGCTTCGATGTCTTTGAAGAGCCGCACCGCGTCCTTCTCGGTGGTCACGATCATATCGAGTTCAGCCTGTCCCGCTTTGCGGTAAAGACGCTCGATCTCATAACGGGTAAAGCGGTGGTGATCGAGGAAGCGCTGATTGTAGCGGATCTCGGCACCGAAGCTACGGAGCATACTTTCGAAACTCTCCGGGGAGGCGATCCCGCTAAACGCACCGATTTTCGCCCCCTGCAATGCCTCCAGCGGGAGTCGCTCGTCGCCGTGCACTGCCTGCAAGTGTTGTGGCCTATGGGCGCACTCAATAATCTCCGCATCCGCATTGTGCTCGCGGATTTGCTCGAGGAGCGTCTCGTCGCGCGTGCCGTCCGACTTGGTCAAAAAGATGTAGTTGGCCCGCGAAAGGTGTTTGATCGGCTCACGCAGGATCCCCCGGGGGAGCAAATGTTGATTCCCAAACGGGTTGGTCGTATCCACCAGCAACAGGTTCAGCCGCCCCTTCAGAGGAAGGTATTGAAAACCATCGTCGAGAATAAGCGTATCGCAGCCGAAACGCCGAATCGCATAGGAACCGGCCTTCACCCGATTTTTATCACAGAGCACGACCACCCCGGGCAGATTCCGGGCCAGCATGTAGGGCTCGTCACCCGCCTCTTCAGAGTCGAGCAGGACCGCCTCTCCATTGCTCACGATTTTCGGCGGGGCTTCTTCGCCATGGCTCAACTTGCGCCAAAGTTTCTTCGGCAGCGGCTCTTTCTTACTTTTATAACCACGGCTCAGGATAGCGACCTTCCGCCCGCGCTCGTTCAGGGTGCGGGCCAGCTTTTCGACGACGGGCGTCTTACCCGTGCCCCCGACTGTCAAATTACCCACCACCACGACGAGGCAGCCCAGCGGCTTGTTGCGAAGGATGCGATTCTCGTAGAGGCGCAAGCGCGACTGCACAATGGCACTGAAGACAAACGAGAGCCCGTAAAGGAAATTAGCCATCACCTCGGCCCCGCGCCCATGCCGACGGTCGTAGATGACATCGACCGTAAATTGGGCAAAATCATCCGCCGCGCGAGCAAGCTTGTAGCGAATTCTGCGGATTCGACGCATACGTTAGAAAAGCATAAAAGGGATCACGTGGCGAATCTCAAAAACCAGAAAGAGGATTGACGCCAGAATTAATCACCGCTTTCTCTCGAAAAAACAGCACATCACGGCCGTCTGCTAAAGTTGTTGCACCATCATTCTTTATGAAATATTTAATTATCGCCGAAAAGCCTTCTGTCGCGACCGACTTGTCGCGTGCCCTCAGTAAAGAACTCGGCAAGTTTTCCAAGAAGGGAAAATCGCGCGACGCTCAATACTTTGAAAACGATCAGGCTGCCATCACATCCGCCGTGGGCCACCTCGTCGAGCTGAAGATGCCGACCGGGCCAAACGGGAAAAACCTGCCGTGGAATTTTAAGGTTCTCCCGGCCATCCCTGAAAAGTTTGAACTCCAGCCCATCGAAAAAACCAGCGCCCGCCTCAAGCACGTGCTCGGCCTGGCCAAAAAGAAGGAATTCGATGTCATCGTAAATGCCTGTGACGCGGGCCGCGAGGGTGAGCTGATCTTCCAATACATCATGGACATCGGCGGAATCAAAAAGCCGGTCAAGCGCCTCTGGATGCAATCCATGACGACCGCAGCGATTCAGGAAGCCTGGCAGAAACTGCGCGACGGTGATGAAATGACGCATCTGGCCGACGCCGCCAAGTGCCGATCGGAGTCCGACTGGTTGGTTGGGCTCAACTCGACCCGTGCGTTGACCTGTTTCCGCTCCCGCCACGGTGGTTTCAACATCACCGCAGCCGGTCGTGTGCAGACCCCCACCCTCGCCATCCTCGCCCAGCGCGAGCGCGAGATACAGGCCTTCAAGCCGGAGGACTACTGGGAGGTGCATGCCGACTTCGCTGTGGCCAAGGGCAACTATCCCGGCAAATGGATCGACCTGAACTGGAAAAAAGATCCGGAAAAACCGCATGGCCGGGCCGAACGCATCTGGGATGAAGCGGCGGCCCGCACCATCCGCGAGCGCTGCGTCGGCAAGACCGGCACTGTTACTGAAGAAAAAAAACCGACCAAACAGATCGCGCCCCAACTCTACGATTTGACCACCCTCCAGCGCGAGGCGCCCTTCACCGCCAAGAACACGCTCGGGCTCGCGCAGGCGCTTTACGAGCGCCACAAAATGCTGACCTACCCGCGGACCGATTCCCGCTACCTGCCGGAAGACTACATGAGCAAGGTGCACAGCACCATGCGCGACCTCGCCAGCTCCGGGCACCCCACCGCCAAGTGGGCGACCAATGCCATCGAGGAAGGCCGCATCAAATTCAATAAGCGGATTTTCAACAACGCCAAGGTCTCCGACCACTTCGCGATCATTCCGACGGGCCGCGTCGTCAAACTTAACGAGCAGGAGTCGAAACTCTACGACATGGTGGTCAAACGCTTCATTGCCGTCTTTTTCCCGCAAGCCGAGTTTGAGGTGACCAAGCGGCTGACCACGATCAATCACGGAACGGAAAAAGATACCTTCCTGACCAACGGCAAAACCCTGACCTTCCCCGGCTGGCTGGCCGTTTACGGTCGCGTGGCCGGGATCGCGGCGGGCAAGGACGAACTCGTCGCCGTCGACGAGGGCGAAAACGCTCAAACCGAGTCCATCGAAGTCGAGGACAAGACCACCAACCCGCCAGCCCGCTACACCGAGTCGACCCTGCTGGCGGCTATGGAAGGTGCCGGCAAGCTAATCGACGATGACGAGTTGCGCGAAGCCATGGCCGAACGCGGCCTCGGTACACCCGCCACCCGAGCCGCCACCATTGAGGGCCTGCTCCGCCAGAAATACGTCGCCCGCGAGGGCCGGGAGCTCAACGTTACCGGGAAAGGCCTGCGCCTCATCGAACTCTGCGAGGAAATGGATATCCAGGCACTCAGCTCCCCCTCCATGACCGGCGACTGGGAGGCAAAGCTGAATAAAATGGAGCGCGGTCAAATCCGTCGCGACAGCTTCATGCGGGAGATCAACCAATTCACCGAAGAAGTTGTGGAAAAAGCACGCAGCCACATGAAGACGCTGGTCAACCGCAGCTTTCCCGATCTCGAAGTGCCCTGCCCGGCCTGTGGCGCACCCCGGCTCAAGCAAACCGACGCCACCTACGAATGCCGCGATGAAGCCTGCACATTCCGTATTTCCAAACACATCGCCGGACGCAAGCTAAGCGAGGACGAAGCGAAGGAACTCGTTACCACGAAAGAGCTGCCCGAACGGGACGGCTTCGTCTCCCGCTTCAACAAACCGTTCAGCGCCGCCCTCAAGCTCAGCCAGACCGTCTCGAAGACCGGTAAGCTCGGCAAGTGGAAAACCGAATTCGTCTTCGATGCCGACGAGCCCAACTCGGTGGAGGACCTAACAGACGATCAAATCATCCGCCGCTTTACTCTGCAAAACGGGACGAAGGCCACGCTCTATGAGACGGACAAGGCCTACCACGTGCCCGAGCTCAAAACAGACGACGCTCCCGAAGGCTTCCGGCTCGGCAAGACGATTCTGCAAAAAGAACTCCAGCCCGCTGAGGTCGAGAAGCTATTTACCGAAGGCAAGACGCCGCTGATGAACGGCTTCGTCTCCCGCCGCACCAAGCGCCCCTTCAAGGCGAAGCTCACGCTCGACTTTGAAAGCGGCAAAATCGGCTTCGAATTCGCCCCCCGCCCCGCCAAAAAAGCGGCGAAGAAAAAGGCATAGCGACCGGCCATCGCCTGCCGGACCCGCTGCAAGAACGCCATGCAGGCGGCTGAAACAAGCGGCTTACGTATCCCCGCTCCTTCAGGTGCGGGGTCAACGGGCCCGGCAACTCAAACCAGCCCCGCCAACGCCATGCGGCCAGCTAAAGCAAGCTGCTTACGTATCCCCGCTCCTTTAGGTAGAGCTTGTCCCACTGGGGCGAAGCCCCGTGTTGTTCAAGCTCAGGTGCAAAATTAAAGGGACATAAGAGGCATTTTTGCCTCCCATGTCCCAAATT
>JAAAPI010000298.1 GCA_009908325.1 Verrucomicrobiota bacterium | reverse complement strand
AAGGCCCGGGCGGAAGAACTCGATACCGACACGCTATCCAGAATCCTCGCGTCAACGGGAACTACGGTGGTCGACCATCGCACTGGAGAAGCCTGGCCCCTGCTCGAATGTAGCCACGCGGTACAAGCAGCGATTGAACGCTGACATTTACAGAGGCCTCTACAGACGCCTGACCATGAAGATTGGTTCCGCACGCAGACTACCAACCCTGCTCGGCCTCCTGCTCCTTGCAGGCGGCCTGTGCGCGCTAGCCTTCAGCACGCACCATCACCTGGGTCTGGCAGACGAGTCAATCGTGGCCCCATCGGTGATACAGAGCCTCGTGGAAGGCGCTGGAACGCTGTGGATGCAGCTGGCCTTATTCGGCGTCGCATTTTCCCTGTTGCATTTCCTCTGCGGCTGGATCGCAGGCCACCTCGCTTTGCACCTGGGGAATTCGTTGGGCTGGGAAGAACCGGCATCGGTCAGACTCGCCTGGTCACTGTTCACCGCCCTCGTGGTCTGGGCGTGGCTGCAAAACTCGATCGCGTTCCACCACTCCCTGTTCGCCTGGCCGCCATCAGCAGGCGCCCAGGCCCCAGCGGCCCTGGTACAGGCATTGGGCTGGGTGCTCGCGCTGACGCTAGGGGCAGGCCTCTTCTTGAGTCTCAGAGCACGCCTGACAGAATGGACCCGCAAGTTCAAGTTGTTTACGGGTGGAGCTGCGCTGTTCGTGATTGCCTGCACCGCGGGATTCCTCTTGATCGATAAGCCGCCACGAATCTCCAGCGATCCCGAAAGACCTCATATCATCATCATCGGCATCGACAGCTGGCGTCTCGACACGCTCTCCACGCATGGCGGCAACCCCGAGATCATGCCGAACGTCCATGCACTGCTACAGCAATCCCAGGTCATCGAGGAAGGGCTGACCTCGCTCGCTCGCTCATACCCTTCCTGGTGGTCTGTCTTTTCGGGACAGCACCCCGTGAATCATGGGGCCCGTTTCAACCTGATCGAAAGAAGCCAAGTCGTCGCACCGACCCGTCTCACGAATTCTTTGGGCGAACTGGGGTATTACCGAATTTTCGCGATGGATGAACGGCGATTCGCGAATGTCGACATCACTCACGGCTTCGATCAAGTGGTTGGGCCGGATACCGGCGCTGCAGATTTCCTGCTTGGCACAATAGCGGATACACCGCTTACCAACCTCATAGTCAACACCTGGCTGGGCAAGCAGATCTTTCCGCATGTTCACGGCAATCGCGCTGCCTACGTCACGTATCGACCCGAGACTTTCACTCGAATGCTGGACCAGGCGCTCAATCGTGTCTCTGATCAGCCCCTATTTCTGGCTGCGCACCACGAGCTCCCACACTGGCCCTATCACTGGGCCGAGGGGCCCACTGGCAAATACAGCAACCTTAGCGACCACTCGCAATTTGCCGATTACCTAGAGACACTTCATCATGCAGACCAGCAGGTCGGTGCCCTTCTGGCGACTCTCGAGGAACTCGGCGTTCTCCAGAATAGCCTGCTTTTCCTGATATCCGATCACGGGGAAGCATTTGAAACAGATCTCTCCTCGTACCATGATCCAAGAATGACTTTCGGCTGGCCAGACCCCCAGCTTCCCTACGATCTGCCCCAGAATCTAGACGAGACCGGCACCCTCCAGAGCTACCCAGGCCACGGCACTCATCTCCTGTCCTTGGAACAACACCGAATCCCGATCATTTTCAGGGACTTCCAATCACCCATGGCCCCAGGCCGGCATCCCGGACGGGCGACCCTCGCTGACATTTACCCAACGCTGATGGAGCGACTGGGTCGGGAATTGGAACCGAACCTGGACGGGATCTCATTGCTGCCTTTCCTGCGTGGAGACAGGAATCTGCCGGACCGTCCCATTCCCCTTGAAACGGGATTTACATCACAATTACTGTTGACTGGCGAGCTTGACGTAACATCCCTAATGATGGAGAACATCGCCTACTACCGTGTCAATACGGATGGCACACTGGTACTCAAGCCCGAGGATACCGACGACCTGATCCGTTGTAAGCAGCTTGGCCTCCTCTTTTCAGACACGATCCACGCAGTTATTGGACAGAATTTGCGATCGACCGTGAAAATGAACATCTCGACTGGCCGGGTAACTCCTATGAACCAAGAGTCACTCGGGGCAGGCATGAATGAGGCCGCCTCAATCCGACCGAAACAGTTGCTTCGCGCTGCCTTATTGGCTCCGCCCTGCAGGAACTGAACAAGTGAGAAGAACGCATATTTCAATTGCTCTGGCGACTTCCTTACTGGGGTTTGTTGCACTGGGCTTTAGCACATTCACCTACCTCGCAATCGGAGCTTCAGAAAAGGTCGCGCCCTCTATCATCCAAAGCTTGAACGATGCCACTATCGTCTTGGTCTTGCAGTGTGTCTACTTTCTGGCTTCGTTCTTGGGGCTGCACTTCTCCGTCGGCTTTATTCTCTCCTGGCTCTCTCTGTCACCTGCAGTCCGACTTACTGGGTCTGACAATGAAGCAAGAAAGCTTAACTGGCTGATATTCCTGATTTTTGTTTTTACAGTTGTGCTTGCCAACAAACTTTATTTCCCGGACACCATAATGTCCTTCACGACCTTACAAATTCTCGAAGGTCATGAAACGAAGTTGGTATTCGCATTGTCCTCATGCTTGCTCATCTGGTTGACAATCGGCCTGCTTTTTCGAGTTGCAGAACTGGGGTCGCGCTTAGCCCGGAAACCATACGCGGTTCCGCTTACGGTCTGCGTCCTAGTTCTTCTGGCGTCGCTTGGCCTCACGCAAACAGAAATCAAACCCCGAAATTTTCCCCAAGACAGGAGCAAACCCAACGTCATCATCGTCGGAATCGACAGCTGGCGACCGGAAACAGTTCCAGCTTACGGTGGCCCGAACAATCTGATGCCCTTCGTAGCGGACTATCTTTCGCGGTCAAATGTCTTCGAGGAGGCTATAACGCCTCTGGCTCGATCGTATCCGTCGTGGTGGACGATCCTTGATGGCCGCTATCCGCATCAGCATGGCATTCGATTCAATCTGGCTCCGACGTCAGAAGCGGACAAACCACTTCGTTTGCCGGAAAAGATGGCAGCTCTGGGGTACCACAGGATCTTCGCCATGGATGAACGGCGTTTCGCGCCGATTGACCTGGAACATGGCTTCGATCAGCTCGTAGGTCCAAGAACGGGTGCCGGAGACTTCCTGCTCGGAACGCTTAACGACACACCGCTCGCGAACTTTGTCATAAACACCGATCTTGGGAGGTTGCTCTTTCCCTACTCCCACGGGAACCGCGCAGTTGCCACGACCTATCTTCCCAGAACGTTTGACGCGCTTCTTTCTGATGCGCTCCGATCAGCGCCGCGGAAGCCGCTCTTTCTCGCGGTGCATTACGAGTTGCCTCACTGGCCCTACACCTGGGCGCACGGCCCAACTGGCAAGTATGAACATCTAGAAGGGGGACAATCATACACGCGTTATCTCGAAACCTTGAATCGGGTAGACCAACAGGTTGAGGCGCTCTTCGACAAACTGGAATCGTTTGAGATTCTTCAGAATAGCTTTGTTATCTTTCTGGCGGATCATGGCGAAGCATTCGCCTTTGACTCAACGGCAAGGCAAGCGCTGCTCTTCAGTAACACCAAAAACCATGCTACATCAGAGAAACCATCGGCTGCGTCTACGATGCTCTTCCCAGGCCATGGGACTCATATATTTTCGATCACACAGCATAGGGTGCCCCTCGCTTACAGAGACATGCGGATTGCCAGCCCCCCGGCCGGAATGAGACCTGGCCGAGCGAGTTTGATCGACATCGCACCTTCCATCATAAGTGTGCTTGGAGGATCATCAGAAGACTTTGAGGGGCTTGACCTCACCCAGTTCATGAGGCCCAACGCCCCGAGAATACCCGATCGAATGATTCCGCTCGAAACAGGCTTCAGTCCGCCTTCAGTCATTACAGGGAATCCTGATGAGTCCAAACTGCTTGCAGAAGCAGCAGCGCATTATGAGGTAACGCCGAGGGGAGGCCTCGTTCTCCGACCCCAAAGTCAAAACGAGCTCATTCGACGCAAACAACTTGGACTACTTTACAAAAATTGGATCATCGCGAGCCTCAGAAATGCTTCTAATAAGGTCAGCTTATATGACCTGAGCCGCAATCGGCACAATATCCTAGATACCCAGCCGAAGGGCGATGAAACCATGCAACGACATTTTAAGGAGGCGTGCACCCATATTCAAAGACAGCGCCGAACAAATTTTCCTATCTGCTTACCTGCATCAGGAACCCGTACGCATTGAAAGGCGCCTAGCTCAAATGTTCCCAACAGTTCTTCCGCCCGGGAGCTCCCTTCATGTATGCCCGCAACCCTAGATAACGTAACGTATTTTGCGCAAAAAGGAGGCGGTGGTTCCGCTCTGGTAAATTGGCTTTTG
>JAAAPI010000269.1 GCA_009908325.1 Verrucomicrobiota bacterium | reverse complement strand
CAGACGAAGCCTCACGACTACGCCCTTGCGCTTCTCTAGTGATTGGTTTGTTATTCAGGTCTCTCACAATGGACTTTCACCATATTAGTTTATCAACATGCCGGGCATACCCAGACGGTGCTGGACAACGTCGCTAACGCGCCGTGCCAGACCTCATCGTTGTGCGCCGGGCAAAGCGCGACGTTTCTTATCAGGTGAGAGTCCTGATCCTACAAAGCCCAACCAAGCAGTATGTATCGAGTCTTGCGATGAAGTCAGCTAAGCCATTGAAAGCAGGTGGATCGCCTTCAATGATCGTAACCGGAAGCGCCGCGCAGCGGCGTGGAAGGATGGCGAAACGGCTTCGTCGAAGCGTAGACAGAGAAGCACCGCAAGCCGCAAGGAGTCTCGCAAGCTCCCCAAAGCATGATAAGCCCCGTAAGAAGGTAGGAGACGTGGAAGGCGAGCGTGTAATCCGGCAGCCGCCGGACGAAGCCAGCATCGTCGTGTGCGCCACAGGTGAGTGCGCGGCGGTTCCACCGGGGTCTGTAGCTGTGGCGTGCGTGCAAAGAAACGTCGTGAACCCGGGAGACCTCCCCCGAACCCGCAAGGGATTGCCGGTCCAACTGACTGAAGGTCGGTATTGCGAGGGGAGGAGTCAGACCTGTCATAGTACTCTGAGGCGGTAGGACCGACCACATGGGGAAGGAACAGGCAGTCGGGTCAAGTGAGCAAAGCACTCACGCTCCACAGGGAAAGCAAGTCCCGACCAAGAGCGTGTCCCGCACCCTGCTCGAACTGACCGAGAAAGCGAAACGAGACCCGAAGTACCGTTTCCGATCGTTGTATCGGGAGATCGATCTACGCATGCTCTACGACTGCTTCCGTCAATTGCGGCGGAGCGCGGGGGTCGGCGCGGACGGGGTGAGCTACGCCAAGTATGAAGAAAACTTGGACGCGAACCTGCGTGATCTTCTCGACCGGCTGGCGAGCGGTAACTATCGGGCGAAGCTGATCCGGCGGAAGTACATCCCGAAGGCGGGCGGCAAGCTCCGTCCTCTGGGGATACCTTCGTTGGAAGACAAGATCGTCCAGATGGCCGCCCGTAGGTTGCTCGAAGCAATCTACGAAGCGGATTTCCTGGACCAGAGCATGGGCTACCGTCCCGGAAGAGGGGCCCGCGAGGCGTCGAAAGCGCTGCGCGACGAACTCTTCCTCGGGCGCGCCCACTGGATCGTGGAAGCCGACATCAAAGGCTTCTTCGACAACATGGACCATGACTGGTTGATCCGAATGCTGGAGCACCGCATCGCCGACCGACACCTTATCCGCCTGATCCGTAAATGGCTGAAGGCGGGAATCATGGAGGAGGACGGAGCAGTGCTCAATCCGACGACCGGAACGCCGCAGGGAGGCATTGTCTCTCCGGTGCTGGCCAACATCTATCTCCACTATGCGCTCGATCTGTGGATCGCCCGCGTGGTCGCGAAGCGATGCAAAGGCCAGGTGACCTATCAACGTTACGCCGACGACTTCGTTGTCGGCTTCGAATACGGGGACGAGGCGCAACGCTTCTTCGCGGAACTTGGAGACAGACTCGGGAAGTTCTCTCTCGAACTGGCACCGGAAAAGAGCGGCATCCTGCGGTTCAGCCGGTGCGACCTCAAGTCGAGCAAGCGTTTCGTCTATCTCGGCTTCGACTTCTACTGGGCGCGCACCCGCGGCAAGCCGACGGTCAAACGGCGCACCAACAAAAAGAAGTTCCAGTCGGCGATCCTGTCCCTGAAAGAATGGCTGCGCGGCGAGCGAAGCAGTCCGCTCAAGCAGTTGGTGCCGACGCTTCGCAGCAAGCTGACGGGTCACTTCAACTACTACGGCGTCATCGGGAACTCCCGGATGTTGAGCGAGTTCTTCAACGCAGCCCGGTATACGATATACCGGGTACTCAACCAGCGCAGCCAGATGAAAAGCTACGGTTGGGAGGGCTTCAAGGCGATGTGGAAAACGCTCGACATTCCGAATCCCCGCATCATAGAAAAACGAACGGTCCACACTCAATGTCTAAGCTTCAACACGCCCTCGTATCGCTAATCGGTAATCTGCGCGTCCCGACTGAGGAGCCCTGTGCGGGAGAACCGCACGCAGGGATCTGCGAGGGGGCCGTCCGGCAACGGGCGGTCCTACCTTAATCGCTGAGAAAATGAAATTACTGAAAATCACTGCTCTATGCGTCCTCGTCGTCATCGCTTTCAGTGCTGGCCAGATTTATAGTCAGTATAGAATGAAGCATGGCTACTCTCCAAGTGACGAGCAGGAAGCCTATGTGCAAATTGCCAGAGACTACTTAAAAGAAGAAATAAAAGAAGAGGTTTTGGCAGATGCTACAGTGATTGAGTCGATCAAGGTCCTTTTTGGTGGCGGCTTGAACTCGGGAGGTGGTGCCGAAGCTACCGTAAGAAAAGATATAGCATCTGTGACAGACGCTAGCTGGACACCATCAGTAGAGAAGGGAGCGAACCAGTCGCGGTAGTCAATGCGAGTGCCGCCGCCGGAAAGCCCGAGAACCATTTGCACGATTGACCCGTTAGGCTCGCATCGACTACGCTTTACGTTCGCTAGAAAGAAAATGTATGCAGCCCAAGCACTAAACCTCCTTTTAATGGTCGTTCTATGGCTTCTGGCTACGCTATCGGCATTTTTTTTGCCTCCTGAAGTTCCATGCCTCTTGCTGCTGCCGATATTCCCCTTACTGATCTACTCGATATTTAACACAGCTGGAGATAATAATGGAGACTACGAAGGGTCCCTATCAATTACATGGAAGGTAATCTTTGCGATGATCTTCGTGTTTATGATCATCTATTGGAAGTCTGGGTTGTATTATGATGGAAAGAAAGAAGAAATTGGTGTTTTGGACGCCTTTTATTTTAGCGTAACAACGTGGACTACTCTTGGCTATGGAGACTTCTTGCCAGGGGAAAGAATGCGTCATATTACTTCAATTCAGGCGATCTACGGCCAAGTGAGCATGGGCGTATGGATTGCGGCTATTGGACTTTGGATTGGGCAACGAACAGAGCGAAGAAGAGCAATCCACGAACACAATCGGAAGGTCATTGAGGAAGCAAACAAGACCGAACCAGTCGACGCAGACAACCCAGACAACCCGCCCGAAAACTCTAAAAACCAACAGGACGACTAAGCCCTTGGGCTGGTTGTCTGGTCTCGACGATCGCTGAAAAAATAAAATGGAAAGAAAAGACGAAGAATATCTCCAGTGGAAGCAGCAACGGAGCTATATCAACACCCGCTGGGGACAGCTTTATGAACTCGAAAAAGAATGGGGAAAAGAAGCGATTAAGTATCTTATGCTGACAAATGCAGGCGGCGCAGTAGCTACTTTGAGCTTTATAGGCAGCTCTGATGAAATAAGAGAATCATTACCTCCAAAGCTAGCCTTGCTATTCTTTTTTATAGGACTTGTTTCTAGTGGATTTATGATCGCATATGCATACGAAACGATGTCCCGATTGTTCAACGCATGGCAGAAAGACGTGGAAGCCCATGACAGAAAAGAATTCGACTATAACACACTAATCAGCAGAGATGATGAACGAGTTACGAACGGGGTAATCGATAGAATCCTTGGATATACGAGTCTGTTTTCATTTATCATCGGTTTCATGATTGGAGCGATTGGACTACTATGCAGCTAGAGCGATCAAGGCAGTGGTATCAACTCCGTTACGCGCTCCGCGCTTCACTTCGTGATACACTTTGACGATCGCTAAAAGGATGAATCCGCCCACCTACATAACTCACTACTTCGAGCGAGAGTATGGGCCATTCCTCAACATATGTGATCTCGATGAAGAATCCGTCGCAGCCCTTTTCGAAACTGAGCAGGAAGCAAAAACGAAATTCAACAGATTTGCCATCGGTTCAGATTTCATGAAATGGCGTCGAAACGCTGATGACCTTTTGATCAAAGCATATACAGAAAAATTTGGATTCTCACCGTTTGCGCGACCTTATTTTGCAATTTTGGGTAGTTTTGATCGAACGTTAACCGTGTTTAGAGAAGGACAGAAAACGACACTCAGCGTGAGCGATTTTTAAGAACATGAGCTTACATTTATGTATCCTGACCATTCTCACTTGACCACCGTGTATGATGCAGACCCACCTCACCTTTTCTACCAGCCACCTGAGAATTGGAAAGAAGACCCTTTGTGGGGCCGCCTCTTCACCTTCCAAGAACTTGTTTCCGAGTATCAAGACCACGACATCGAAAACCGAATCAAACGACATAAGGATAGAGATGGCTGGGCAGGTTGCTATGTCGAAGCCCACATCTGGTGTCGTGACCAACGAACCAAGCTGAGCGATCAAGGCGATGGTGGACAACTTCGTTCGCTGCGCTCACTACGTGCCACATCTTGACGTTAGCCATGAAAAAAGAAAAAATCATATCCTTACTCTTCATTGTCGTCATAAT
>JAAAPI010000072.1 GCA_009908325.1 Verrucomicrobiota bacterium | reverse complement strand
TCGGGCGATTGTTCCGGAGTGAGGGCGAAACGCGCCAAAAGCGCAATTTGCTCATCTTTGTCACGGCCAACCTGGTCAGTCCCGGGGGCTCACCGGCACGTCAAAACTACCGGAACGTGAATGCGAATTCTCTCTTCCAAAACCCCACGATCATGACGCCATCCGGCTCCGTCAACCGGAGCATTCCTGCAGATGCCGAATAGTTCCCGGATTAGAAAACTGTGAACAAGTAGATAGCCCCTATGAAATCCAAGAAGCGCTCCGAGTCGACCAGCTTGTCTCCGAACTCCAAACCCATCTTATTCTAAAATTCCTATGTATACTTTTAAACAGTTTCTGCTCACCGGGCTGTCTTCATTGCTCGCAGCCTGTGCAATGGCGCAACCGGCCATACAGATATCCGAAATCACGGGCCAAGCTGGCACTTACGCGGTTGGCAGCGAAGTCACTTTTAGCTTCACCGTCACTAACGGTGCGGAATTAGAAGAGGTTCCGGCCGTTCCTGATCCGGATACACCGGCCGCGCAGGCCGAGCGCCAAGAAGTTCGTGCTCGGAACGCCGCAAAAATCGCGACGAACATTAGATTCGAGGGCGATCTAACCGGAGCGGATATTTATGGCAACGAGTTGGCTATTCCTGTAGGGCTCACCTCTAGCTCCGGCACGATCGAACCGGGTGATTCATTTACCTTTACAGGCATTGTGACAATCCCCGAAGATGGCACCCTCCACAGCGCCGAAGCTCCTGGCTATAAAATCACAGGTAATTTGAGTTACGAGCATTCCGATCCGTCTGGTAGTTCCGCAGGAACGATTGAGGTTGGTCCGCCCCCGATCCCCTTTAAGTAGACGTTCCATCAAACCTCCAGGTCATCGATGTTACTTATCCTCCGGGAACGTATCGGGGCGGTGATATCATTCAGGTAACGGCTTTCGTCTCAAACATTCCACCGATAACGCAAATTATCCGTCCACTCACGGCGGACGAAGATTTCCGCACCGAGTTGTTTCTCTCCGACGATGCTTCAATTGACCGGGACAACGATTTCATGCTCGGATTCTTCACAATGACCGGAGATTTGACCAGTTCGGTGAACGGGAATTCTCAAGTAAGGTTGGTTCGGGTCGCCGATACAGCACCGCCTCTCGCAGATTCATTTGGGCGCGATTACGTTCCGCAACCTGATGATGGGTTTCTTGATATTGGTGAGACAGTCGTGGTAAGTTATGAGGTTTTGATACCGAAAAACTACGCTGGGACCTATTTCGTGGGTGCCTACTCGGATAGTTTGGGAGAGATAACTGAAATTGAAGAGGACGTGAATGCATCTTTTGGAGACCAAGGTGATAATATATTCGTCCAAGATTTAACGCCGCAGATTCGAATCGTTTCCAGTAGCGATACGACGACAGAACCAGTCAGCGAACAGACCTCATTGGATGGAAACCAGATCCAGTCATCCAACGGTCTCAGTGACATGCCTGCCGCCAGCGCAAACGGAAAATGGATTGCATTCCAGTCATCATCCACAAACTTAGACCCGGAGAGTCCTGGAAACGGGCGCCTACAAATTTATTTGCGAAATCGCGAGACCCGTGAGATACGTTTGATCAGTCGGAACAACACGGGAGTTTTGGGTGATCGGGATAGCCGTAACCCAGCAATTAGCGGTGATGGCCGGTTTATTGTTTACGAATCCCTCGCCGCTAACTTGGTTCAGGGAGTTCAGGGGGCTAGCAGCCAAATTTTCGTTTATGATCGCGCACTGCAGCGGACGACGCGGGTCTCAATTAATGCTTCGGGTCAGCCCGCGAATGGGAGCTGCTTTGAGCCCGACATCAGTGAGGACGGAAGACTTGTTGTATTTGAGTCAATCGCGACTAATCTGGACCCACTATTCACCCGGGCTCAGTTAGGTAATTCACCACGGGTGCAAACCTATGTGCACAATCGTGATCTATCCGGCAGTGGTGTATTCGATGGGGTAGCCAATACGTCATCGACCTTGCTATCCGCTACTGTCGGTGGTTTCCCCGCAAATCAGGACACTCTGACACCCGCCATCTCGATGGACGGACGGACGGTTGTTTTCGCCTCTCGATCGACCAACTTCACAGGAAATCCACTTGGCCTTTCTCAAGTCTGGAGACGCGATCTTCAGCCTAACGGTCAGCCCGCAGGCGTTATCGAGCTTGTCAGTGTGGATTCCTCCGGGGTTACGGGCAATGGCGATAGTGTCGAGCCAGCCATAAACGGAGGAACGACCACGCCAACCTATGGTTTGCAAATCGCATTTGCTTCTGAAGCGGACAATCTGGTGGCAAATGATACAAATGAGGTGAGCGATATTTTCGTTCGTGATTATTCGGATCCTGTAAACCCGAAAACCGTGCGTGCCAGCGTTAGTAATCCGCGTGTGGCATCGGGGCGTATCTCTTTCTTCGGAGGAATCGATGATGATAATACGCCTCTCAACCAACCCGTTTTTGGGGATTCTATCGAGCTCAACGACGGTTTTTCAGCAGACACATTTGTGTTTGGGGTTAATGTTCCCATCGGTCCAACCACAGGAGAGACGAGAGACAACTTAGCCGCGGCGATCAATGGATCCCCTTTGAATATCGTCGCTTACCCGAGCGATGCGCCGACCGGAGCTCCAGCGGCTCCACCGCTCGGGAGCGGGCTCCTCTTCAATCTAGGTCGTGATGGGCTCCAACCGTCTATCCTGCTTTTTAACACCGTGCCGGGTGTGCAGGGGAATCAACCAATCGTGGTGGAGGCGGCCACTCCCGTAACGCCCCCGATTGTGACGAGTGCGATGGCGGGAGGTGGGACTCAAGCCGAAGATATTCTCGGAGCAGATCTTACGAATCCGTTCAACATCGCGGAGGGTAGCTTGCAGCCATCAATGGACCGCACCGGACGCATCATTGCTTTCCGGTCACTCGCCGGTAACTTGTCCGTCGTCAAAGAAGGGGAGCGGTTCGTGAAAAATGGAGTTCAACCCGACCGAAACACGCCACGCGTCGGAGAGGTGATTCGCCCGCTTCTACGCTTTGGATCGAATGTTTACTACCGAGACCGGGATCAGGATGGCTCGGGCAACCTGGACCAACCGGAAAATTCCAACACTGAGCGCGTGAGCGTTAACCGATTTGGCTACCCAACCAATCAATTACTCAATACAGCTGACAGTGCATCGAGCCGTATGCCCGCCGTCAGTGGGGATGGTCGTTTCATTTCGTTTGCTACCGACTCCGTCAATACAGGCGGTCTGCGCTTCGACCAGACAAACAGGCAGCCGTTGGATTTGAACAATTTCAGAGACATCTTTGTTTTTGATCGTGATACAATCGTCCCGATCGAAGATTTTGAACCCAACCCGCCATTTATTACCATCACAAACCCAACGAGCGGGGATACCGTCTCAGTTACTTCACCGTTCTTTGTTAGCGCTGGGGCTCTAGGGTTCGATCCGTCCTCGAATACCTTCAATCAACAGTCGATTGCCTCGGTTAAGTTTTTCGTGAACGGTGTTGAACGCGCCGAGATAACCTCGCCCCCGTTCGCAACTCAAATCACTCCGCAAGGTGCTGACAACCTGAGAATATTCGCTGTAGCGACAGATAGGCGGGGAAATGAGACGTCTTCTTCTGTCGTTTCACTAACAACAGAGGTGGTTCCGTTTGATACACCTATTGTCAATCTGACTCGCCCTGTCGTTGGAGCAGATGCTGAGTTCTCACGTTCCGATGTGGTGACTCTTGAAGCCACAATCAGCTCAACCGCAGGAAGCAACCTGTTCCTGTCGAACTTCACGCTCGAGAGATTTGACTTCTTCGTGAACGGGATATCCGTGTTCAGCTCGACGGAGGATTTGGATACGTATCGTTTTGATTACGAAATCAATTTGACCGGTAACGTCGACATCAGTGCTGGAGCCGTATACCGCGCAAATGTTGGTCAGACGGTCGTTAATGTCTCACCTGACGACCTTATACGAATTCAGGTTTTTGAATTCGATCCGGCAACTCGTGATCAAGACTTCATCACAGACGTTTTCGAACGAATTCTAGGTCGAGCGCCAACCGATAATGAGTCTGAAAACGGGCTTCAGGTGCTTGATGGAACACTCGAGTCAAGGTCTGCTTACCTCGTTGAGCTACTAGATTCGTCTGTCGTTGAAACGACCGAAGTGGCGATGCTAATTTATCGTACGATGACGGGCGATTGGCCGGATAATGACGAGCTTGCGCAGGCACTCGATGATCTCTTGGAGGGCGGGAGCGGCATCACGGATGCAAATGCCTTGACCGCAGCTTTGATTCCAGAATTCGAAATCCGTTTCAGTGCTTTGAACACGCAGCGTGGGTTCATGATTCAAACTTTCAAGAATAAGCACGGCGGCGTTGCCCCGACTCCGCAGGCGGAAAACCGCTTATTCAGTTCACAAAACGGTCCCGACGTCTCTTTCGGGGGGGGTCTGACGGTTCCCGGCTATAATGGTGATAATGTGACCTATATTACCCAATTCGCATTGGATAATGATATAAACACAAATTTCAGCGGTCCAGGTGGGTTACCGCTATCAGCGGTTCATCTCTACGGCATACCGAACGATCCGAAAGAAGACCTCAAGCTAGCGCTGCTCATCGCGGCTCTTTTAGAGCAAAACCCGACCGACCAACGGATTGCGCAATTTGACGGCATGACCCTGGAAGCGGCGGTCGAAGAGATTCTCGTTCAATATCTGGGCATTGAGTCCAGCACGGCTCTACCCGCCGCGCTTGCGGGGTCGGACCCTCTGGGCTCTGATTGGTATCGTTCAGATTGGTTCGGATCGTTCGCTTCCGATAGCGGTGCGACGGAGCCATGGGTCTTCAGCAGCGACTTTGGTTGGGTCTATGTGAGCCCATCGGGAACTCCTGATGGAGTTTGGCTCTTCTCCAATAACCTGGGCACTTGGATGTGGGGCGGTTCCACGTTGAATGGTTTCTTCTACAACCAAGACGCGTCCCAATGGATGTGGGTGTCCTCAAACAACAATGGCTATGGTGCTTGGCTTTATATGACAAGTGATGGCGAGTGGGAATGGGTCCGACCCTAGCCCAGCGCAAGGAGTTTCTCGAATGCCCCACCCTTCCAGGGTGGGGCATTTTTGTCGACGGAAACTGATGGGAAACAGTCTATTCTGCTCTATCCGGCCAAGGCGCGTTGGCAAAGTGTATGGACCGAGGTGCAAAACGTATCGTAGTTGAAGTAACGCAATACCTCAGCCCGGGCATTGCGGCCTAAGCGCACTGCGAGTTCGGGCTCGCGCAGCAAATCGCTACAATATTTGGTAATCTCGGTGTCTGATTTAGCCACGAGGCAGGATTCTTTGTGAATCAGGTGCCTCTCAAACCCCCGTCGTGCAACCGGGGTGAGAACAGTTGCGCAACCAAAAGCCGCAGCTTCGAGCACTTTTATGTTCGTCCCGGCCCCAAATTGAATCGGAGCGACAACGGCAAGTGCATTGTTGTAGAGGCTGCTGAGATCATCGGCGAAACCTATAGGGATTATCCCCTGATGAGCGCCCCAATGCGCGATCTGTTTTTCGTCCATATTACTTCCGACAATACGGAACTCAGCCTTGGGAAAGGACTCGATAAGCTTGTTCCAACAGTTCGTGATAAACTGATCAACGGCCTCCACATTCGCGCTGTAATTCATGCTGCCAACCATGAGAAAATAAGGTTTTTTTTTCGGTGGAGCGGTTTTTTTGGGCCTTTGGTCCAGAAAGTCTGGAAAAGGAATGTTCGGGAGTGTCCGGGCCGTCTCCAGACCGGGATGCTTCCGGTCATGCGGATTGGAAACCCAAGTGTAACGCACCTTTTTCAAGAGCTTTTTATGGGCCTGATGGGAAAAGTGCATTGAGCGTTTCAGTGTTAGCTGTTTGTAGAGGCTGCTTCGGTCCATTCTCAGCTCCAAACGGTCCGGATCGTAGTCATCTAGATCAATGATCAGTTGATCCGAACGAAAAAGATCGAAGGTTGCGGCCACTTGCAGATACCGGGCGACGATCAGGTCGTATTGACCAAGATTGCGAAAGAGACGGGTGACCGGTTGGTAGGGGCGCCAACGGTGTCGACCGGCCTGAAAAAACGACTGAATGTCGGAAGACACGGAAGGCGGTAGGACCGAATGCAATAATTTGAATCTAACACGGTCGGTGATCTCCTGCGTCGTCAGGATATACTTGATGTTATATTTCGATTGCAAAGCAGCCTGTTCAGTTGGCGTCGGCAACTTCGGTAACAGAAACACACATTCGACCGAGCCAATCTCACACAGACTACGATAGAGCAATTCGGTCCGCTGCGCGCCACCGCTATGGGGCGGGTCGGGTAGATTGGTTGAAGCGAAGAGGATTTTCATAAAAGTGGATCTCAGCTGATTACCAGGCTCGCGAAGGAAAAGGGCATTAATGTATGCAGGCGCAGAGTGCGCTTCACACAATCTTTCTTTTTTGTTCTATCGGCGAGAGTGACGTATCAAGGTGTTCCACTGCGACTTTAAAAGGTCCGTTGGCTGCAATGGTGATTTTCACAGGGCATGTCCTTTCTCTCCGGTTCGCTTACGATCCCGCATTTTTCCCAAGTCGGTAGGCAGGGACAGCAACAGCCCCACGACCAGCGCTACAGCCAAGCCAGTGTAGTGTCGGAGCTTGCTCCGGCTCGCGTGTGAGTGTCGACCCGACCTTGTCTGGGAGTCGACCCCGGCTCGCTCACGATCCGTATTCTCTCGAGTTGGCAAGTAGGAACAGTAACAGCACCACCAGCGCGAGCGAGCTCGCACACTACGACCAAGCCAATGTAGCGTCGGAGCTCGAGCTCGCGCGTCAGTGTCGGCCTGACCGCTTCGACTGGCCCGACCGGCTCCGGATTCATTCTTTTTCCAAATTAGCTGGAGTAAAATAAGCTCGCCTGTCTAGTAGCCAGCAGTAAAGTTTGAAAGAGGATGTATTCAAAGTTATTCAATAACGACCAGTGGACCCAATGCCCACGACATTATAATCGAACACTGCTCACTGACGTGGTCGACCGATGAGAATTTAAGCGTTTCCGGCTCACGCTTTGATGGGCCGGAGGGCACCAGTCGGCGGGTCACCCTGCAGAACAACCTGATTGCCGAATGCTTGCACGATTCCACTCATTCGAGTGGGCGGCACTCCAAGGGCACTTTAATACACGATTTTTGCCGGGAAATTGCCGTTATTGGCAACCTCTATGCGCACAACGATGAGCGCAACCCCTACTTCAAGTCGAACACCAGCGGCGTGATTGTGAACAATCTGATCTATAATCCGGCCTCGAATGCGATTCAGCTCGGCTACGCCCCGCTACAAATCTTTGAGTTCAATCCCCGTCCGAGACTCGCGGAAGTGGCGATCGTCGGCAATGTTTTACGGCACGGACCGGATACGCGCGGGCTACGGCCCATGCCACTTGTAAGCCGGCACGGGCGCGCCTGGTTGAAAGATAATGCAGCCTACGACCGGAAAGGACGGGAGGTGCGCACGCGCACCATTATGGTTCGGCCACTCAAAGAAAAACCGGTTTGGCCAGCCGGACTCAAGCCGCTTCCCGCCGAACAGCTGGAGCAACACATCCTCCCAAACGTCGGTGCGCGCCCATGGGACCGCGATGCCATCGACAAGCGAATCGTGGCGACGGTTCGCGAGCGCAAAGGGGGCATTATCGACAGCCAGGAGGCGGTGGGTGGTTATCCCGGTCCGTAAGAAACGGTAGGCTGGTCGTGGAAAGTCATGCCAGCAGGGATTTTTCTTGCTCATCCACAGACTAGCTCTAGCTCTTTAAATTCATAGAAAGGGGAATCCTCGTTAGCCGCTTTCTCTCTTCGCCTCAACTAGTGGTAAATTCAGCCAGGTCTATGGAACTCGTGTTGGATCATAAATCAAACGAATCAGGGTAAGGAATAAACGCATGAAAGTAATGGTCACCGGCGGAGCCGGATTCATCGGCAGCAACCTCATTCGATTTTTAGTTAATAAAACCGACCACTCAGTCCTTAATCTGGACGCCCTCACCTATGCGGGGAACCATAATTCGTTGAAAGATCTAGCCGATCATACCCGTTACGAGTTCGCCCAGGTCGACATTTGTGATGCCGACGCGGTCAACCGTGTGTTTGAGAAATTTCAGCCGGACTGGGTGATGCACCTTGCTGCAGAAAGCCATGTGGATCGCTCCATTGACGGTCCCGGTTCTTTCATAGAAACCAACATTGGCGGCACCTATAACCTGCTTCAAGCGAGCCTTGCCCACTGGAGGAGCCTGCCAGACAAGAGTCAGTTGAAGGAGAAAGGTGAAGAAGTAAACGTAAACTCTAACGGTAGACAAACACACTCTCAGGTCTCAGGTGTCAGCCCTCAGCCCTCCAAAGAAACCTTCCGCTTTCTTCACGTCTCAACCGACGAAGTCTATGGATCGCTCGGAGAAACGGGTCTGTTCACGGAAACGACCGCCTATGACCCGCACTCGCCTTATTCCGCGAGCAAGGCGGCATCCGACCATTTGGCGCGGGCTTGGGGGAGTACCTACGGTCTTCCGGTTCTCGTAACAAACTGTTCCAATAACTACGGGCCCTATCAATTTCCGGAAAAACTGGTCCCGGTCGTCATTCTGAAAGCCATTCGCGACGAAAGCATTCCAGTTTACGGAGGGGGAGAGAATGTTCGTGACTGGCTTTACGTCGAAGATCATGCCGATGCGCTTTACGCTGTCATATCGAAAGGGGCGGTCGGCGAAACTTACAATATCGGAGGCAACAACGAGCAAAAAAACATTGATCTGGTGCAAATGCTCTGCCGACTGCTGGATGAGATCAAACCCCGCCCGGACGGCAAATCATACCGCGACCAGATCACCTTTGTCACCGACCGGCCCGGGCACGATATGCGCTACGCCATCGATGCAAGCAAGATCAAGCGGGATTTGGGTTGGAGTCCGAAGCAAACCCACGCGGAAGGTTTTCGCAAAACCGTCCAGTGGTATCTCGAGAACCCGGAATGGACCCAAAACATACTTAGCGGCGAGTATAGGCTTGAGCGGCTGGGGAGTAGTTGAAATCTCAAAAATGATCAACGGCCTGAGAAACAGCCTGAAACAGCCGTAAAACAAAAACTAAAAACTAAAAACTTAAACTATCCTGTGAAACGAAAAGGCATCATTCTAGCCGGCGGCTCCGGCACCCGCCTGTATCCGCTAACGATTACCGTCTCCAAGCAACTCATGCCGGTTTACGACAAGCCGATGATCTACTATCCCATTTCCATCCTGATGCTGGCGGACATCCGGGAAATTTTGATCATTTCAACGCCGCATGATCTTCCCTTGTTTAAGAAACTCCTGGGTGACGGTCGGCAATTCGGCTTGCAATTCAGCTATGCCGAGCAGCCATATCCCGATGGCTTGGCGCAAGCATTTACCATTGCCGGGGAGCATGGGTTTTTAACCGGGGACGAACCGGCCGCGTTGGTTTTGGGGGATAATCTATTCTATGGGCACGATCTTACTTTAGCCCTGCGTGCCGCCGACAAACGGAAACAGGGGGCGACGGTTTTCGGCTATCACGTTGCGAACCCTTCCGATTATGGGGTCGTGGAATTCGGCGACGGCGGCAAAATCCTCTCGATCGAAGAAAAGCCTGCGGTGCCCAAGTCGAACTTTGCCATCCCGGGGCTCTATTTTTACGACCAAAACGTGGTCGCCTATGCGCGTGAGCTGAAGCCCTCGGCGCGGGGAGAGTTGGAGATCACCGATCTAAACCGCATTTATCTGGAGGCAGGTAGTCTGCACGTCGAGCCACTCGGGCGCGGAACCGCCTGGTTGGATACCGGTTCCCACGACAGTCTGCTTGAGGCGGCGGAATTCGTCCATGTGTTGGAAAGTCGGCAAGGTCTGAAAATAGCCTGTCTCGAAGAAATCGCTTTTCAAAATAGGTGGATTAGCCGGGGCACCCTCGAAAAGCAGATTGAGTTTCTTGGTAAATCCAGTTACGGTCGGTACCTGAAGTTCCTTGTTTCACGTGCGCGGGCCGATTAGAGTTCAAGATGAAAATCTCGTTCATAACCGCGACCTACAACGGGGTCGAGTTTACCATGGAGATGATCAAGAGCTTTGAAGCCACGCTTCCATTGGCGGTTGAGGATTTTGAATTCATCATAGTCGATAACAACAGCACCGACGGCACCCGGGAGTTCCTGGAAACGCTCAAGACCCCGCCTTACCTTATCATCCACAACTCCGAAAATCTCGGGTTTGCCAAAGCCAACAACCAGGCGGCACGGTTGGCCTCCGGTGAATTGCTTGTTTTTCTGAACAACGATCTCATACTGACCGCCGACTGGTTCGAGCCTATGTTGGCAGCCTTTGATGCGTGGGATGACGTTGGTGCCGTCGGGAACATACAGCTGAACGCCAAAACCGGCTTGATCGATCATGCAGGGGTATTCTTCCAACTGGACGGTCAACCTGGTCATTCTCGAAAAGGGAAAAAAAGAATCCCGAAGAAGCAATTTCTTGAATGGAATGCCGTTACTGCGGCTTGCCTGTTGGTTCGCAGCGCACTTTTCGAACAGGTGGGTGGGTTTGACGAGGCCTTTATCAATGGCTCAGAGGATATCGACTTATGCCTCAAGCTACGGGCCAAAGGTTTTCGTAATTTAGTGTCAACCAAGAGCGTAATTTATCATCATGTTTCCGCATCTTCGGGACGATATAAATATAAAGTTGAGAACGCGGAACTATTTCTTCAAAAGTGGCGAGCCTGCACCGAGCGGTGGGGGCGGGTTGAATGGCCACCAGAATATCTCGCCCGCTACGCCGACCGGTTTTGGAGATTCAACATTCAAAAGCTGGTTAAAGCAGTGTTTTTATTGTTTTTTCACAAGATTTACCGCTCAGAATCCAACTTTAAAATTCGATCCAATTGTATATGATAATAATTCTAGGTGCCACCGGCTACGTGGGTTCGGCCTATTGCCAATATTTTGAATCCAGAAATATCTCTTACGCGGCGTTAAGCCGGAAGGATGTTGATTACACACAGCTCAAGCCGTTATCGGGCTTTCTTAAGAAAATACGACCGGAGTTTTTAATTAATGCCGCGGGATATACCGGGAAGCCGAATGTGGATGCCTGCGAGGATCATAAAGCAGAGTGTCTCGCAGGGAATGCCGTCTTTCCGGGCACTGTTCAAGAGGCCTGCCGACAAGCCGGGGTTCGTTGGGGCCACGTTTCTTCCGGTTGTATCTATTCCGGTACCCGTCCCGGCGGAGGCGGTTTCCGTGAGGACGATCCGCCGAACTTCTCATTCCGTCAAAATCATTGCAGCTTTTATAGTGGCACCAAGGCGTTGGGCGAAGAAGCTCTGGGCTATCGGGAAATTCCGGCAGAGGACCGACCTTTATGGGGGCACGACTCCAGTCCTAATGGCTATATCTGGCGCCTTCGAATTCCATTCGATCACCATGAAAATCCCCGGAATTATCTCACGAAATTAATTCGCTACCAGAAGCTTTTGGAGGCGACCAATTCGCTCTCGCAATTGCACGAATTTGTGGCGGCAACCTTTGAATGCTGGGAGAAAAGGATCCCAATGGGTATCTACAATGTGACAAACCCTGGGCGGGTGACGACCAGTGAGGTCGTGGATTTGATTCGCAAAACCGGTGTTTGCACCAAGAATTACGAGTTCTTCGATAACGAGGACGATTTTATGGCGAAGGCGGCGAGGGCACCACGCTCAAATTGCGTGCTGGATACGTCCAAGCTGGAGCGTGCGGGGATCCGCATGACGGAGGTGCACGAGGCTGTCGAACAGTCACTCAGACGTTGGGTGCCCGCAAGCTAAAGTCGGCTCTCCGGCTACCAGACCCTGTTTTATGACTGAGATCGCCGCAGATTCAGAAAAATTTTCGCGGATGAACTGCTCGCATTGCTCGGACATGCGGCGTAGCTCAGCCGTGTTATTGTAGAGCATTGGGATTTTCGCGGTCAATCCATCCGGGCTATCCTCAATCAATGCGCACTTTTCGACGCCCGGAAGACCTTCTGCGGCGATGGTGCTCATGACTACGGGAACACTGTGCCACAAGGCCTCAATGACCTTGCCTTTGATGCCCGCGCCGTAGCGTAGGGGAATAACCGCGAGCCTGGCCTGCCGATAGATCTCTTCCAGTTTTTCGTCCGAAACCCATCCGGTGACCAATATCCTTTTGCTCTGCCTAGCCTTCAAGGCTTCGGTTGGCTTACTGCCCACGCAATAGAAACGCGCCTCCGGCAATGCCTCCTCAATTTCTGGCCAGCAGTTATCGAGGAACCAAAGTACCGCGTCCTCATTCGGCGGATGTCCGAAACCACCCACGAATACCAGATCTTTTCTTTGGGCTACGGTGGATGAATAATGATTGGTCCGAGGTTCGTAAATATTGAGCGGCAGGGTTCGGGCACAGGCTTCGGGCAAGCGCCTGACCACCTCTTCGGTTTCCACATGCGAGGGATAGTAGATGACATCGACGGCTTTCCAAATTTCGTCTTCCAAATTTCGTTGTTCTTCCGCCGCCTCCGCATCCTCGGGGTCATTTGTCAGGGCGAATTTGCGGCTGTTGCGTAATGAGCCCAGGTCGTGTCCGTAATAGAGCACACGGGTGCCCGGCATGGCAGCAAAGGTTTTAAGATATTTTATGGTGATGTGGCTCCGGTTTGTGAAAATGTAGTCGATATTGGCCGCGTTTTCGCGCATCCAGGAATCGATGTTTTGGCAGTACCAATTACCATATAGAACTTCGACGCCTGCCTGCTGAAGTATATCCGTATAGGGCTTGTGCGGGTAGAAATTGTCTCCAATAAATTTTACCTGAAACCCAATTTTTTGAAAGAGCCGGATGTAATGCCAGGTACTCCGGGATCCTGCGTCTTGGTCAATGTGTGGCACGTAGTGATCGATCACCAGCATCGTCTTCCTGCCCATGGACCGGTCCCTGGCCCGGAAAACGTTTTCCCCGTTGGGGTAGTGTCTGGCATTGAGAGTGGATTGCCAACGGTTGAAAAATTTTCCGGCATTAGCGATTTGGTGCCGTTTATGGCCGCCCCCACCGGTGTCGGTTCCGCAGGATTTGCCTTCGTGGTGGATTACGATAGATCGTGGCTGATAATAGACTTTGCGACCGGATTGTCTCGCTTTAAAGGCCAGGTCGGTGTCTTCGTAGTAAGCGGGCGAGTATTCCCCGCTGAATTTGCCCAGTTCATCGAACAGGTCGCGACGGATCATGAGGGCGGCTCCCGAAATATAGTCGGTTTCGCGCAGGTAATTGTATTCCGGTTTTTCCGGGTCATCGTTGCGGCCGTAGTTCCACCCGCTACCATCCTTCCAAACGATGCCTCCAGCCTCCTGGAGGCTCCCGTCGGGATAAATCAATTTGGAGCCGACAATGCCCGCATCGTCGCGTTCTTCGAATACTTTAAGCAAAGGCTTCAGCCAGTCCTTTTGGACATTGGTGTCATTGTTCAGGAAAAAGATGAAGGTGCCCTTCGCATCGGCGGCAGCGTTGTTGCAATTGTTTAAAAAGCCCTGGGTGCTGTGGTTATCGCAAATGCGCAGGCCGCGGATCTTTTTCAGTTCCGCAATGACGGATGCTCCGGAGCGGTCATTGCCAATAATAACTTCAAAATCAACATCCCGGGTATGCTCGGCGAGACTTGCCAGGCATTGGATCGTGTATTCCAACTGGTTGTGAATGGGAATAATGATTGAAACGTCAGGATTTTTGCAGGTGGGGAAGGCAAGGGACGTGGTTTCAGGTTTTTCAGCAGATGGTGGAGTCTTCAACCGATTGGGTGGGGAGCTTGCCGGATTTTTTGTTGCTCCTCGATTTTTAATCCAGAAGGCAGCGAGCAGAAGCGGAGCGGCTCCGGGATACGGGATTTCTTCCAGGCGGACGAATTTGAGGCCTTTCCCGAGGCGAATTTCTGAGGAGAAGTGAAAGATTCCATTCGGAGCATCTTTTTGTTTCGTGGTTCTGACCGGCCAGTTGGCCTGACCTACACGTATTTGCAAATCCGGAGGGATTTCCATGCCCTCCTTTCGCACTGTGCCGGATATTGACCATCCGGTGCCGGGGTTGCGACCATTAAGTTGTGGCGGGGCATCAACAACCACTCCGGGGGCATTAAAGAATACGCGGAAAATGGAGCCCAAAGGACGCCCTGCGAATCGAAGGCATTTCTCCACGGGGGCTAACAGCAGGTAATGTAGCCGCCGTTGCCGTCGTTTTGAAACCTCCTGCTCATACTTTTTCTGAGTCTCCGCCAAGGTGGTGCGCAGCGTGCACACCTCGCGGTCCAGCGACAAAGCCCATTGGGTGCGCTCCTCAAATTCTGCTGTTAATTTTTTTGTAATCCCGTGTTGGCGGTCCAAATCCTCTTGCCGGGCTTGGTTCTGCTGCTGGGCTTTTCGCTGGGAATCTTTCAAACGATCAAATTCTTGGGAGAGCGAGTTTTTCTCGTCGTGAACCTTCTGCAAGGATTCCTCTGCAAGGCGGAGTTTTTGGTTCAGGCTCTGTTCGTTTTGGCTGAGAGTGCTGTTCTCTTCGCTCAATTCTTCCACACGCCGCAACGCTTGATCCAAACTTTTTTCAAGGGATATCTGTTCGGCTACTAGGTTTTTCACGCGTTCGTCCGCAGTATCGATTTGCTGCTTCAATCGGCTGCTTTCCTTTTGCATCCCTTCAGCAACGGCCTTGGCCTCTTTTACCAGGCCCGCCTTATCGGCGAGTTCGACTCTCAACCGGTTGATCGCTTCGTCCAGACTGCGCACCCGCTCTGTTCGTTCCTCAAGTGTTTTCGCCTGCTGCTCAATTTGTGCCTCGTACTGTTTTGCCGCCAATATTTTCTCGTCTACCAGGTTTTTCACTTGTTCGTCCGCAGTATCGATCTGCCGCTTCAAGCGGCTGCTTTCTCTTTCCACGCCCTCAGCAATGGCCCGGACCTCTTTTATCTGGCCGTCCTTATTGGCGAGTTCGACTCTCAACCGGTTGATCGCTTCGTCCAGACTGCGCACCCGCTCTGTTCCTTCCTCAAGTGTTTTCGCCTGGTGTTCGATCTGGGATTCGTAATCCGCACGACGTCGCTCGAAGGTCTCCGCGAGGTTCCAGACAATATTTGAATTGCGGATGTTGTGAAATACTCCGGTGGGCATACGGGGCAGGGAGCTGTCGGAGCACAGTGCAAGGGAAAATTCACCGTGTTTGAACTCGGAGTCGAATGTTGTTTGTTTCACATTCCCGTGAAACATGCCGATTTTATATTTCCGTGTCTGTCCTATGTCCGCAGGTAAGATAATGGAGGCAGCAGCCATGGTTTGCATGGCGGTTGTGACGTATTGGAAATGGCGCTTGAGCAGTCGGACGAATTCCCCATGCGCGAGTTCCCGAACATGATGTGGATTCGGCTGGTCGCGGCCTTGGTTGTAATGAAAACGGTCTGGACTGGAAATCAGCAGGCTTCCCCCCTTTACCAACACACGTTTCAATTCAGCCAAGAATTCCACATGTTCTTCAATATGTTCCAAGGTTTCAAAACAGACGACAAAATCGACGGATTGATTCGGCAGTGGGATGGCAAGACAGTCCCCGGTCTTAAATTCCAAATTGTCTCGAGCGTAAGTATTCTTCGCGTGGCTGATGGCTTCTTCGCAAATATCGATGCCGATGACATGCTTCGCCCGCGTGGCCAGCAGCCGAGATCCGTAGCCCTCACCGCAGGCGATGTCGAGGAGCCTCATATCGTTAGCAAGCTGGGCGGCCACCGCGTAGCGGTGTAGATGTTCGTAATAAATGCGCCCTTCCATACCGGGCGAGAAACGTTCCCCTGAAGGCTCTAGCGCAGTGTGATCTTGCTGGCTGCCCGCCTCTCCTTCAAGTTTCCTGGGTGAGTTTTCCATGTGTTAATTTATGCATACTGAAACAGCGAGAGCCGAATGGGTCTTGCGGTAAAAGTCAACAGGAAGAACATTTCAAACCTCAAACTGGTTGACAGATGCGTGAAGCACGGAAATGTTTGAATGTTGGTCAGCCTCGAAACAGGTTGGGACCCGGTAATCATTCCGTCCGCCTAAGATGTTCCAGTTCACCAAGGTTATTCCCACAATCTGCTTGCAAACCGTTAGTGCCGAGTGTCTGTCTCCCCGTGGAATTGGAATTGTGTTATGAAACTTTTTAAATTACAGCCAAGCGGATTATGAATGGTCCGAATTGTATTGGTATTGGCTCAATGAAGGCAGGATCGACCTACCTTCACAGTCTCCTCAAAAAGCATCCCGATGTCTTCACTCCCGAAGCTAAAGAGATTCACTTTTTCGATAATCCTCACCGTCTCAACAAACCGGAGAAATTAGATGAATATTTGAGTCTGTTCGAACCACCGGTAGGTTTCGATCCGAAGATTCGCATGGAATACACCCCGAACTATATGTTTTCGGCCCTCAGCGCAATTCGGATCTACCGAATGCTGCCTGGTGAGAAGAAATTCATCGCAACGATTCGCAATCCTTTCGAGCGACTGATCTCCCATTATTTCCACAATATCCGAAATGGTCGCGAGACGGGTACTCTCTCCCAAGCGTTGAATAATGAATATAGGCTTCGTCTAAGCGATCCACTTAAAAATGTCCATTTCGCTTATATCGCGGGTTCAATGTACTACCGTTGTTTAGAGCCTTTCGTTGAACTCTTTGGACGTGAGTCTCTCCTCATCATAAAGTTCGAAGACTTGGTGGCGCAGACCCAGAAGATTTTTTCTCAAGTCACCGACTTCCTGGAGATCGATTCGATGACCGTCAATCCGGACTTGGGATCAAGGAATGCGGGTAGTAAAGCGCAAGGCGACACTTTCATCACGGAAGCACAATACGCCATGCTATCTGAAATATTTCGACATGATCTACAACAAACACAGCGTAAACTCGGCGTCAGCGTTCAGCCATGGGTGAAATCAATTGACAGTCACTATCACCTGTTTTCCGATTGAGAGAAAGGTCGTCCAACATCGCGTCCGGAACAGACAAATCAGGCAGGGTAGGTCTGGACCTTTACAGGGGCTTAGGCCACTTTATTTAATTGTTTTTACATTCGATGAAAGTTGCAATACTTGGGCACCATCCGGACCTATTTCCGGGTTTTAACGCATTAATGACGGTTAACTTTGCGTATGGGCTTTCGCAGGCCGGATTGACGGTGACCGTTCTTTTGCCTGAGACCACTTCCCATCCGCAAACAGATCGTATGGTGTCACTCGGGCTTTCTGAGAAAACACTCGCCTGTTTTGATGCGGATGTGGAATATCGGGTCGTTCGGTTAGGAGAGAACCTGGGGCGGTTTGATTTAGGCGTATGGCAGAGTTATTTCGCAGAGGACGAAGGGTTTTTCCCTGTCTTTCGCAAATCTGTTGACATCTTAGCTAAAAATTTCCCTCGATTATTTACGGGTGTTCGCAGCCGCGACGAGCAGGCACTAGCTGGAAGTGCTAGTCGATTTGATGTTATCGGATTATCCCTTATGACCGACAAGGCTATTGCGGATCAGATGGTTGATGCGTTTCCCGATGCGGTTTCGAAGACTATATACATGCCAAGGGGCTTTCGATCTGACTGGTTCACGCCAGCCAGTTGCACAGGTTCGCCCGTTTTCGGAATTGAGAAGGGTGTCCAATCCGACTCAAGTGAATATGCCTATCTGATTCCGGTGATTGATCGCTTGCGTGCGGAGTTCGGCCAAGTGGACGTAATCGGTGCGAGGCTGAAGGATCCGCGGATAACCACAACTACTTTGAAACTTTTACCTGCAAAAGAATTCTATGCTCAATTCATTAATCCACTCTGGGCCTACTTGATGATTGACGTGAACAAATCACGCCAGAGCGTGAATGCGGTGAGAGTTTCGGGAAAAACGGTTTATCCGGGACTGTATGAAAACCAAGTCGTCGAAGCACACCTTGCCGGCGCTTCGGTCGTTGGCCATCAGGACGCGTTACCCGAAGAGCTTGTGGCATCGAGTCGCACGGCCCTCCGCTTCGGTGATTTTAACGATAGCGGTGCAATTTTCGATTTTCTTGCCAGTGTGATTAACAACCGTTCAAAAGTGGCAGCGGAGGCTAGGGACTGGGCAAAGAAAAATCACTCCATCTCGAACATGGTCCGACCGCTGCTAGAGGTAATTTGAACATTGATCTTGCGCGGCCGATCACATTTGCCCGACGGTATTCCAACGAAAGCCATCGCCTTCATGACTTTGAATCCCTCGACTAATCGTCGCTGAATTTTAGATTAGAGCCCCGATAGTTTGGCACGCGCCACCTTCGCCGTAGCGTTTTTAAATCGGCCATACACCTTTCCGCTGTGTCGGGTCAGTGCGCCGATGTCGTCTTCAAGCGCACGCTTGAATTCATCCAGGTTCATGCCTAAGTGCGGTGCCCATTCTGAAATGTTAAAGTCGTCCGAGGTCGTCTCGCGTAAGTGTGTGTCGATCCGCTCGATTCCTCTGCGGTTCGTCCCTTCCATTCCAATATTATCACAGTGTGATATCAATGGCGCGACCTCGACCATCTCCAGTTCCTGGCATTTGTGGCCGACCCATTGATCCCACCCGTTCCACTCGTCTTTGATCAAATCCCAGGACTTCCGCGGCAGATACCAGCCCCATGGGGTGGCCCAATTCCTAATGTAAATCAATCCCTCGAGCGAATTCGAAACAATATCTTGCTCCTCCTCGGGATACGAAGATCCGGCGGGGAAAAAATAGGAAAAGAGCGACAGTTGGAATAGTTTCCGGCTGTCGAGCAGGCCCGATTTTTTCGCCCAATCGCAAAAAAGAAGCGCGTTTTCAGCGAGAATGACATCATCTTCGACGACCAAGACATGGTCGCTTTTTTCGAACGCGGCACCAACACATTCTTTTTTGTTTTTCCAGCATCCGACATTTTCCGGCCAAACAAAATACTCAAAGTTTTTGAATATTCCGGCGGTGGCCACATCTTTGCATTTCTCTATGATACGGCTGTTTCCCAAGACGGAGCTCGGGTCTTTTTCTTTTTTTGAATTTTTAATTGAATCAATAAAAACGAGTATTGACGCCTCGGAACCAGTTTCGGCATTTGCGATGGCGGCGAGCGCTCTTTCAAAATAATCGAATCGGTCGAAGGCAATCAGTGCGATTTGAGTAGACATGTTTTTAATCCAATGAATTTTTCCTGTATGAGTTCGGAAGGGCTCTTCCAGTGTTTAGCGGGGCACTCACCTTGCTTCCGGCAAAGTTTCAAAATTCCCGGGATGCGATTCCTTGTCAAATATCATATGTCCTGAGGGCTTCGAACCATTTTTTTGGCAACGCACAGGAGATAGAGGTGTCGATGTTGAGTGTCAGGTAGCTACCTTAGGCGGACGGTCTTTTAGTGTTGAAATTCAAAGTCCGACCACCACGCGTGCGCCTAGCGCCAGCTGATAGATGATGGTCGATATCTCTTTGGCGAAGAGCAGGCGTTTTTCGTCGGGTTCGGGTAGAATGAGGATTTCGTCGCCCGGGCCGATTTCGGTTCGGCCCCGGTGGTGGACGGTTTCAATGAGTCCGTTGGGGCGAATGATTATAAACTCCTTGGTATTGGCCATTTCGGTGAAACTGCCCGCGCGGGCGATGTAAGCATCCAGTTTGTCGCCTTCCCGGTGGGTTTGTGTGTTGGGGTATTTGACTTCACCCTGAACGGTAACGAGTTGGCTTCTCATGGGGATGTGGACGATGTCGCCATCCTCGAGATGGAGGCGGTTCGCATCCTCCAAACTTTCCAGCAGGATCTGTCCGCGTGGTCGCACGTCGCGGGCACGTTCGATGAAGCTCAGAATAGTCTCGGCTTCGACTTGGCGGAGGCGGGCTTCTTCCAGCGAGGACGAGGTGGCACTGAGGACACTGCGTTCGAGATTGTCGAGGGATTGGCTCAGGAGTTCCCTTTGTCGCTCGGCCACGGATTCACGGTAGATTTGGATCGCCTCCAGGTTGGAGAGCATGGAGGGCTCGATCAATTCGATGGCCTGGGAGAGGGTGGACCCATAGGGCAGAACGACGCGCTCTTTGCCGAGGTGTTCGCCGCTGTAGGTAACGAGAACGTCGCGGGTGAGGTGGCGGCTACCGAGATAGACCTCGTCACCCGGCTGAAGGGTGACGTCCCCCGCTTCCTCGATCGGAAGGACGCGTGCTTCTGACTGCCCCTTCTGCTTTCGGCGTATGCTGACGGTGGTGGTGTCTGCCTCGGGCACGGCCAGATCCAGCATCTTTTGCAGCTCGACGCTGTCACCGGCGAATTCAAAGCGGGCCGGGTTCAGGACCTGACCGGTGACGGAGACGGTTTTTGCCTGAGGGCCGACCAGGATGACATCGCCATCGCGGAAATGAGTGGGTGGCAAGATGCCTTCGCTGAGAAAGTCGTAAAGATTGACCGAGACCAATACTTCCTGATGCCGCAGAATCTTCACCTCTAGGTAGCTGCCCCGCTGACTGTCCACCCCGCCGGCACGGTCCAGGAAATACAGGGGGGAATCCGACGAGAAGCCTTCATATAAGCCGGGTTTTAAAACGAAGCCGCTGACAAACACGCGGGCCGTCTGGGTGGAGAGCAGGTGCGCATACGATTCCACATTGTCGCTGTAAACGCTCTCGATGTGCTTCTGAATGACGTTATTCAAGTCCTCGTTGCGCACGCCGAGCACGCGGACGGGGCCGACCTTGGGTACGAAGACATTGCCCTTTGCGTCGACCTGAAGTTCAGCCTCCGCATCCATGGCGCCCCAGATCTTCAGTTGAACCTTGTCGCCGATGCCGATTTGATAATATGGGTTAAAGCCGTTGAAGGAGAGGTCTCCGAAATCCCCCTGGAACAGCTGGGAGCCATACACGGCCAGCCCGTCTGAATCGCGCCGAAACTGGTTGCCCGGAGCACGGTTTTTGACTGAAGGCGCGGCCTCCATGCGGGTCGAATCGACTTCGGAGGTATCCGCCGAGAGTTGAATCTGCGCCCGCATTTGCAGAGGCACCACGACCATCAGCGCGAGGGCGGGTAAGAGCAGGGAGCGGAGCGAATCGTAGGCGGTGATTTTCATAAATTGGAGATGCGGTCTAGTGGTGAGCGTCGTGTCAAATAAAGTGTCCTAGATTTCCGGACGTGATTGGCAATGTTTATACCGTGTGGTCGCGAATGGTGGCGACCACAAGGCGACCGATGCCCAGGAAAGCGAGGGCAAGGATAAAGACGAGGACGGTGCCGCGCACAGGGCGGGGAAAAACCGGCTTTTCCGGGAGGTGGGGCTCAGCGATCGGGAGCAGGAACTTTTCTTGTTTGGCAGCTTCGAGCGTGGCTGATTCGACCATGGTCAGGGCCGTGGTGTAAGCGCCGAGGGCAAACTCATGCTCGATCTTTAGCGCTTCATATTTCTTCACGATTCCGGCCATGCTCTGATCTTCGCTTCCCGTTGCGAAGCGGCGCATTTCTTCTCCGCGTTGGGCTTCGAGGGCAGCGATTTCCTGGCGTAACACCTTCAGGTCGAAGGCGTCGTCTCTGAGGTAGCTTTCCTTGGCCCGAAGGGTCGTCCGCTTTTCCGTCAACTGGCTGTCCAGTGCGGCAATGTTGCCGAATTTGGCGCCGCTTTCGTTCTCGGGATCGAGGATGGCGTTGTCTACCCGGAAGTCGAGCAGCGCTTCGCGCGAGCTTTGTAACCGTTTTTCGTTGCTTTCCAATTCTCGCCGGGCGAGTTGGGTCTGCATGGCTACCATACGATCCGTGATCTCATTAATCATGGACTCGCTCTCGCTGATGATGAACTCGGCGAGTTGCAACGCGAGTTCCGGTGAAAATGCCCTGACTTGGACGGTTAATATCCCTGTCTCGGGTTGCGCCCGGACCGTC
>JAAAPI010000282.1 GCA_009908325.1 Verrucomicrobiota bacterium | reverse complement strand
CAGCAACATATCCATTTCGCGCTCGTCCGGCTCCGGATTCAAGGCCTTCGCCCGGCCAATGAGTTCGTTGGTCACACCGGAGCGGGCGGACACGACCACCACAACCTGGTTGCCCGCAGCGTGTGTTTCTTTCACGCGCTGCGCCACATTCTTGATGCGGTCGATGTCGCCGACTGAGGTGCCGCCGTATTTTTGAACGATAAGTGCCATTGAGTGCGACAGGCAATACTAGCTGGCCGAACTTTCAAGGAAAGATTCGCTCGAACGAATACATTGGTTGACGAACCGCTGAAAAGCGGGTTTAAGACCCATTCGATGACAGACTCAGAACAATCGAGCCCCAAACCGAAATACGGGCGCATTATCCTCAAGCTAAGCGGGGAAGTGCTGCGAAATGCTGAAGATGGTGAGCCCATCGATCCGGCGACGCTTAAAGCGATTTGCGAGGAGGTGAAAAAGGTCTACGACATTGGCGTGCAAATCGGCCTTGTCATCGGCGGGGGCAATATATTTCGCGGCCTGAGCGGGAGCGAAATGAAGGGTGTCGACCGCACCACCGGCGACTACATGGGCATGCTCGCCACCGTGATCAATGGCCTTGCGCTCATGGACTGCCTTGAAAAACTTGGCGTCACCGTGCGCCTGCAAAGCGCCATTCCCATGGATAAGTTAGCCGAGCCATTTATTCTTCGCCGGGCCACCCGCCACCTTGAGCGGGGCCGGGTGGTTATTTTCGCTGGCGGCACGGGAAACCCTTACTTTTCCACGGATACGACGGCTGCACTGCGGGCCAGTGAAATCGGTGCAGAAATGCTCATGAAGGCAACCAAGGTCGATGGGATCTACAATAAAGACCCCGCCAAACACGCCGATGCCGTCAAATACGATCACGTCCCCTACATCGATGCACTGCGCGATCGCCTGAAGATCATGGACTCGACCGCCTTTTCCCTTTGCATGGAGAACAAGCTTCCCATTCTCGTCTTTAGCATGCGGGAACCCGGATCGATCTTGAGTGCCGTTATGGGCGAGAAGATCGGCACACTCGTGGACTAAAATCGGGTTGCTCACTTTTCAGTTTTTCCTTTATCCACTCTGTCAAAACCTTCAGCCTTTCAATTATGGAACCCAAAGAAATCCTCAAATCAATGAACGCCGACATGAAGAAGGCGGTCGACCACACCCTCCACGAATTCAGCAGCCTGCATACCGGTAAAGCGACGCCCGCCATGCTGGATGGTGTCCGCGTTCACGCCTACGGTAGCACCGTCACACTCAAGGAAGTCGCCGCAGTCACCACACCCGATGCCCGCACCATCATGGTGCAGCCTTGGGATAAAAGCGTGATCAAGGATGTTGAAAAAGGCATTCAGGAGGCCAATCTCGGGCTCAACCCGATTATCGATGGTGCGATCCTCCGCGTGCCGGTTCCGGAACTGACGGGACAGCGCCGCGAAGAGCTTGCCAAGACAGCGGGCAGCATGGCTGAAGACGGTCGTGTTCGCATCCGCCAGGGCCGCCGCGATGCGCTCGACCTTTTAAAAACTGCCAAGAACGAGGAGGGCCTGCCAGAAGATGATTTCAAGCGCCATGAAAAGGAGGTGCAAAAAGCCCACGACGACTATATCGCTGAAATAAACGAGCATCTCGCCCACAAGGAAGCCGAGCTTAAAAAAGTGTAGCTTGCGGCAGTTTATCAGGTTTCCGGCTGTAGGTCGCTAACTAACAGAAACCGAAGACCGATAAACTGAATGAAAAAAACCAGTGATCCCACTCTCAAAGGCTAAGCGTGTCGTCATAAAACTCGGGACCGGCGTTCTCACATCGGGTATCGGTGAATTGGACACGAGTCGCATCGAAGCACACTGCCAACAAATCGACCTGCTCAGGCGAAACGGGATCGAAGTCATACTCGTCAGTTCCGGCGCGGTCGGTCTGGGCATGGGCAAACTATCCCTGCATAAGCGCCCAAAGGATCTCGCCTCCCTGCAGGCCTGCGCGGCTGTCGGACAGAGTATCCTCATCAATACGTGGCAAAAAGGCTTCGATCCGCTCGGGCTGACGGTGGCACAAATTCTCCTCACCCGGGAGGATCTTCGCGCCCGTCACCGGCACAACGCGGTATTTAATACCACTGAGCGCCTGCTCGCCCGGGGCGTCATCCCAATCGTCAACGAAAACGACACCGTCAGCGCGGCGGAAATCAAATTTGGCGACAACGACACACTCTCCGCACTTGTTGCCAGCGTCGCCAATTCGGATCTTCTCTTCATTCTTTCCAATATACCCGGCCTCATCGACATGCAGGGCAGCGGCAGTGTGATTCCCCGTATTGCTGCTATTACCCCCGAGATTGAGGCCATGGCCCAAGGCACCAAGCACACCACCTCCGTGGGGGGCATGATCAGTAAAATCGCCGCCGCCAAGATCGCCATCCGCGCAGGCTGCGGGGTTTTTATCGGCAGCGGTCAGGATCCCGGACTTTTCGAAAAGATTATGGCCGGGGAACAAGTCGGCACCTACTTCGAACCCAGCGATCTGCCGGTCAAATCACACAAGCGCTGGATCGCCATCCAGGATCATACCCACGGCTCCATTACAATCGATGCCGGTGCCCAAACCGCCATTCTCGAGCATGGTAAAAGTCTCCTCGCGGCAGGCATCACCCACTGCCAGGACGAATTCCACGCCGGGGACATCGTGCAGATCTGTGCCCCGGATGGAAAAATACTCGCCCATGGAATGGTCAGCTACGACAAAGAACGCCTCGCCGACAACACCCCCGATCTCGAAGACAACGTCGTCGTCCACCGCGACCACCTGGTGCTTCTCTGAATTCCCTTCGTGGCGTGCTCGCTCGCGAGCGCCTCCGGGGTATCAAGCCAAGCTGCTTTCAAACCAGCGAAGACATTTCACCAACTCACCCGCAGCCCATCATAGGCCAGGTGAACATTTTCCGGCAGCGAAGCTTCGGTTTCCTCATGGTCGACCATAAAGGTCATGTGCGTCAGGAAGGAAAGCGGCGCCCCCATTTCCTGCGCTGTCTGCGTCGCCTCGTCAATCGTCATATGCGAGCCGTGCGGCTTTGGCCGGAGCCCATCGAGCACCACCACATCGGAACCCTCCGCAATCGCGCGAGCCTTTTCCCCCACCCGCTTACAGTCGGTGTAGTAGGTGAACTGCTTACCGGTTGCTTCCTCCGTAAAGACCAGCCCAAGCACCTCGAGCGGACCATGGGGCAAAAGGACCGATTCGACCGTCCCTCCCGGCAAATGAAGAGTCTGCGGCATCGCATGCAATTGAAACGCCGGATAGCCCCGCACGCGCGGTTTATCCAAGATCGCATAAGGGTAAATCTGCCGAATGCGCTGGAGGCCCTCCTCATTACTGTAGACGGGCAAGGCCTCGCCCCCATTCAGATCGCAAAAGCGGCGAAGGTCGTCCATCCCCAGAATGTGATCCGCATGGCCGTGCGTCAGGATAAAGGTATCGATTTGCTCGACCCCATGCTGAATGCACTGCATGCGAAACTCCGGTGCCGCATCTACCTGAATATGATGACCGCCCATCTCCACATGAACTGAAGTGCGCGTGCGCCAGTTCTTCGGGTTATTCAAGTCACACCCCTTTCCTTCCGGCTGGGCAATCATCGGAACTCCCTGAGACGTCCCCGTTCCTAAAAAAATAACTTCCATACCAGCACGAATGTCGTCGAAACAAACACATGGCAAATCACTTAATTGAATTCGAAAAAAAATCACGGCTGACAAACCGGAATGGCATTTGCGCTATGCCAGCATGTTCGTTTGAGCGGCAGGCAACGCCCTGCGCGAAAATCAGCCGAACGCCTTCTGTCGCATCGCATTGACCACAGCGACATCACCCCAGGGGGCACCTCCGGCGGAATCCGCGCCCATCGGGTGCCATCGCCCCCGTCCCGCCTGCCAAGTAGCCACATAGCTTCTGACAAATTCCGCCGCCCCCAAGACAGCACCGTCTGTAAAATACCGCACCCGGCAACGCAGCACCACCGCAGGCGCGAGCAAGCCACGTTTGCTGCCCGTGGCGTGTCGGACGCCCTGACGTCAGCGTCAGACGCCGAGAACCCTCAGGGCAAGGCCAACAACACCGCAGGCGCGAGCAAGCTCGCACGCCACGTCAGCTAATTGTAGTGTCTGAGCTTGCTCAGGCTCCTAATATCAACCTCAGCCAAACAGTCCGACTCGCCAACAACACCGCAGGCGCGAGCAAGCTCGCACGCCACGTCAGCTAATTGTAGGTCGTGACCAAAAGACAACCAGCCACCACTTCCGCAGCATTGAATTCGCCCGCCACTCCCCTTCCATTCATCTGCTGTGGGCAACTCTTTCGGCACGCTATTTCGTATTTCCACCTGGAGATAAAAAGGGGTTATTCCGTATGTTTCGATATAAATGCATTATAACCTGGGTTTGGATGTTGCGCGAGTTCGCTATGCAGTCGATTAACGTAAACGCCTACCAGTTGCGGTGCGCCCATGTTCAGGCGCTGCGCAATCCACGTGCTGGGTGCGCTGGTTTTTCGTTTTAATTCAGAGGCAATCCAAACCTTCCAGAACGCCGATTTTTTTTCGCTGACTATCTCCACTTTGGTTTTGCCTAAAGCTCGGACAGCCCGCTCCAGCATGTTCTCCCATATGAGTTCATTTGCTTCGTTCAGCTCTTCCCCCTCAAAGCGAAGCTGCTCAAAGGAGCCTGCCTTAAGGTGAGCCGGACCCGTAATGTTGGACAGGTTGCTTCAGCCCTTCGCTTTGCAAAAAAATACCAATAGCTCGACCAGCGATACTCACACAAATCCGCCACACCGCAAATCCCGGCTCTGACCGGGTTAAGGTGAACATAGTGCTGAAGCGCACCAAGGTAACTGTCCTCTTCAACTATGAGGCTTTTCCACGATTGATCACATGATAGACACCGTTTTACCGCTCGATTCGTAAACTTCTCGCCACTCCTCTTTCATGAACTTGCAGATTCACAGTGCACGCTAATTATATCGATAAATAAGGAATGACCCCTGCACCACCAGCACCGGCTGCCCCCAAGCCCGCTCCCAGTCCCCCGACAAACGCTTCAGGCACAGCGACAAGACCTTCGAACCCAGATTCGGATAAACATGTCGGTCCGGCAGCAAAAGATAGCGGCTGTTGTTGACTACGAAGCTCAAACGCCGCGCGTGCTGGGTCGAAGACCAGCCAATCCATTCCTCCCGCCCCGCCAGATGAGGAGCCGCGCCCGAAAAACAGATCAATGCGATCCATTCGCCATTAAGTTCGGCCACGTAACGCAGACTGCGACCGCCGACCCGGGCGCTCTTGAGATAATGCAGCCGTTCGAGTAGCTCGTCGAAACGCTCGCGCTCGCCCTCTTCCAGCAATCTGACATTGATCTGGCCGAGAATATACTTCGATGATGGGGGTTCTGACATGCACCCCAGCATGGAAGCCTCAGAGCGGAATGTTTAGTTGGTTTAAAAAAAATTACTTCTCATCAATCGCTTACTCAATCAGATGAAAGGCCCCTGATCAGGACCTTCGCCCGGCAGATCGACACTGCCAGTGCGCCATCCCATAAATCTTGCCAACAAGCATGAATTTTGCCTTGTTATGCTAGATAAGACCGACACACACGACCGCACTCGAGACCGATCCGCCCGTATTCATGCTCAAAGCCCTGCCCGCACATTGGCAAGCGCAGCACGGCTACCGTCCTCGCTTGGCGGAAACCTTCACCGACATCGACGACAAGCGCCGGGGCCCCAATGTCGTGGAAACACTTGGAGCCATGAATTTAATCGATCCCCTTCGGCATAGAGACGAACCAAAAGGCTTGTTCTTAATCGGTGGCCCCTCACAACACGATGGTTGGGATGCCCCAAAACTCGTCGAACAAATCGAGAACATACTGGCGGCGACTCCCGGCATTCAGTGGTCCTTGACGTACCCGCTCCCTTGGACGAAGCCGAACGAGTCGTCCGAATCGTCACTGAGAAGTTTCTCTAAACCACTGATCCCGTATCCCGTATCCCGTATCCCGTATGAAGATCATCCAAATTCTACCTGAGCTCGACGCCGGGGGCGTTGAGCGCGGCACGCTTGAAGTCAGTAAATATCTCGTCGAGCAAGGCCACGAGTCCATCGTCATCTCCAATGGCGGCCGACTCGTCGAGCAGCTACAAGCTGAGGGCAGCCGCCACATCACCCTACCTGTGCACAAAAAACGCCTCAGCTCACTCCGGCAGGTCAAGGTGCTGCGCCAACTCTTCGAAGCAGAATGCCCCGACATCCTCCACCTGCGCTCCCGCCTGCCCGCATGGCTGGCCTGGCTGGCCTGGCGGAAGATAGACCCGGCGACCCGCCCGCGCCTCATCACCACCGTGCACGGCTTCTATTCCGTCAACGCCTACTCGGCCATCATGATGAAGGGCGAACGCGTCATTTGCGTTTCCAACAGCGTAAAAGACTACGTCCTGCAGAACTACCCCAAGGTGCCCGAAGAGAAGCTCACCGTCATCCACCGTGGCGTAGACCCGGCCGAGTTTACCCATGGCTACCAACCGACCCCCGAGTGGAAACAAAAATGGGAAGAAGACTACCCGCAGCTCAAAGGAAAATTCGTGGTTACCCTGCCTGGGCGGATCACCCAGCTGAAGGGACACAGCGATTTTATTGAGCTTTTCACCCAACTCGATCCGCATAAATTCCACGGGCTCATTGTCGGCGATGCCCACCCCAAGCGGCGGGAGTATGCACAGACACTGCAAGAAAAAGTCCGTGAATCGGGTCTTACCGAACACATCACCTTCACTGGCCATCGTTCCGATTTAAGGGAGATTTTTGCGGTTTCCGATGCCGTGCTTTCTCTCACCACCCAACCCGAATCCTTCGGCCGCACCACCCTGGAAGCGTTGGCCTTGGGCTGCCCCGTTCTCGGCTACCAGCACGGCGGCGTCGGCGAAATCCTGCGAGAAATTTTTCCGCAGGGTCTGGTGGAGACGGGAAATATGGGAGCCATTGCTGAACAATTAAAGCGATGGGCTCAGGGAGCACCCAAACCTGAAAAAGGGCATCCGTTTACGCTGGATGCGATGCTGGAGTCGACCCTGGCGACCTATCATTACCTCAAAGATCCAACTGCTCTTTGAGCGTGTCACACAGCTTTTCGAATGCCTTCAAGTAATTCGGCAATCGTTGGAAAAGTGCCTCAGCCCACTCCTCGCGATAAACATGTATCGCGATGTTTCGATCTTTCAAAAGGTCATACCAAACCGATTCATCCTCAATCCAGCCCAAGGCAAAAGCTTTCTCAAAGGCGCTACGGGGTCCACTCGATTCAAAGCCCTGATCGCGTACCAATCGCTGCAACACTTTCCAACAGACTTCGTAGCAAAGCTCAAACCGCAAAATGGCACTATCGCGGTCGCGCGAGTCTAATTCGCTCTCAGGCGTTGCCATAACTTCGGAAAACTGCTCAAGGATTCGCTTAAAATCCTGAAAGCTCTCGCGTATCGTCCGATCCATCATATGGCAGAGGAAAATCAAGCCGAGAAGCCAAGGCAACGATTTTAAACCGTTCACCCACTTCATCAAAATCGACTACATCCACCGCGCGGATGGTCGGCAATGACTTTAATTGGTCACTTGCCTCCCTCTTTAGCGCCTTCCGCGTATCCGTCGGTATATCCGGTGCAGCTTGAATACCCAAGTCGATGTCAGCACTGGTTTTGGCAAAGGGAAATGTCCTCGCAAGAGACCCAAACATAAAAACGTCGAGCCCACGGGCATGGAAATAAGCAACCACTTCATTCAACGCCTTCACTAGGCGTTCATTGAGTTTTGTGCTGTCAGCTGACATACTTTTTTTCATCCGTTATGTAATTGAAAGGCCATAGGCTCCAGTCCGTCAAGTTTGCAGGCAGACAGACGCGAATCAAAACTGGCACCTTTCATCACGAGCCCTTTTGACTTGGCAACGGCGGAAGCCTCCAGCAATCTTCCAACAATGCCAAACGCATCGACCGATCAGTCATCCAACCCCACTCCCATTTCCCGCATCGCCATCATCGGCCTGGGCTACGTCGGGCTGCCACTCGCCATTCAATTCTGTAAAGCAGACCTGCAAGTCGTCGGCATCGATATCGATGCGACGAAGATCGATACCCTGCGCGAGGGGCGCTCCTACATTGGCCATATTTCCGACAATTTAATTGAAGAACTCCGGAGCCAGGGCAGCTTCACGCCGACGACCGATTTCTCTGCGGCCTCCGAGTGCCAGGGCATCCTACTCTGCGTGCCCACCCCACTCAACCAGCACCGCGAGCCGGACCTCTCCTACGTTCTCAGCACCGGTGCCGCCCTGGCCCCACACGTGCAACCCGGTGCCGTTGTCTGCTTGGAATCGACCACCTACCCCGGAACCACCGAGGGAGAGCTGCGCCGAGTATTAGAAGAGCATTCCAACAAAACCGCCGGCGTCGATTTTCACCTTGCTTATTCGCCCGAGCGGGAAGACCCCAGTAACCCCGATAGTCAAGTCGAGCGCATCCCGAAGCTGGTTGGCGGCCTCACACACGCCTGCCGCGAAAGAGCCATTGAGCTTTACAGCCATGCCATTCAGACGCTTATCCCCGTCGAGAGCTGTCAGGTTGCCGAGGCAGCCAAGCTACTCGAAAACATTTTCCGCTCGGTCAATATCGCCCTCGTGAATGAGCTTAAGGTCATCTACGACAAAATGGGGATTGATATCTGGCAGGTCATCGAAGCCGCCAAGACGAAACCCTTCGGCTTTATGCCCTTCTATCCCGGCCCCGGCCTCGGCGGCCACTGTATCCCCATCGACCCCTTCTACCTCACTTGGAAAGCACGCGAGTTTGACCAACACACCCGCTTCATCGAACTGGCCGGCGAGATCAATACCAAGATGCCCGACTACGTCGTAGAAAAAGTTATCCACGCCCTGAACGATCAAAGAAAATCGGTCAAAGGCTCCCGCATCCTCATCCTCGGCCTCGCCTACAAGCCCAACGTGGACGACGACCGCGAGTCCCCCAGCTATGTCCTCATGGAAAAGCTCGAAGCCCTCGGCGCAGAGGTCAGCTACCACGATCCGCACATCCCCGAGATTCGCCCCACCCGCGAACACCCCCAATTCGCCGGCCGCCGCTCGACTTCGCTCTCGAAGCTTGAACCGTTCGACCTGATTTTGATCGCCACCTGCCATGCAGCCTTCGCCGACCTTGATCTTTCCGGCTGCCGCTGCCCGGTCGTCGATACCCGCAATTGCCTAACGAATAAACCGCCGCTCTACTCAAAAGCCTAAGCAACACGATCCGCGCAAACCGGTCTTTGCTGAAATACCCGGGAAGCCTCCAACCTTGACTCTTAATGAATTTCGACAACCAAACCCCGTGGGGGCGATGGCAACCCAGAGGCTAAAAGATGACAAGAAAAACCAAAATGAACGGAATTTTTTGTTTATCGCACTCATCCGGAGCAAATCCTGAGAGGCACTAATATCCTTCCAAATACTATGCATTATCTTATCACCGGAGGGGCTGGCTTTATCGGCTCCCATTTAACGGAACGCCTGGTCTCAACAGGTCATCAGGTTACTGTCATCGACGATTTCAACGACTACTACGACCCCGCAATCAAGCGCAGAAATCTGGCAGCTGTGCGCGATCATATTCAATTGATCGAAGGTGACATTCGCGACGCGGTCCTGGTGGAGCGCACTTTTGCAAAGGGCAGATTTGATCAGATCATCCACCTGGCTGCCCGGGCCGGTGTTCGACCATCAATCAAAAATCCGAAACTGTATTTTACCACGAATATCGACGGCACCTTCAACTTACTGGATGCCTGTCGTTATCACGAGGTACCGCGCTTTACCTTCGCCTCATCTTCCTCGGTCTATGGCATCAACACAAAGGTCCCCTTTTCGGAATCCGACCCAATCGAAAGGACCATATCACCTTATGCGGCAACTAAGCTGGCCGGCGAGCAGATTTGCTCGAACTATGCCCACCTATTTGGAATCCAATGCCAGTGCCTGCGCTTTTTTACCGTCTATGGCCCGCGACAACGCCCTGACCTGGCTATCTCAAAATTCACCGGGAACATTCTCGCAGACGAGCCAATCCAGCAGTTCGGCGACGGCAGTTCATCAAGGGACTACACCTACATTGATGATATTATTGATGGAATGGTCGCTGCGACTCAGTATGAGCGCAGAGCGTTCGAAATATTCAATCTGGGCGGCTCTGCCACCACAACGCTCAGTGAACTCATTAAAATGATTGAGTCCGCAACCGGCATAAAGGCGCGCATCGACCATCTATCCGATCAACCTGGCGATGTGCCCCGCACCTTTGCCGACATCTCTAAGGCTGAAAAATTGCTCGGATATAAAGCTCAGACTCCTATCAGAGAGGGCATTGAAAAATATCTTCGCTGGTTTCAGAAACACAACTAAGCTTTGAGGCGACCGTAAGGCTATCGAGTAACTTCTTTTCAGGCCGCTCCACCCACTTTGATCAATGACCGATAATAACCCTAAGCCACAAACTGTAATCTGCCTCAAATGGGGCGAGCGCTACGGCCCGGAATATGTAAATCGCCTGTTTTCTATGGTACAGCGGAACACGGCCCGGCCGCTGCGTTTCATCTGTATCACCGACGACTCCAGCGGACTCAGTTCCGATATCGAAACCCGTCCGATGCCCGAGTTCGACCTACCGGAAACCTTTCGGTTCAAAGGTTTTCGCCGAATGTTCCTTTTTAAGGAGACGCTTCATGACCTGACCGGACAAGTGCTTCACTTGGACGTCGATCTCCTGGTGATTGGGTCGATAGACGACTTTTTTGACTATAAGCCCGAAGCCGAATACATCGTCAGCGAAAACTGGACCCAGCCCGGTGCCGGAATCGGCAACATGTCCGTCTTCCGTTATCGAATTGGCTCTCAAACCAAAATTTGGGACCGCTTCAGCGCAGACCCTCTCGGGATGTTGAAAAAATATACCAACAGCCAAACCTTTTGCAGCCGCACCCTCGGCAGCTTCGAGATGTTCCCCATCGAGTGGTGCACCGGTTTCAAAACCGCCCTAATACCCGCCTGGCCCCTGCGCTACTTTTTCGAACCTAAGCGTCCACCCGCCGAAGCACGTATCGTCGCCTTTACCGGTAAGCCCGATATGGACGAGGCGATCCGCGGCGAATGGCCGGAAACCAAGCTCAGGAAAAAATTATATAAGCAAATTCGCCCGACCAAATGGATTGAGGAGTATTGGAATTAAAAACACCATGATCGACCACCTCCACGTAATTTGCTACAAATGGGGTAGCCTGTATAGCTCAGAATACGTCAATATCTTGGCCAGTATGGTGAAACGCCATCTCAGTGTGCCGCATACGTTTCACTGTATCACAGACCAGCCTGACGGCTTCGACCCCGGCATTACCTCGCATTCTTTACCCGACTTCGGCTTCGAGGGCATCTGGCGCAAGCTAATGACCTTTCAGGAAGACTTTCTCAGCCTTAGCGGAGAGTACATTGTCAGCATCGATTTGGATGTCGTGATTGTGGATTCACTCGACTTTCTGGTTGAGCGCCCGGAAGAGGATTTCATCATCGCGCGCAACTGGAGCAAAAACGGCAGCCGCGGCAGCGGCAGCCTTTACCGGCTCAAAGTCGGCAGTCATCCGGAAATCTGGGACGACTTCATCCGCGATCCCAAATCGGCCATCGACCAACACCACGGCAAGACCCGCATGATCGGTGAGCAAAAATGGCTGGATGCCCACTTCACAGATTTTAATTTCTTTCCCGATGGCAAAGTCGTCTCCTACAAGCGGCACTGCCGTTCAAAGGGGAGAATTTTCAAAATCGGCCCGATTGAATTGCTCAACACCGCACGCTTCGGCCAGGCGAAAACACCTCCCGGTGCCGCTTTAATCTCTTTCCACGGCGATCCGTCCCCCGGACAAGTCTGCGATCGACACTGGGTACGCTGGCGTAAGGCACCCTTCGTTCGGGAACACTGGAAATAATCAAAACCCTAGGTTTATTATGTGCGGCATTGCAGGCTACACCATAGCCCGTCCAAGCGGGAGTGCAGATGAAATGCAAGGTGTCATGCAGCGAATGGTCGCGTCACTTTCACACAGAGGTCCCGACGGCTCAGGCACGTGGGTGAGCGCCCCGGACGGCGTCGCGCTGGGACATGCCCGCCTCTCCATTTTAGATCTTTCCCAGGCCGGCCACCAGCCGATGGTTTCACAATGCGGACGTTACGTGATCTCCTACAACGGGGAGATCTATAACTTCCCCGAACTGAGCCGCCAGTTAAACGATGAAGGCGTTCATTTCCTGGGCAACTCGGACACCGAGGTCTTACTTGAGGCAATTTCCCACTGGGGTCTGGAGCGCGCGCTGGCCGCAGCCAACGGAATGTTTGCATTTGCCGTATGGGACAAGCAGAGCCGGCAACTAATGCTGGCACGTGACCGACTCGGGAAAAAGCCGCTCTATTACGGTTGGCAGCATGGAAACTTCTTCTTTTCTTCTGAATTACGTGCGCTACGGCAACACCCCGATTTCAAGGGAGAAATCGATCGTAATGCACTCGCCAGTTTTTTCCGGTATGCCTACATCCCATGTCCAGATACCATCTATCATGGTATCCATAAACTACCTCAGGGCAATTACCTGACCATTGATCCGGCCACGCACTCCATTCGTATGAAGAGCTATTGGTCCATTGATAATATCGAGTGCACCACAGATGTCTCCGGGTTCCCGGACGACCGGGAGATAGTTACCAGCTGCAATGATTTAATCCGCCAGTCAGTGAAATCACGCCTCGTATCCGATGTCCCGCTGGGCGCCTTTCTCTCCGGCGGCATCGATTCTAGCCTGGTCGTCGCACACATGCAGGCGGTCAGCCAGGAACCAGCCCGGACGTTTACCATTGGCTTTCACGAAGAAAAATATAACGAAGCGCCCCGGGCCAAGGCGATTGCAGCGCATCTGGGCACGCAACACACCGAATACTATGTCTCAGCCAACGAGCTGATCGAATACATCCCGGATCTTGCACTGACCTACGATGAACCATTCGCAGACATTTCCCAGCTTCCCAGCTATGTAGTCTGCAAATTGGCGCGGCAAGAAGTCACCGTCTGCCTGTCCGGGGATGGCGGGGATGAACTATTTTGCGGCTACAATCGCTATCAGAGTGCCGTTGATAAATGGGATCGCCTGGCGCGGTGGCCGCAGAGTTTAAGGTCTGCGGCTGCTCAATTGTTAGCACCACTACGCCCACTGCGGGCAAGGAATGACGGCTATCACCGATTCAACCAGCTGCTCCGCTGCCGCTCCGCCATGGATCTTTTTCGTCTGCGTGAGCAAAGGTTGGTCATCGCCGAAACTCTGGTGCTGGGTGCCGGAAATACCGGAACGACAAACAACAGCGCCGGTTTTTGCCCTGATTCCCCCTTGTCTGCTCTGGAGCAAATGATGCGGCATGACGTCCGCAATTGGCTCCCCGATGATATCCTCGTGAAGATGGACCGCGCCAGCATGGCGAGCAGCCTGGAAGTTCGAAATCCTCTACTTGACTACAAATTTGTCGGTTATGCTCTCCAACTGCCTCTTGGCTACAAACTCCGGGGAGGCTCTGCGAAATGGCTGTTGAAGGAGTGTTTGAAACGTTACGTCCCTGAGGAACTTACGAAAGGCGAAAAACGGGGGTTTTCCGTCCCGATCAGTCAGTGGCTCAAAGGGCCTCTTAGAGAATGGGCGGAGGCTCTTCTTGATACGAATAAGATAGCCAAAGAAGGCTACCTGAATCCGGCAATGACACGCTCATTGTGGAAAAGCTTCCACAACGGCCAAAATCGTTATAGAAATATTGTCTGGAGCATCATTATGTTTCAAGAATGGCTGAATAAGCACCATAGTGATGAGTAAAAAATCCGTTAAGGCGAAAGCCATCTACCATCTAATCAAATCGTATGTCCGTGCCTCTGGAAAGAAGAAGTCGCTGTTCATTGATTGTGGGTCGAATGTAGGCCAGGGATTTGAATTCTTCAGCAAATATTTGAGGCCCGGGAAGTTTGATTATTTGCTCATAGAACCCAATCCAGTTTGCATTAATATACTTAGAGAACGTTACGGCAGACGCAACGAGGTCGAGATCCTCCACGCAGCAGTCTGGACTCAAGTCGGAAAAATGAATCTATACGGAACCGAAATAAGCGGAGACGAGGCTCCAACTCTCGGGGCCAGCATTATCGAATCCCACAATAGTCGATATTATGCCAATGATGATTCGAAGGCCATTCTGGTTGATACCCTGGACTTTGCTGAACTTATCTCGCAACAATCAAACATCTACGATAGGCTCGTGGTAAAGATGGACATTGAATCTGCTGAATATGCAGTTCTACAACATCTCCTGGCAACCGGATCGATTTCCAACATCAAGGATATGTTTGTAGAATTTCATTCACGATTTTTCAAAGAAGAAGAACAGCATCAATATCAGGAACTTGAAGGCGAATTGATGCGTGCGGCAAAACTGGCGGGAACTAATATCCGCCAGTGGTATTAAGGGGACTTCTGAAAACCTGCGCCTGAGCGGCTTTTTAGTCGCTCCGAGCATAACGCTCGACCAGGAAATGGGCCAAGTCACTGAGCTTTTTCTGCCTGTGGATCGAACCAGGTGGCTTGATGCGGCCTCCATTAAAATCGCTTAGCTTTGCCAAAGGTACACGTTGCATAAGACCACTCGATTCAAGCCGCTGGTAATAAGCCGGCATAAAACTACTCGCCGGAAACTTCACTTTTTCCGGTGCCAGTGCGAAGGTCGGTTGCCCGGACGCGATCGACTCGCTCACCATGGTTACACTGTCCTGAGTCACAAAAATACACTCGGAGTGACCAAGTATTGGCAGCATAAGCTTTTCAGGTTTTTCCGACCACCACACGGAACGAGCGAGTGCCGCAGGATTAATTTGCGTTTTGAGAATAGATTCTGCCACAGATCCGGTTCGTCTTGATGTGGTTAACAACCAACGGATTCCGTTACGCTGCGCAAGCGCATTCATACCTGAGGCCAGGGCTTCCCAATCCTTGCGGGCGAAAGGATGACTGCGGGAACTCCCACCAATTACCATGGCCCACAGACGTCCACCTCCTAAATCCAGCGCCGCGGCAGCCTGCTTCACCTTTTCCGGAGTGACCGGAGTAGGAATCAAATCGATGGCAATATCGTTCACCCCCGTCTCCAGAGGAGAAGGAGTCAGCACGGTATCAAACCATTCAGAAGGATAGGGCTTGCGTTCACCGACGAAGATATTGGGTGCCCTGTATCGCTTCGACAGAACGCAGGCAACAAATGCGCTTTTCCCGCCACTTGATATAATAATATCAGGAAGCGAATCCCCGTCTACTGGCAACTCAAATTCCGAGAGAATGAGCTTCTCGATAAACGCCGGAGCCGACCTGCCAGCCGGCCCCATCAGCCGGCGGATCAAATTTCTTTGCAAACCTGAGAAGCGCCGGCAAGCACCCAGCTCGATTACATCAATCTGAGAAACGGCTTCCTGGAGGGCAATTGCAAGTGCCTTTGATTGCGCCAAATGGCCGGGGCTTCCCTCGTCAATGACCCAGACTCTTTTCAATCCAGACTCCATCCTGTTCTGCCGCTTATTCACGCCAGGCCTCCGCTACCCAGGGAGTCGGTCGAACATAGCGACTCAATTGCTTGCGCCATTTTTTGCCTGCTTTCCGTTGTTCATTAATCCAGCGCAGGTGCTCGATCGGTTTTCTTGCATCGGATTCCTTATGCCATGCTCCGCGGATCGAGTCCGGAGGCTTTGGACTTCCGGGAAACGTCACGATCCGCGCACCTTTGGGTTTACGTGGCATACGCACATAGCGCATAGGCCAACACCCCATGCAATGCAGCCCGAAATGCTTGGTCCAAGGGCCGGGCCAAAACCGAACACCTCCTGTGATATTGGAAGACACGTAGTTCTGCTCGAAGCGATACTTTACCATCAGCTGTGGATCCGCCCTCAATTGCTCCAGCATATAGCTGTGCTGGCCAATTTTGAAGCGGAAAACCGAGGTCTGTGCCATCCGCTTCCAGGGCTTGGTCCAGTTCTTGGCTGTGATCACATCGTCATCGTTTCCGTATTCAAAATAAGGATCCAGCGAGTCCAGAATGACCGAATCCAGATCCAGAAACAGCGCCACGCCTTCGAGTCTAAAAAGATCCTTCGCCCAGAGCGCTTGCTTCGGCCATTTGCCAGGTGCGCCGGGCGGCACCTCGACACCAAGCTCGGGCAGCGGAAAGCATTCCACCTCGGGACGAACGCCTGTTTCATCGTCCGTGAAACAGATCAAGCGAAAGGAATAGCTCAGATTACGCGAAACCATGCCATAGAGCACATTCACGTACTCGGGCCCATACATGTCACCCCACTTCATGCAGAGCACTAATTTGGGCTCATTATCGCTCATTCTGATGTTTTCCGCCTATCCAACGTTGTTTTTCATGATCAATGCCAGCTTTGACGTCTTTAAAGCGATCCGTAAACCAAAAACCATCCAGCGGGCTCTCGGCCAACACGGTTTTCATCGTACAAGCCGTCGCCTGTGCGACGATTTGACGGGCGTTGGCAGTATCCTCGACATCGGGCTGTGAGAGGGCGTGTATTCGAAGCTGCCACTGGCAGCAACCCTCGGTTGAAATTGACAAAGCAAAAAGGGGTGCCTTCGACCTGAGATGGAGCAGTCCCGGCAGCGGCGTGACGTGCGTTCGCACCCCGAAATAATCCACCCGTTCACCTCCGGACGCACGTTGATCGGCCAACACTCCCAGCATACCCCCCGCCCGCAAAAAATCCACGGGCGCATAGAACTTGTAGCGGCTGCCGAACAGACGCGTGCCCGAGGCCTCCCGCTGTCGGCGAAACCAGGCATCCAGATAAGCATTGTTAAACTTGCGGTAGATCGCCCCAAAGGGCGCGTCAATGCCGTGCTTTTGCGCCAACCCGGGCAGCTGCGCCAGCGCCTCCCAGGGTCCCATGTGCGCCAGCAGGATGATGGCTCCCTTGCCCTTGGCGAGGGCGACCTTGAGCTGGTCCAGCCCCTCGATGTGGATGTGCTTGTCCGCTTGCTGCGGGGACATCCGAGCAAAAGTGAACCCGGCAAAAAGGTTGGCCCCGGCGCGCTGGAAGACTTCCCGAACTTGCGCTGCAAGTTCGGGAGAGACCTGCGACCTGTTCCGAGCGCGCGTTAGCGAGTGACAAGACCGGTCCCAACGGGAACCGGAACAACCTGAGACCACTCCCGAGGGCTGAAACCTGAAACCTGAAACCTGAGTGGGCGGTGACTGAATGCCCTTATCGCTCTGAAAACGCTCAGGTCTCAGGTCTCCGCCCTCAGCCTTCACACAGTCCCCGCCCTCAGCCCTCTCGTCCATCCACGAATTCACAATTTCGAGATTTTTGCGCACAGTAGCCCGCCGCCGCTTCATCGTCTTCCAGGCCAGCCAGCCGATGCCACGACCGAGGCGGTAGGCCAAGCCAATCGGCAGGCGCTGCAGCAGGCTGACCACCGCCCGCGCTGCCAGATATTCGGCATACTTCGTTGGACCTTTGAAGCGTTCGGATTCGGATTTTTTGCGGGGGGGCATTTAATCAACGCGTTGCCTGCACATGCGGGTAATCAAGGATCTTTTGATCACCCGTCACAAGCGTGAGCTTGCTCAAGCGAGCGGCCGCGACCAACACTCGATCCGCAGGGTCGGAGTGAAATTCCCCTGGCAAGGAGTAAGCCTCCTCAATATTTTCCAAATCAACTGGCAGGACGACCCAGCCATTTTGCTCAATCGCATCGCGAAACCAGCGGCGCCAATGCGTCGGCAACTCGATCTTAACTTTGCGAACCAAACAAGCCAGTTCCGCCGAGCTGATCGCCGAGACAAATACCTCGTTCTGCGGCAATTGAAGGTCTGCAACGGTCGCGTCTGACAGATTCCCCCCATCTCCGGCCAGCCAGAGCACGGCACAGGTATCCAGCAAATAGCGCATCAGAAGGAGAGATCGCCCCATTCAATCGCGTCGAGTGCAGGCTCCGTTAGTGATCCAAGGATATGAACCCCGGTATCAAAACCAAGGCGCGTCCGGTTTACAGGAGAATCCTGACACGGCAGAATCTGCGCGACGGGTTTATTGCGCCGAGTCACCAAACAAGGCTCCCCTGCTTCCACCGAACGGATGATGCGCGGCGAATGGGTTTTTAGATTCGCGATAGATGTTGTCTTCATGGCCATAAGAATAGTCATCTAGATAGCCCTTAGTCAATCGAAATTCAGTCTCCGATTTTGTGGCACCGCTACGGGTATTAATTGAATTTAGAGGAAATTTAAAGAAATAAAAGGATTCACGACGCGAACACCGTCGTAGTCCTGCCCGTGGTTTAAATCTTCGCTCAACAATAACTCACATTCGCTGGTGCGTGCTGCTTCGAGGATGGCAGCATCCCAATAAGAGAGCTGCCAACGCTCCTTGGCAAACAGCGCGCGTTCGACTAGCTCGACATCCAGCCCCAAAACGGGATAACGCTTCCACGAACCAATCAGGGCGGATGCGTCCGCGTGTGACAGAGGATCAGGGCGGGACTGCCGTGTCGCCTAAACGTAGAACTCCTGCAAGACCTGGACGGAAAGACAGAGGTCGCGAGAAGCTAGGGTCGCCGCCGCCACCTCTTGCTTGCCGCTTTCGAGCGGGTCCGTGCTGACCCGATAGAGAAGAATGTTGGTATCAACGAAGCGCATCGCGGTCGTGCAGACTTGCCCGGTCTAAGCGGTTGGAGGCGGAAAACCTCGCCCCTTTCATGCCGCGAAGCGTCTTTTCCTCCAACTACCGGAGGCGCTCGAACTCGGTCTTCTCCTGCGATACCTACTCAAGTAAACTCCGGACAATTGCGGAAACCGAGGTCTTCTGCTCAGCGGCTCGAATCCGAGCCCTGTGGTAGACTCTATCATCCACTGAAACTGTAATATCTTTCATTCGCACAGTCTTGACCGTGACACTTCTCTAGTCAAGTGAACCTCTGAGAACGGTAATCCATCATGACAAACTCTAAAGGGTCAATTTTCGTGGTATCCTTTTCTCAAACATTTCGGCTTGGGCACCCGGAAGAAACACCTGGATTAGGCATTAGCTTCACAAATCAGCAGAGAAGATCCGTGAAAGGATTCACCGCACGTATTCCTTCGACGAAGTTAAAATCGTTTGTGTTTTCGGTCAGAAGGATGCCGATTTCTTCTTCAAGCATCGTGGCGGCCAGTTGCATATCGAAGTATTGCTGTCTTTTAATGTCGTGGCCCTGACACAACCGGAGTGCCCGTCGCGTGATGGATACAGTGAGTGGCAATACGGTGACCGAGCCCAGGCCGGCAATCGACTCGATCTTCCGGCGCGCTAACTCAGGCGAATCCGGCAGGTTGTTTTTCGGGCCAGTCAAGTTCGGATACATTTCAGCCAGATTTTGAACGGACACGCACAAATCAATCTGTCCGCGAAAGCGGAGCGACAACACCTCAAGAGCTTTTTCGTGACGTGGGTCATTGCGCAAGGTGGCGTAAATCAAGACATTGCTGTCCACCAAAACACGACCAGTCAAACGCTCAGCGCTCATAGGTTTCGCTCCTGGAAAAGGCACCGGAAAAAGCCCCGTCCGATGTCACCACTTCTTCCGTCGCGGGCTGCTCTTCGCTCAAAAGCCTCTCAATAGCAATCTCGATAACCTGACTTCGCGAACGCCGGACGGCCTGCCGGTAGCGATCCACACGCGAGAGGATATCCCTATCAATTGTAGCACTTATATGTGATTTCATAATACTATTAGGCTATTATTTGTATCCATCGTGTCAAGTTTATGGGCATTTAATCAACAAACGGGTTGAGGATCTGCACGCGACCATACATCCGCTGATGCTGAAAGTCCTCGGAATAGATCCGCTCGATTTGGTAATATTCCGCAAAACTCCATAGGTGGGCGTCGAACCAGCTCATCCCATAGGTGCGCCAACCACGCAGGGCAGTGGTGAATTGCCCCTGCCTCGGGTAGAGCACCTCGAACTGACGGCACAGGTCCTCCGCCTCATAGGCGGCATCCGTTGGATCAAGCAATGCCTCCCGATCCGCATCCTGCAATGGACGGGTGGTGGCCGCAACAAACTCAACGAGACATTGTTGGGCGATCACGGCCGCCCCCTCCTTCAGCGATGTCCGCAGCAGTTTGCTCGCCACCTGCTGTTTTCGCACATCCCTCGGATCGAAACGATAAACCAGGACGTTGGTATCAAACAGACAACGCATCGATCAACGTTGGTAAAGCTCATCCCGGGTCCAGCCACGACCTGCCGAGGATTTCAAGGATGCGGGATACGCACGATTTCTCGCTTCCTGTCGCTGGCTCGCCCGATCAAAGGAAGCTAGACGACCCTCTACGGAATCTGCATTGGTTTCAGCAGGTCCCCGGCGCAAGTAGAGAGCCGAACCAGCTTCTTCAAAAACCACATCCTCCCCGGGCAAAATATGGTGCGACCGGGCGAGGTCGCGCGGCAGGGTAATTTGATACTTGGTAGAGACTTTACTCATGAATTTACTTTTGTAAAGCGTGCTGATGTGTCAAAGTGAAAAATGTTATACATCGAAAATAGTTTCTATCCAACAAGATGCGCCGAGTCGAACTCTCAGCGCTCGTAGATTCCGTTGCGTGAAAATACCTGGCTTGAGCCGCTTCAAGTCGGTCTTCCACTGGTAGAGCTTCATAAATTCAGATTTCGTAGTACAACCCTGGAAACTTGCGTTTCCGGGAAGCCAAATCTCCGAGTTTCTTATGAGCGGGCATCATCAGCGGATTGCCCGCACATGCGAGTAGTCGAGAATCTTTTGATCGCCCGTCACAAGTGTCAGCTTGCTCAAACGAGCCGCCGCGACCAACACCCGATCCGCCGGATCGGAGTGAAATTCTCCAGGAAGGGAATAGGCCTACTCAATGTTTTCCAGGTCGATTAGCACGACCGCCCAACCGTTTTAAGATTGAAATGCTTGATACCTGCCCAGCAGGGTGTGATTTTCCGTCCGGAGTATCCAGCCATATCATCGTCACGCTCGTCACCGTAATCATAATCGAAAAACCGACTACGAAGAGAATCAGGTTTACGCCGCAAATTCAGGAACGAAAACAACCTTTTCCGGATGTAAAAGGGCCAAACCACGATCCATTGTCGCCAACCGCTCCCCCCGCTCGATCAAAGCCTGCACCGTAGCACCTATTCATTTCCGATTCTGATGAGCGGTTGATCGCACAATTGCAAATAAACTATCGACAAGATTGATTACTGACCCCCTGCTTTACGGACCCGAGCTTGCAACACGTATGTTGAATGCGGACCTATCCCCTTGCGCTGCTTCATCCGATGCGCGATGGCAACCGACCTCTCAGCGGTGAACAATCGCACCGTTCACCGGAGGCAGATAGGCAACTGCCGCAAGGATGATTTCACCGATGCCCGGAAACCGGTTGGCTCCTTAGTAAGGTCTCCAGCTCTTTGGGGTGATATACCAGCAAATCGAGGGTTAAATAAAATTCATACAGATCGTTAAAGAGTCGCGGTCGCTCGACAAAAAGCACGACAAGCTGGACAGTTTCTGGCGTATACGGCACTTCCCGGAGAAGACGGAAACTCGTCACTACACCCCGGGATCGCAAGACTCCCGTCTCGCCCAGCAAACTCGACAAGCTGGAAGCTTGTCACTACGCCTCCCACTACTCCACCACTCCAAATCTCCGATCCTCCACCCCATCTCCAATCACTCCAGCCCTCCACTCTCACGGCTTATTCATTTGGCCCTGTGATTGACGACTGGTTGATAGACGAAAGCTGTTTTGTTCTGGGCTTTTTCGGTGATTTGGAACCATGGGACTTCCGG
>JAAAPI010000273.1 GCA_009908325.1 Verrucomicrobiota bacterium | reverse complement strand
TGGGGTGCGCTGCGAGGTGGTGCACCGCCCGCGCTACGAGGCCACGATCAATCACAGGCAAGCGGCCTCGGCCGTGCGGGACGCCTGGACAGCGTCACATGGTGCGGAGGCGCTGGACGCCGACTTTGCCCTGCCGGCCATGGCCTCGGAGGATTTCAGCGACTACTTGCGCGAGATTCCGGGGGCTTTCGCCTTGATTGGGGCGGATGACGGGCCTGAGCATGAACGGGGTTTGCACAGCGCTCGCTATGATTTTAATGATCGGCTGATCGAGCCGGTCGTGCAACTTTACAGTCGGTTGGTCGGTGTCGCGCCACCCGGCTCGGTGCTTGACTCTAAAACCTGAAAACAAAATAAGAAAACGATGAGTATATTCCAAGAAAGAGAATCGGAGATACGGGCCTACAGTCGGCTCTATCCCGTGGTATTTAAAACCTCGCGCAACGCTGTGATCACCGACGAGTCCGGCAAAGACTACATCGATTTTTTCGCCGGCGCGGGGGTGCTTAATTTCGGGCACAACAACCCGGCCATGAAAAAGGCGGTCATCGCCCACCTTGAAGCCGACGGCGTGACCCACAGTCTGGACATGGAGACGACGGTCAAGCGCACCTTCATGGAGCGCTTCACCGAGCGAATTCTTGAGCCGCGCGGCATGCCTCACAAGATGCAGTTTATGGGGCCAACCGGGACCAACGCCGTCGAAGCGGCCATCAAGCTGGCCCGTCGGGTGACGGGACGTCACGAGATCGTGGCGTTTCAGCACGGCTTCCACGGGATGACGCTGGGTGCCCTGACGCTGACCGCAAACAAGGTCTTCCGCAACGCATCCGGAGTGCCACTACAGTATGCGAGTCACTACCCATTCGGCTGCGAGCCGGTCTGCCTCGGCTGCAAGCGCGGCTGCGGGATGGAAGGTCTGGAGCGGTTGCGCGCCCAATACACGGATACTTCGAGCGGTGTGGCGGCCCCTGCGGCATTCATCGTCGAACCCATCCAAGCCGAGGGCGGGGTCATGGTGGCGTCCAAAGAATGGCTGCAAGGCCTTCAGGAACTGGCCAAAGAAATCGGTGCGCTCATCATTTTGGACGATATTCAGGCGGGCATGGGGCGGACCGGTGCCTTCTTCAGCTTCGACGGGATGGACCTCGACCCGGACATCGTCTGCCTCGCCAAGGGGCTTGGCGGTCTCGGTACGCCGATCGCCATGAATCTGGTCAAACCGGAGCACGACAAGCACTGGGCACCGGGTGAGCACACCGGCACCTTCCGCGGGCAGAGCCTCTCCTTCGTGGCGGGCACGGAAGCGCTGGAATACTTTAAAGACGATGCCATGATGAACGAGGTGAAGGCGAAATCGGCGAAGATTTTTGAGGCGCTTGCCCCCTTGGGGGAGCATCCGGAAGTCCAGGTGCGCGGCAAGGGCATGATTGTGGGTCTGGACCTCGGCAATGGTGATCGGGTCAAAAAAGTAGCCCTGCAATGCTTTGATGCCGGAGTGCTCGTCTGCCCCTGTGGGACGGGTGGCCGTGTCCTTAAATTGATTCCACCGCTCACTATACCCGACGACCAGTTGGAAACCGGGCTCAAAATAATCACCCAAGCAGCCGAGGAGGTAATGCAAGCCGCATGAACGCACGAGACGATATGACTTTTTCCTTTGAGGAATACCAAGACCGCCTGGCCCACCTGCGCAAATGCATGGTGAGTCGGCACCTCGATGCAGTGATCGTGAGCGACCCCGAGAATTTGATGTATCTGACGGATTATCAAACGACGGGCTATTCCTTCTTTCAGGCGCTTGTGGTTCCTCTGGATGATGAGCCCTTCATGATCACCCGGCGCATGGAGGAATCCAATGTAATTGCCCGGACCTGGGTGGAGCTCACGCGCCCGTATCCGGACACCGGTGACGCCATTCAGATGCTGGTGGATGCACTGCGCGAGTTCGGATTGGCGGATAAGCGGATCGGCTACGAGCGGAACAGTTATTTCTTTCCGGCCTACTTGCAGGATCGTGTTCGGACGACCTTGACGAATGGACGTCTGCTCGACTGCTTCGGCATCGTTGAGTCGGGCCGTGTCTGTAAATCGCCTGCTGAGATCGCAGTGATGCGCAAAGCGGCCATCGCCACGGAAGAGGGTATGAAGGCGGGCATTGAGGCGAGCGTGGCTGGTGCCACGGAAAATGAGATCGGCGCGGCGATCAGTGCGGCTATGTTTAATGCTGGCGGTGAGTTTCCGGCGGTTATGCCCTACGTCACTTCGGGTCCGCGCACCATGATTGGCCATGCCACTTGGGAGGGGCGCACGGTGCAGGAAGGCGAGCACGTCTTTCTTGAGGTCGGCGGTTGCTACCGCCGTTACCACACGGCGATGATGCGCACCATCGTGCTCGGTGAGCTTACGGACTCCATGTATAAGGCACAGGAAACGATGAAGACTGCCTTGCAGCTCCTGCACGAAACGGTTCAGCCCGGGATGACGGTATCGGATGCCGACAACCTGATCCGCGGCGTCATCTCAAGCAACGATGTGGGCGCGTCCCTGATCACCCGCTCGGGCTACTCGATCGGTATCGCCTTTCCCCCGAGTTGGGATGAGGGTTACATAATCAGCCTGAAGCAGGGTGATTCCTATGTCATGCGCGAGGGGATGACCTTCCACGTCATTCCCTGGATGTGGGGTGTGGACGGGGACAAGACCTGCGGCATTTCCGACACGATCTATATAACGGAGAACGGCTGCGAATCCTTTTTCACTCTGGACAGGGACTTTACCGTAAAGAAGGGTTCCGGCAAGGATGGTGTCCACGAGTTGAAGGTGGATCAGGTGAAAGAGGACATCCCTCCTTCGGAGCCGCGCGACGCCGAAGAAGAGCAATCTCTCAGTATGAAGGGAACGGAAGTATGCTAATATCTGTCAATCCGGCAACGGGGCAAGCGGCGCACGAAGTCGAATCGCTCGATGCAGCCGACCTTAAAGAAACCATTGATCGCGCGGCCACCGCCGCCAAAAGCTGGCGCAAAACCAGCATCGCGGAACGGGCTGAGATTCTCAAAGCAGTCGCGGAGACGCTTCGCTCCCGCAAAGATGCTATTGGTAAGCTGATGACCGAGGAAATGGGCAAACCGGTCAAAGAGGCCGCTCCCGAAGTGGAAAAGGGTGCCTGGTGTGCCGATCATTACGCCGAGCATGCCGCCGGGTATTTGCAGGACGAGATCATCGCCAGTGATGCCTCGAAAAGTTTCGTCAGCTACCAGCCGCTTGGCGCGATACTCTGCATCTTTCCCTGGAACGCGCCGATCTGGGTAGCCATGCGCGGCATCGTGCCCGCCCTCATGGCGGGGAACACGGTGGTGATGAAGCATGACCCTCATGTGCCGGCTTGCGCTGTAGCGCTGGAGCAGGCATTCCGCGATACGGGTGCGCCTGCGGACATCCTTTGCAATTTGCCAATCCCTACGAAACTGGCGGAGCAGGCCATCCGCCATCCCGCAATTCAGGCCGTTTCCTTTACGGGCTCGACCAAGGCCGGCTCTATCGTGGCCGCCACAGCAGCCAGCGAAATCAAACACTCGGTTCTGGAACTGGGTGGATCCGACCCTTTCGTTGTCCTGGCGGATGCCGATCTGGAAAGAGCGGCCGATATAGCGGTGCTCTCACGCACCATTAACGCGGGGCAGTCCTGTATCGCGGCCAAGCGCATCATTATCGAGGCACCGGTCTACGAGCAATTCGTGGATAGGCTAAAAGGGCGGCTGGCGAAGCTGACGGTGGGCGATCCTTCACAGGCGAGCACGGACATTGGCCCGATCGCGCGGGACGATCTCCGCGAAAATCTACATCGCCAGGTGACGCAGTCGATCAGCGAAGGGGCGGACTGCCTGCTCGGAGGCGAGCTACCGGAAGGTCCGGGATTCTTCTACCCTTGCACGCTGCTGGCCGGAGTGACGCCTAAGATGTGCGCTTTTAATGAAGAAACCTTCGGGCCGGTCATGGTTGCCACCCGGGCGGAAGACGCCGAAGATGCTTTGCAGCTGGCGAACGACACACCGTATGGACTCGGTGCAGCTGTTTGGACGGCGGATGCCGATCAGGGGCTACACTTTGCCAACGAGATCGAGGCTGGGCAGGTTTCGATCAATGGCATCGTCAAGACAGACCCGCGCCTGCCCAGCGGCGGGACCAAGCGCTCCGGTATCGGGCGTGAACTCGGGCCGCATGGCATCCGCGAGTTTACCAACGCGAAGCAGATCTGGATACAGTAGGCACGGGGTTTAGAATTGGGGTTTTTCGTCGAAGACGATTGGAGCGTGAAAAGGGGGTTGTTTTCGAATGTTGCTAACTTAAGGCAGATTCAGGCATGATCTAACTCCTAATCTTTATCGTAATCCTAATCGTAATCGATTGATGCCGAGAAGATTACGATTACGTGGCGTCGTGATAGTCATGCGCGAGCATGGCGTCCAGAGTTCTGGAATACAAAATGA
>JAAAPI010000299.1 GCA_009908325.1 Verrucomicrobiota bacterium | reverse complement strand
TAATGCCGACTCCGTGATACAGCGGCAGCGCCATGTACTGGCGGTCGGTCTCACAGCTGCGAAGCGACATTTTCCAACCAGCAATCGCTCCGCCCAGGTAACGCCTATTGGTGATCTTGACCGCCTTCGGAAGCCCGGTGGTCCCGGACGTGAATATGTAAAAGATCAGGCTTCGAGGCGCAAGAGGCTCGCAGTGCGGATTCTCGCAGGAAGCCTTGTTTGCGCGTTCCGAAAGATCGGTTGCCCAATCGGGACAACTCTCTTTCCTCAGGTCATCAACGCGAAAAAAATCAACCGCCCGAACATCTGGCATATTCCGACAACCAGCAACGACGTTGTCGAGCTCTTCACCAAAGACCAACCAGCGAACATTCGAAACGGAACAGCTATGACCAAGGCCCTCGCCGACCAAGTTGGTATTGATCAACGAACAGATCGCACCGAGTTTGCTGATGGCAATGAAGCACGCGAGAAACTCAACGCGATTCTCCATCATCAGTGCAACCACATGACCAGACTCCACCCCGCACTCCTGCATCGCATGGGCGAACCGGTTAGCGTAGGTATTGAGTTCCTCCCACGAGAGCTGCTGCCCCTCGAAAAAGACGGCGGGCCTTTCTGAAAATTTCTTCGCCATGGCTTCCGAGCGCAGTGCGATCGAGTCGATCAAGCCGGCGCCATGCTCGTCGATGAACCTTCTTGCTTCCTCGAACGCACCCAACTCCTGCAGAACTTCATCGTCTACAGAGGTATTCGAAACAATCCCCATGCGTATGATTTCCCCGCCACAACAGGTTCAGAGTGTCGCCACGATGCCGTTTGAAATCCAATTACATTGGCGGATCGCCCCATTCGAATCTGGAATATTCCAGAAATCAATGGGATGGATGACCTAGCCGCTCGCCACCGGCGCCGAATGCGGTCGACGAATCCGGTAGAGTCACTGAATGAAGAGATCCGCCGGCGAGCACGTGTGCCGAAGCTGATCCCGAACGACGTCCGCTGCTGCCCAGGCTCCTCTCGATACCAGACTTCGCAACACCTTGCTCCTAAAAGCCGACACCCCCGAGGCCCTGTGCTCGAGTGGGTCTGGCGCGCAATTCAGAGAGATGCCCATCAGATGAAGACTAGTTCTTCCATTGAGACGGAGTAACGGTCAACTGCAGGTATATCTGACGTCCACGAGAGACCGAGGCGATCTGATCCTGTGGAGCACCACCCCCACCCGTGAATGGCTGATTGAGCGAGCGGGTAATGTAATCCTTGTCGGTCAAGTTCTTACCAATGATTTCGAGCTCCCAGCCTTTCTGGGCGTTGTGAATGCCGAATCGACCGTGAAGCAATGTATAGCTGTCCTGGTAACCTCTCGGCTCATCCCGGTCATCGGTCGAGAATTCGTCAGCGTAGATCGCGGTCAGGCCGATGCGAATGCGAGTATCTTGGAAGCGACCATTCAACGGACGTTCAAGGTCGAATCCAATCGACCCGGAGACCTCCGGCGCACGGGTCAGTGGCCTGCCTGCAAGGTCCTGGCTGTCAGGCGTATTGTTGGCATCTGGTATGACGTCTAGCGGACACGTGCCCGTCGTCAACTGGGTCTGATTACAGTTCGTAATGTATCTATCATACTCAGCCTCGTTGAAGTTAAACGCCGCGTTCACGCTTAGTCCATCGACCGCATCGGAAGTCCATACTGCATCGACTTCGAATCCGTCAACTGAAGCTGCACCGGCATTCTGTATCGTCGTGGACCCGGTATCTGGATCAAAGGTGGAGAGCTGCAGGTTGGTGTAGTCGTAGGTGAAAGCCACCATGTTCAATCGCAAGGAATAGTCCAGGAGCATCGACTTGAGCCCAACTTCGTAGCCATCAACTTCTTCCGGATCGAAAATGATGTCAACGACGCCGGGTGTCCGCGCCAAGTCCTGATTGGTCGTCGATGAAGTACCGAACGACCCCGACTTGAACGCCTCTTTATAAGCCGCATAGATGGACAAATTGTCCGCCGGCCGCCACATCAAGGTCAGTTCCGAGGAAAGATCGTCATCGTCCAGCTTGTCAATCGTCGGAACCAGAGGGGTTCCGGCCGGAATCGCATCGCTAATGTCTTCGAGAAGCGTACCGGAATAGGTCTTCTCATAATCAGACCAGCGAAACCCACCGGAAACTTCCACCTGATCGGAAAGGTCCCAAGAGCCTTGAAGGAAAGCGGATGCAGAGTCTGCTTCGACCTTCTGCAGCATGCGCTGATAATTGATGAAGGCAACTTGAAGGTCGCTCTCGAGTTCAATGGTTCGAGAATCCCAGAAGGCCCCTAACATGAAGTTGAAGGCACCATCATAATCTGACGAAATCCTAAGCTCCTGTGACAGGCCATCAACTGCGTCATCACCAAACTTAATGGCTTCGGCAGGGAAGCCTGCAACCGTACCGACATCGATGGGAATAAGGCTCGACAGCTGTTCTGCAGTGATCTCTCGATACCCAGTCACGGATTCCAGGGTCAATCTATCTGAAAAGTGATAGGTCCAATCCAAGGAGGCAAGATCCATATCGGACTTTTGAAATTGCGTCGCAGGTGGATTCAAAGGATCTGCGCGAAAGATCACATCATCCAACACACAGTCACTCGTGTCCGCCGTTGGATCAGAACAGAAAATTTTCTGGTTCGTTGATCGGTGCTCTGAATCTCTGTCGGATTTTGAGTACTTCAGCCTCGCCCTAAAGTTATCATTCGGTTCCCAAAGCAGGGTTACCCGACCGATGTACTCGGAATAGTCGGGTGCGGTTCGGTCTGCGACTGGATTCGTGGCCTTGTTCTTGAACCATCCATCCAAAGATCCCGCGTAGAAGACCGCACGGGCACCCAGCGTATCGCTGAGCGGGCCGGAAACGATCGCTTGCGCATACCTTTCTTCAGCGTTGGGCTCATAGCCACCGCGAAATTCGGCGAACATCTCCGCTGTTGGGTCAGCGGTCTTCAGCGCAATTACGCCGCCAGTCACGTTCTTACCGAAAAAAAGTGCCTGAGGGCCTTTCAGGATTTCAATCTGTTGCAGGTCAACCTGGCCGACTTTCAGCGCGTTCACATTCTCGATCTGCACGCCGTCAATGTTGATCGGTACAGCTTGTTCGCTTGCCGTATTGGAAGCACCCGTCGAAACGCCACGCAATGCGATCGTCCCCTGAGGTTCCGACCCGCTGTTATCGAGAGCAAACAGGCCTGGCACCACCTCGGTCAGATCAGTGACACTTCTAAGTACGAACTTCTCGATGTCCGACTTGTTCATGACGCTGACGGCAACGGGCACATCTTGCAGAGATTCAGACCGTAAGCGAGCAGTCACTACGATTTCTTCTATTACTGCTTGGTCGGCAAAGACCGGTGCTTCCATGCCTACCAGCACGATCGTGCACAGCAGTGTGTAATGTAGCCTGATCCACAGACTGCTAGTTTTACCCATGGTGTGCCTCTCCCTATGTGCCGCCGAAAGGTACACCGGACAAAGATCCTGCAATAATTCGATTTCAGCCGATCGATATTCCCATCCCGAATTCGGCCGATAGACAGACATGGTTTCTTACGTTGGCCATATTGGCGCCATGAATGACCACGAATGCCTATCGTACTGCGACCTGATCCAGAGCAACCAAGCCAGAATCGACTTCATCGGCGTGCTCCAGGTCTCTGCGCAGGTATCGCGCTGCGTATCCGAACAAAGCTGAGCCCAGTAGGGTAAGCGCCGAAACTACAAGCAGGGCATAGCGCAACGAATCAACATCATGAGCTGGCCGAAGCAGATCACTAAGCACGCCCACTAATTGGGGACCGAGGCCTAAACCAATGATGTTGCAAACGAAGAGAAGTATCGCTGCCGCGGTCGCTCTCATGGAAGCAGGCACCAACCCTTGGGCCATTGCGAACACGGGGCCAGCGTAGATGCTAGTAAGGAGAGTCGGGGCTATCATGAACAACAAGGCCTGCTGCATGGAACTGGCAAGGAAGACGCCCAGATAGAACGGAGTTGCGATCACAGTGGCTACGAGCGGCAACCACAGGTACCAACGTGGATCACGCGCGCCTAGTCGATCGCCCCAGTATCCGCCCAGATACGTTCCTATGCCGCCAAACAATCCCAACACGAGTGCCAGATAAGTCCCGAGCTCTCCGGTAGAAATTCCGAAGCTTCGCATGAAGAAGGCGGGATACCACTGGTTTATCCCATAGGAGACTAGCGTGTGCACGGATGCAGCCAACGCCATCCAGCGAAATGACCGCTGCAGCCAGAGAAATCGAAACACATCACCGACCCCACCCTGTGCCTGCCGAGATCTGGACGCTGATCTGTCGGACGCCTGGGGTAGGTCTTTGACCGTATGCCACACGATGACTGCGAGGAGCACTCCGGGCAACCCAACGACAGCGAACGTCAGGCGCCAGCCAAAGAATTCGTTTACCCAACCGCCAATGAGAAGGCCAAACATCACGCCGAGCGGAAG
>JAAAPI010000211.1 GCA_009908325.1 Verrucomicrobiota bacterium | reverse complement strand
AACATCTACGTAAAACCCGTTCAAAACGACAGCTTCGCACCCCAGGCACAAGCCCTGCTGACCTCGCAAATCCGCGAGGCCCTCATCCGCGATGGCCGCCTTCGACTCGTGACCAGCGAGAAAGCCGCCGACGCTGTCCTCCTCGTCAAACTGACGCAGTATTCGCGAGAGACCGCCACCCGCGACCGTCAGGACACCACGGTCGGCGTGGACTTCGATCTGAATCTGGCAGCCGAAGTCACCCTCTTCGATCAAGTCAACGGACAATACTTTTTCAAGGAACGCCTTCTCAGCGAGCGTTCCAACGCCTTCGTCGACAATCCCTTCGCGCCACCCGGCACCACTCGTAGCCAAGGCTTCCTGCAAGCCGAATACCAAGCCATGCCCCGTATAACCCGGGACCTCGCAAAAAAGATAGCCGACGAAGTCCTTAGCCCTTGGGAACCGAGGTAATCGAGGGCTGAAACCCTCGTGCGCTTGCAGCTCTGCAACCAGTTGGTCGAAGCCGAACTGCTCTTCGGCGTTGGACAAGACGAGGCTATTCGTTGAGTCGTCGTGGATGATCTTGAAGACCGCCTCTTCGTTATGCGGCAATTCGAGACGGTTGGATTTTTCAGACATAGCCATGAGGTTATTTGCGACGCTTACGGTTCTGTAGATAAATCAAAAAAAAGTGTATGAAAGCAGCGATACACAAAAGAACTAGAGCCCCAAAACGCACCTTGGAGTATTGCGGATCGGATACCGTAATTATTTCGTCTGATTTGAAGTTCATGATGGGAACTCCAAAGAAGGAGAGAACAAAGAACACCACAGAAAAGAAGAAGAGTTGCTCAATGCCAGCATACTCAATTCTAGCAGACCTGCTGTGCTGTAGTTCCCGCGCTACCCAATACGCCAAGTTTAATCCGATAAGTATAATCCAAAAAAGCATCAGATCTACTTGATTCCATTTGAAGATCCTGAAGATCCACTTGAAAAACTCCCTAAATTGGGAGGCTCTGCTGTTACAAGTCCGCCAAGTAAATTTCCTGCCTCATATGGCAGAAAAAATGGATTCATAGACAAGTTAGCATCACTCGGCTGCAAATCGGTCATCGTTCCAACAGCAAACCCAGCACCGAATGTAAGCTCACTGAAGCGTCTATAATTTCTAAAAGCCGTGGCTCCTATATTCTGAGAAGCTGATAAAGTGGCACTCGATGTTCTTGTAGCCGCAGTTCTAGCTAGTGCTCCAGTCATCGCAGTTGCTTCGCCAAAACCCATCGTTCCCGCATTCCGCACTGACGCGCTCGTAGCAGGCCCAGTTAGCGTATTCATAAACGTGCGACTGCCCGACATCCCAGCACCTACAATCGTCCGGCCAGCCGTCACCGTCGGGCCGACACCAGACGCCAGCATCGCTGGCGCTACAAACGGCGTATCGTTGGTCGTCCGGTCTCCCGGTCCGGGTGCATTCGCCGTTTGCGTGCTGCCCCACCAGATCAACGGTATCAGTAACAAAGCGGGACTATTGCCGGAAGGATCACCGAAGCTGATCGGATTCCCCGCCGCATACACATACCAATTCATCCCCCCGGCGAAGCCGATGGGGTCGGCGTTTATGAAACGGCGCAACTCCGTCGAGTAGTAACGAGCGCGCATGTGTAGTAGGCCGTTTTCGTCGGTTTGCACGCCGTAGGCACCATTGTAGAGAAATGGTGTGGTGGGTGCTGTGGTCGTCGCTACAATCTCGCCATAAGCACCGTAAGTAATGCGGTTGATGACCGTTCCCGAGGAATCGGTCAATGCCAGCGTACTGCCCCGGCTGTCGAAGTGATAGGCGGTGATCTGCCCGCCTGTTTCCTCGTAAAGCAGCTGACCTGCCGCGTAAACGTGGTAGGTGGTGGTGCCGTTCGCTAAGGGATTCATCAGGGGTTACCGTTTTCGAATTTTAAGATACAAAAAAGTTGGGCTAACCAAGGAGTATGCTAGAAAGACAAAGCCTATAGGCTTAAGGCCATTAAAATTTGGTATATACAGAGAGACGAAGACAATTAGCAGGGAGAAAATCAAAGCCCGGAATGGACTTCGCCCAAACCTGTCTTTTTTGAAGAAGACATTCCAAAAAACCTTCGACCTCTTCATTTTAAGCCAGTGCTAAAGTTATCGTTAAAGTCTGAGAAAAAGATTGATCCCTGATCAAAAGCACCAGGTATGAATCCTGTCGCCGAGCCAACGAGCGACCCCTGAAACAGCGCTTTATCGAAAGTCTGACCAACAGCTATCTTTGCTGAGGTTTTTAAGCTGACATTTTGAATAGTCCCATTTGCTAGTTTCGTCTGAGTAGATTTAGCAATCGCAGTAAAACTATTACGCCCCGAATTGAACGGAGAGACTTTTGGTCCTGGGATAAACCCTGTAGCAGCTCCTACAGTGGTTCCAAATGCCAACTCTCCTGCCGAAAAGTTATCTCTGCTCCCAGTCGCAACATCAATTGCTTGAGTTGTCGCATTCCCAACTGCGCCACCTGCGGCACCGGCGAGATAAGGATTAAAGGTTGTGCCTAAAACTGCTCCGGTTGTTGCTCCGCCTGCAATCGCACCTGCGTATGTTGAGGCAGAGCTAAAGTCGCCGTCGTTAAATGTTACATTCACGACATCCGCAGCGAACTGTCCGACAGCACCTGCAACAGCACCAATAGCCCCGCCAATAAGTCCAGACAATACCGTAATATTTCCACTCGGATCGATATACAAAATCGGGTTGTTCCCCGCATACGCATACCAGTTCATCCCCCCGGCGAAGCCGATTGGGTCAGCGTTTATGAAGTATGGGCGACCCGACGCGGCTATCGTAACAGTAAGCTCGTTTTCAAGGCGCGGTTGCTGGACTGACAGCCGATTTGCCCCGACTCGATTGGAGCTTTCACAAAAAAAATCCCCGACGCGGTTTTGTGGCGTGTCGGCGGATTTTCGAGGTGCGTAAGCTGGATTCAGGGCAACCATTTTTAACAGCCCCAAAGCTACGCACTGAAGGCGGCTAAAGGAAGGAAAAAGACCGCTTACTTGAGTTTTGCCGGGTGCGTCTGCTCGTGGACGCGCTGCAGCTGGGTGATGCTCACCTCGGTGTAAATCTGCGTCGTCTCAATGCTGGCATGACCAAGCAGTTGCTGGATAAAGCGGATATCCGCCCCACCTTCCAGCATGTGGGTCGCGCAGGTGTGGCGGAACAGGTGGCAACTGCCGCCACGGCCTAAGTCGGCCTTCTTGATGTAAGTGGCCATCTGGCGGCTGAGCACGTCGGGATTGAAGGCCTCGCCGTAGCTGGTCAAAAACAAAGCATGTTCGTGCAGCGAGAGCGTCAGCTGTGGCCGCACTTCATCGAGGTATTTTTCCAGCCATGCCAGGGCGCGGAAACCGACGGGCAACACGCGGTCTTTCTTGCCCTTGCCTTGCCGTATTTGGAGCGTGCGCCGCTCCTGGTTCAAGTCGGTCACGTTGAGATGGACAAGCTCACTGCGGCGCAAGCCGCAGGAGTAAAACAGCTCCATGATGGCGCGGTCACGCACGCCAAGCGGGTCATCCAGATCGGGCAAGCCGAGCACGGTTTCGACTTGAGAGATCGTCAAAGGCTCTTCGGGTAGACGCTTCTCGGGGCGGGGCATTTCCAGTTCGGAGGCGGGATTGAAGGGGATGTGGTCGCTGCGGCACAGCCAGCGGAAAAAGTCACGCACCCCGCCGATGCGCTCGCGCTGCGTGCCGTAGGCCAGAGGCTTGCCGTTCGGTTTGCGATAGCGGTAGAGGTGGCGCATGTAGCTTTCGAGGTTCGCTTTGGTCACGTCCTCCGCGCGGATCAATTCGCGCTCATAAGCCCAGCCGAGGAACAGATCCAGCGTGCGGCGGCGGCCGTCGATGGTCTCGTCGCTGTAGTTGCGCACTCCCAGCCAATACAGATACGCATCCGAGTGGTCGGCCAGGTTGCCCGGCTCGCCGCGGTCGAACACAACCGGTTGCCTGGCGTTGCCCCCGCGCTTGTCTTTACGGCGGTGGCGCAGTTGCTTCGTCGCGGCGATTCCTTTCGCTCCCATCAGCTTGCCCTCCCTTCCGGTTGTCCGCCCATGGCTACGATACGACGACGCGTAAATTATCCCGCGCTTGTGCGTTTCGGGATTTTGGTGTTTTCCGGCGGGAAGCGGCTTTTCCACTGCTCCCGGCGGAAGAAGCCGAACCCGCAAAGACCCCGTTTTGGGGGCGTTTTGGCCCCGCAAACTCGCCCATCCACCCCGTGAACTTTTCGTCGTAGCCTAATTTTTCGAGGTCGATCAGGCCGATCAACTGCGGCTTGGCCGTGTCGGTGTCGCCGTCGAACAGAAGCTCGTATTCATACGCGCTGCCGCGCATCCCCGCGCGGCGGGGGTAGATGTTAAATCTTGGATTATGAAGTAAGGATCCGAGAGGGCTTTTTCAAGTTAGAGCTTCTAGCTTTGAGTTGGGTGCTTTCAATAATTTGGCAAGGGAGGC
>JAAAPI010000151.1 GCA_009908325.1 Verrucomicrobiota bacterium | reverse complement strand
TATTGACGCCCAAATCGCTCTTTTGAACAAAAATCAACGACTTACGAATATGGAGTGAGGTGCCCTGGTTCCAAAGTCATACTCGTTCACCATCAGGCTTTAATACACTGTGGGTGATGCAACGACTTGCGGGGAGAAACTGAATTTTGGACGCATTTTGGACGCAAAAGCACCTCCCGGTATTCTGTAAGGACGCAAAAGCACCTCCCGGTATTCTGTAAGAATAGGAGCAGACCAAGCCAGGCGTAGCCAGGCTGCTTCAGCCCCTGGTGTTATGTTCTCGGTTTCGGTGCACTGCAGGCTCATCAAGCACTGCACTTTCAGCGAAAAATTCTCTTAAGTTAGTGATTCTGATTAGACCCGACTTTGTCGGAACTCTACCGCTAGAAACAAAAAGCCCTTCCTTGTTGAAAGTAAGGGCTTTAAGATGGCTGCTCAGGCTGGGATCGAACCAGCGACCAAGTGATTAACAGTCACCTGCTCTACCGCTGAGCTACTGAGCAATCTGACTTGTGGATAAAGTGTTTCTCGTCTGCGCTTGTCAACAGTTTGTCGGAAAAAATTTTCCGCGTTCAGCTCTCATTTTTGAGGGGCTTGAGGCTGGGAAAAAGTATGGTGTCGCGGATGCTTTCCGCCCCGGTCAGGAGAATGATGAGACGGTCGATCCCGAGGCCCATACCACCGGCGGGGGGCATGCCGTGTTCGAGTGCGGTCAGAAAGTCGGTATCCATATTTTGCTGCTCGTCACCGACCTGCTCCTCAAACATTTTCCGTTGGATGATGGGATCGTTCTGCTCGGAATATGCTGGAGCAATCTCCTGGCCGTTGATGCAGAGTTCAAAGACGTCGATGGTGGTGGCGTCATCCTGCGTAATCTTGGCCAGAGGGCAAAGCTCCCGGGGGATGTGGGTGACAAAGGTGGGCTGGATGAGTGTCGGCTCAATAAGCTTTTCAAAGACGTTGTTGGTGATCTCGTAATCCTCCAACCCACCGTCGACCTCGATCCCGAGGGCGCGGGCTTTCTCCAGCTTATCCTCGCGGCTGTGGCTGAACCAGTCGACGTCGCCGGTGGTTTCGAGGATGAGGTCTTTATACTTCGCCTCGCGCCACTCGCCGTCCAGGTGAATCAGCGTGCCGTCGGGGCGGGCGATTTCGAGACTGCCTATGACCGTCTTGGCGACGTGCTGGATGAGCCCCTGCGTGAGCTCCATCATGCCGCGAAAGTCGGTATACGCCTGGTAGAGCTCCAGCATGGTGAACTCCGGATTGTGACGGCGCGAGAGGCCCTCATTGCGAAAGACCCGACCGATTTCGAAGACGCGATCCTGCCCGGCAACAAGCAGGCGTTTGAGGTAAAGCTCGAGAGCAATGCGCATGTAAAAGTCACAGTCCAGGGCGTTGGAGTGCGTGATGAAGGGACGCGCGGCGGCCCCACCGGCGACAGCCTGGAGCATGGGAGTCTCCACCTCGGTGAAGTCGCGCTCCCAAAGATACGTGCGCATCTCCTGAATGATTTTGGAGCGCTTGCGAAAGCGCTCCCGCGATTCTTCGTTAACGATGAGATCGAGGTAACGCTGACGGTATATTTTGTCATCGTCGGTCAGACCGGCCCACTTCTCCGGAAGGGGGCGCAGTGACTTGGAGACCAGCGTGTAGCTTTCCGCGCGAACCGTGATTTCTCCGGTCTTGGTTTTGAAGAGACGGCCCTCGACCCCGATGATGTCGCCAAGGTCCAACTTTTTGAAGTAGGTGTTATACTCCCCTTCCGGCAATTCATCGCGGGTCACGTAGGCCTGGATCTGCCCGTCCCGGTCCTGGATCTTGATGAAACTGGCCTTGCCCATGAGCCGGAAGACGACGATGCGCCCAGCCACATAAACTTTGGGCTGGGCATCGTCGGCCGCGCCTTCCTCGTAGAGTTTGATCGCCTGGGCAGAGGTGTGGCGCTGAAGGCAGTTCGCCGCAAAGGGATTGCGGCCCTCCTCGCAGAGACTCTCAAGTTTCTGTAGTCGAACTGCATAAAGATCGTGCGAGTTGTCGGAATGGGCTGTCTGGTCTGTCATAATGAAGCCCGCGAATCTGGAGGCGGACTTTGAAATGGCAAATGCAAAAAAATTCCGAATGAAACGCGTCGTGATAAAAGACATGGACAATAAATCTTAAAAAATATTTGTTTACCGGCTTGTTTGAGGGCATCCGGATCGACAAATCCGAGCACTTTGCTTTTGATCAACGACCGACCTGAGCCGACTAATGACTGGAATCGAATTGATCGCCCTCACTTTGACCTGCATGCTTTTCTTGATTGGTCTCGTGACTTCCTTACTTCCGATCATCCCGGGCAGCGTGATCGTCTGGATCGGTGTTATGATCCATCGCTTGTGGATGGCGCCGGATGACTCGGTGAGTTGGAAGATCGTCATCTTATGCGGCATGCTCACCCTGATCGGGCTAATGGGCGACTTCGTGCTCGGCATGTGGGGTGCGCGAAAATTCGGCGCCTCATGGAAAGGGGCGGTCGGCGCTTTGGCGGGCGCGTTTATCGGCTTTTTTCTGCCACCGCCTCTCTTTTGGCTGATTGTCGGCCCCATCCTCGGTGCGATTCTGGGTGAGCTGGCCGCGGGCCGAACTTTTCGGGATGGCGGGCGTGCCGGTATCGGAACCGTGATCGGCGGAATCGTCGCCTTTGCTTTGAAGTTCGGGATAAGCGTGTGCGTGATCGCTCTTTTCTTTTTGCACCTCTTTTTTCTCTAAGAGGCTCGCTGCCTCGCGGCGGGGGTAGGTTCGTCGCCCAAGCCGACGTTCAAAAGTCAGCGACCAAACAGTCGCCCAAAGAGGCCTGATTTCTTATCATCGACGCATCCCAGAGTCAGCTTGGCCAGCGCTAGCCCGAGTCGCTCGCGTTCGGGGTGATTAATCGCAATAAAGAGGCGGTCCAGCGCCCCCTCTTTCTGGCGGACTTCCTCAAGCTCCTCGGATTCCTCCTTGAACCAGTCTTGTGCGGCAGCCACCCGATCCGTTGCGGTAGCAAGGCTTGCTTCGGCACTTTCTATATCCACGTTTTCGAGCACGGCTTCCTCCTGGGGCATAAGCCTGGCGTCCGTCAGCGAAAGGAGGTGCACCTGTGCATTTTCGGGAAGCTTTTCCGCAATGAGGCCGATCGCTTCGATCAAATGAAGGCCCCAAACGTTGGGCCTGAACGGGATGTGCCTGGCGATGCCGATCTCGTCTTTGTGCGCGAGCCCGTTGAGAAAATCTTTGAGATCTTGCGCCTCGGCATCGTCGGGCGCCGAGTTTTGCCCGTGGTGAACCAGTTCGACAAGGGTGCGGATCTGCTCCCGCTTGATGAGCGCTTCGACCTCAGGAGAAAAATGCAAAAGATGAACGGGGAAATCGAGTGGTATGTTGTATTTGCTGAGTATCCGCTCGAAGGTGAAATCGGTCTCGCCCTCGGCTTCCAGGGAATTGGCCAATTCTGAAAAGGGGTCGTCGAAGGCGAGCGTTTCCCGCAGGATATCGAACAACCTGCGGATACGGCTTTTCTTACCGATCAGTCCCGGCACGCTTTGGAGTTCTTCAAAATCATATTGGATATATTTCTCGGGTGTCTCCCCGCTGCCCTTAAACGGCCAGGAGAACCCCGCATTCTGACCGAGAATCGCCATTTCCGTCTCCTTCAAAGCGTTATCTGAAAATCTTTGGCGTAGGTGCTCCCACTCGGCAGGAGAATATTTTTCTGTGTAATGATCGCTCATCGTGCGTGTGGTTAAAGGTAATCTGGAGTATCTTTTCTCTAATAGCGCTGAGAACTTACTGTTGGCAAGCGATAGATGCAAGTGGCGTTGTTGCGGGTAGATTCAGCCAGCGTGTCTCTGGCAGGGAAAGCGTCGTGCACCTTACTGATCCTGAGGAGGCGTCTTGAGCTTGCGCACCTCCAACTCCCAGCGCGAGGCCATATTGGATTCACCCTGATGCGAGGCAATTCGAGCACCCGCTTCGTAGAGTGCTATTTTTAACGATTTATTCAGATTTCGCTCATCCAGTAGGTTTTGATAAAGTTGCAGCGCGAGATCACTTTCTCCTAAATCATGCAGCAAGTTGGCAATCTTTTGCACCAGTACGTATTCATCCTCCGAATAGGTCGTCATATAGCGAATGATCTTGAGCACTTCGACGGCTTCACGTGGCTGCTCTCCACGAGAGTATATACGACCGAGCTTGTAGGCCAGTGCCAAAGATGGCTGATCGACGAATTTGGCACGGCCAAAGCTTAGCGCGGATTCGCGATCTCCGGAGGCCAGTAAACGATTGATTTCGCGAATATAGGCGTAGGTGGCAAACCGGCTCGCTTGCAGCTCCCGCAATTGTGCTTCCAGCCCGACTTTGAAGGGACGAAACAACGGATCGCCGATCGCGACACTTTGCCAGCTCAGCGTCGGCATACTCATCATGACCGCTTCACCGAAAGTGCCGCCGTCGAGTAGGTGCGCCAAGAGAATTTGCGGGCGGTGGGTGTATTCGAGATAGGGCTCATACACGTTGCCGACCGTTGCGCAATAGCCCTGCGCGACGAAGGCCCCAAGCCATGTCTTTGGGTCGCGCACCGATTTCCCCGAAAAACTGTGCAGGTGGAAACCGATGGCACCGGCGGGCACAGGCCAGCGGGGAGCACGCCACTGCGCGTAGGCCTTATTTGAATACCAGCCCATGTAGATCGCGGGCGCATCGAGGCGTTCCCGATAGTCCATCTTGCGGCGGGCAGTGTGGAAGTCGGTATCGAAGTAGGCAGCTTCAGCCAGTTCTCCGGCTTCGCGAAGCCACACGTCGCCTTTCTCATTCGGTCCACCCAGGTCGATGTAAGCGCGCCCCATCAGACCGGTCTCTTCCGCTTCGACGCTGCGGTCGATAAGGTTGAGCACACTTTCTTTTGTCGGCCCATCGAGCCGGCTGACTCGAAGGATGCGGTTGGCGTCCGAATCGCTCACACTTTGCTTGCCGAAATAGGGATTGGGCAGAAGCCCCGTCATCGAGACATCACGAGGTGCGAACAAGAGCGCGACCTCTCCGTCCACCGAACCGTTATTCACGCGGAATTGATCCGGCACGTTGCCGTTGCCCTCCTCGACCAATGCCGTATCATTTGCGATGCGGAGCGGGATACCCCGGATGAGCACAAGGTAGGGAATATCGTGAACCGAAACAGCCAGACGCTCCCGCCCGTAGCGGTCTTTCGCACTTTCTTTGACACCACGGACCCAATTGTTCTCCAGCAGGGCATTGAGCAGGGGGTTGGCAACCGTCTCGACGTATTGATCAATCGAGATGGTCTCCTCGGTCGGTGCGCTCAGCTCGATAATGTTGGTCTCCGGAATATCCCGCGCGCTCGCGTAGTGTCGGCCGATGGCGAGCGAGTCGGGGTCGTCACGGTTGACCACGATGAGGACTTTCTCAGCCGTTGCGGCTGTATCCTGAGCGGAGAGTGACAACGAGGCAAAAAAGAGGCCCAAGACCAGCAGAATGGGGGCGCTCGCCAATATCACTTTAAGCCGAACCGGTTTTTTCCGCGTCGAATACTTTTTTCTACAGTTCATAGTCTAGGGAATGCGTTGAAGGCGGTTGCCGTATTGAATGATACCATCATAGAGGCTTTGCGCAAGCGTTTGACGATAGACCGCCGTACGTAGTTTTTGTGCTGTGCCCGGGTGGGAAACAAAACCAAGCTCGACAAGAACTCCCGGACATTCGAGCGGTCGAAGCACCGACCAGCGGGCCCGTTTCAGACCGCGATCCACACCCCCCGTCTGCTGCACCATGGCGCGCTGAAGGTGGTAGCCGAGCAGCGCATTCCACGGGTCGTTTGCATTTCCCGGATAGCTGCGGTTATCCTTCCAATTGGGCTTGGCAAACTTGGAAGAGGCTTGGAAGCGCGGCGTAAAGGCATAGGTCTCCAATCCCTCAGGTTGAGCCGAGGCGACCGCATTGAAATGAATACTGACGAAAAGATCGCCGCGCGCCCGATTCGCGATCCGCGGGCGGCGCTCCAGTGGTATATAAACATCGCTCTCCCGTGTCATGATGACTTCGAAGCCCGACTCCTCAAGTAGGCGCCGGAGGCGGAGCGCCACATCCAGGGCGAGATCCTTCTCATTCAGACCGTAAGCTGCATTCTGCGCGCCGGGGTCTTTCCCTCCATGCCCCGGATCGAGCACAATACGCCGAAAATTCGGTTTTCCGGAAAAGACCTGAGGGGTGAGGATGGCCTGCAGAACATGCTGATAATCGGCCCGGGCCAAATAAAGCCGATTGCCTGCTTCATGGGTCGGAAATCCCAAATAGATCGGCATTCGATTGAGATAGAGGATCCGTTCACCCTTCCCGACATCAATCGTCGTCCACTGGCTTCGCAATCGGAAGGTTCGATAACCCCGCAACCAGTAGGCAGACATCCCGAGCCGCCCGCCCGCTGTGGCTATGTCCACATAGACCCGGCCCTCGTGCTCAATCTCTACACGCTGTGCCTGTAATGGTGCACCCAGGACTGCCAAACAAGCAAACCATAGAACTCTGAAAAATAGAACCCTGACGAAGGGCCCAATAAGCACTCCCATGTAGCTAAAGCCCGTCGGCTTTGGTCCGCGACACTTTAATGTTTCAGGCGACCGAACGCGAAGGCGTCCGGCTACAAGGTTCGGATCGTTATTTCCGGGCGACCGAACAGGGTTCGGATCTTCAGTATGAAAAAACCTATTGGAATGAATACTCGAGGGACGGGTCCACATAGCTATGCCGCGTTGGTAGCCCCCGATTTTGAGATACTACGACTTCACCTCATCCTAGTCTTCTTCCTCGTCAAAATCTTCATCAGGCTCGTCAGGCGCTTCGTGGTCTTCGAGTTCGTGGTCGGGCGCGTTGAATTTGAGAACCCGTTTACCGGAGGGAAGCGGAGAAAGTATCTGGGTCACTTGGCGACCGACGAGTCGCGGCTCAGAGTCGGCAGAGGCCACGCCTTCGAGTTCCTTGGCAGCCAGCTTAACGCGTTCGTAGCCCAGCTCACGGTGCTCATTCTCCCGGCCGCGAAACTGCAGGGTCAATTTGACCTTATTACCATGATCGAGAAAGCCCTCGGCCCGGCGCAGCTTCGTTTCGAAATCATGCTGGTCGATAGAGACGCGAAACTTTACCTCTTTCAGTTTCGTGCTGGCCTGCTTGGTATCCTTTTGCTTTTTGCTCTCCTCATAGAGAAACTTACCAAAGTCCAGTATTCGGCAAACGGGGGGTCGGGCCGACGGAGACACTTCGATCAGATCGAGGCCGACTTTTTTCGCGAGTTCGAGCGCTTTCCGTGGCGGCATCACTCCTAAGTTTGTGCCCTCCGGGCCAATCACACGGACTTCAGCCGCACGAATTCGGTCATTTCTTCTTAAGCCCTTGGGGCCACGGTTGCGGTTTTGAAATCTGCCGCGGGAGTTCGGATATCTTGCCATTAATTATGTTCGGGTATTTTCTTCCTGATCATGCTTGTCGCGAGGGGGACAGGCATGGCAGACGCGCAAACAACTCCGTGTTGCTTGTAGCTAAATCACGTCGGACCGTCATGCTTTCTTGTTAGTGACCATTCAGGGATAGCGCCACATTGAGGGCTCGATTCGGTGTTTCAACTCTAAATCTTGGCGCTTTATCGCTTAATCAGCTAGATACTGAAACTTTCACCACAACTGCAGCTCGATTTTGCGTTGGGATTGCTGAACTTGAAGCCGCCCCCGACCATTTTATCCGAGTAGTCGAGCTTCGTTCCCCGCAAATAGAGCGCGCTTTTCGAATCGACGAGAACCTCCGCCCCCGCAGAGCGCACCAGAATGTCGCCCCGCTTCGGTTCTTCCGCAAATTTCATTTTGTAACTCAGTCCGTTGCAACCCCCACCCGAAATTTTGACGCGCAGATAGTCACCCTTTTGCTCCCGGGCAATCAGGGCACTCAGTTTTGAACCCGCCGCTTCTGTGACGAGAATCAGCTTTTCGTTGCCCAAGCGGACACCTTCCGGGATTTCCAAGACATTTGCCATTCTTCACGACCACTAGCCGAAAGGGTTCTCAGGTCAAGCTCGCCCGATTGCTTTAATCCGGTTTTTGTACGACCCAGAAGCGGCAATCATCAGCAAATGCCTCGACCGCCGCCGGTTCGCGGGCCAACTCGCTGCGCATAACGGTCGCCTCCAGGCGGAAGCCCACTTGCTCCAACAGCGCCGTCATCTCGGCCTGCGACGGCACGTGCATGAAATGTAATCCATCCTCGGTCGCTTCGGCCCGATCCCCGAAGACCTCAAGCTCGGCGTTTTGCCCGCCGACTTCCCAGCGGGATTTTTCGGCGGCCCAAAACGCCTGGTGGGGCGAGCGCTCCCGATCATGCGTCGTGAAGCAAAACCACGCCCCGGGCCGGAGCACGCGGAGCACTTCACGCAAGGCGCGCTCTCGGCCCGCACGGGTCGAAATCTGCATGAGCCCGTTGAAGCCGAAAATCGCCCCATCGAATACCTCCGCTTCAAACTCCAGCTGTGTGGCATCACAGACGCGAAACGGGATCGAATACTCCAGCATTTTCGCCAGGTGTCGGGCACGCGCGATCATTTCTTTGGAAAAATCACTGGCCAGCACATTCCGGAAACCGAGCTCGTGCAGGCCGATGGCAATGCGCCCGCACCCGCAGCCGAGTTCGAGGATCGACTGGTCCGGATGGAAGAGCCGGGTGAAGATCTTTTCCTCGGAGCGCCAGAGCCCGAGTTCACCCGCAGCCTGCGCGTAATGCGCCACCACAGTAGGGGCATCAAAGTAAGCGTTGATTTCACGAGCGTCCATCGCCACGCATTGAAAGCGGCACCTGGAACTCTGCAAGCACTTCTATTGGTGGAATCTCCCCAATTTCTTAACCCTTGACGGGCATTTTTGATCAGGATTTAGTAGAAATCATCGGCAATTACGTGGTTTCGGCAGGATTTGGATTATAGCTTGCTTAAACAGATCGTAACACTTTGTTAGCCGCATTTACACATGAGCACATCAGAAACCAGCGACAACAGCGAAACCCTCGAAAAGGAGCTCGTTGTGCAAAACAAGATGGGCATTCACGCCCGCCCTGCCGCCATGATCGTCCGCATCGCAAACACCTACAGCGGCGAAGTGTGGGTGGAAAAAGATGGCGAGCAGGTCAATGGTAAGAGCATCATGGGCCTGATGATGCTTGCGGCCGGGAAAGGCTCCAAGCTAATCTTCCGCGCCGAAGGTGCCGCCTCTGATGGTGAACGCATGCTCGGTGAACTGAGCGACTTATTTGACCGCCGCTTCGAAGAGGTCTGATTAATTTCCACAACCATGCGAAGTATGACAGGTTTTGGACGCGGCGCAGCCGAGGCGAGCGACGCCGGGTTGCGCATCGTCGTCGAGATTAACTCCGTAAACCGCAAGACGCTCGATGTGCAGATCAGCGCACCCCGGGAGTGGAGCGGCTATGAGGCCCGTTTCGCTCAGTGGATGGACGGAGCCTTCCAGCGGGGCCGGGTCAGCCTGCAGGTGAAAGTGGAGTCGGCGGGCGGCGAAAGCGACGCGCTGCAGCTCAACACGACCGCCATGGCGCAGAGTATCCGCGAGTTGCGAGCATTCGCGGCTCAAGCGGGCATTGAATTCCAACCGGACAGCCGTTTTCTTCTGGACCTGGCGCGTTCGCTGAAAGACAGCTCCGGTCTGCCCGACTGGAAAACACTGGAAACGCCCCTCAAAAAAGCCCTGCAAGCGGCCCTGGCCGATATCGACTCGATGCGCCTGCGCGAAGGCGCCACCCTGGCCGAAGATTTGAAGGCCCGCATCGCGCAACTCGACCAACTGCGCCAGCAGATCGAGCTGAGCGCCCGGGGCAGCACAGCGCACTACCGCGACGCCCTACTCGACCGGCTCAAGCAGCTCGATCTCGACCTCGATCCCAGCGATGAGCGCGTGCTTAAAGAGATTGCATTTTTCGCCGACCGAGCGGATATCAGCGAGGAAACGACCCGTCTGGCCAGCCATTTCGAGCAGTTCCTGAATTTTCTTGATGCAAAGGAGCCCACCGGACGGAAGATGGACTTCCTCTGCCAGGAGATCCACCGTGAGTTGAACACGACGGGCAGCAAATCCAACGAGATCGAGATCAAAAGGCACATCATCGAAGCCAAAAACACCTTGGAACGCATCCGCGAACAGGTGCAAAATATCGAGTAACGGCTGCTAGCCGTTGCAGGCTCGATCAATCGCCTTGAGTTCCTCTGCGGTGAAGGGCGCTGCGTCGAGGGCAGCCACGTTTTCGAGTATCTGCTCGCTGGAACTGGCACCAATCAGTGCAGAGGTGACGACTGGATCCCGCAAAACCCAGGCCAGTGCCATTTGGGCCAGGCTTTGCCCCCGTTTTTGTGCGATTTCATTGAGCGCTCGCACCTTGGGTAAGTTTTTCTGCACGGTGTCGGGCTGAAGAAACACGCTTTGGCTATTTGCCCGCGAGCCAGATGGCACCTGGTTCAGGTATTTATCTGAAAGTTGCCCCTGCGCCAAAGGGCTGAAAACGATTGATCCGATCTTTTCCTCCCGCAGAACATCGGTCAGCCCCGTTTCGATCCAACGGTTGAACAGGCTATAACTCGGTTGGTGAATCAGGCACGGTGTGCCGAGATCCTTCAAAATTCGGGCCGCTTCTCTGGTTTCATCCGGACCATAGGAAGATATGCCTGCATAGAGCGCTCTACCGGAGCGAACGGCGGTATCGAGCGCCCCCATCGTTTCTTCGAGCGGCGTTTCCGGATCATATCGGTGGCTGTAAAAAATATCGACGTATTCAATACCCATGCGTGCCAGACTTTGGTCGAGACTTGCCAGCATGTATTTGCGCGAGCCCCATTCACCATACGGCCCCGCCCACATGTGATGGCCTGCTTTGGAGGAAATGATGAGCTCATCACGATACGCGCTAAAGTCCTCCGCCAGAATTTTGCCGAAATTACGCTCGGCAGTACCTGCTGGTGGGCCATAGTTATTAGCCAGATCAAAGTGTGTGATGCCTTGGTCAAAGGCTGTCCGCAGCATGGCCCGGGCAGCATCCATATCATCAATATCCCCGAAGTTGTGCCATAGACCGAGCGAGATCCTCGGTAATTTGAGGCCACTGGCACCGACGCGAGCGTATTGCATTGTGTCGTAGCGGAGGGGTTCTGCTTGGTAAGACATAGCTTAGTTCTTTTGGCGTGGTGGTAATTTCAAAGCGTGGCAAGCGGCCCGTTCCATGCTGTGGGCATCGACTGCGGCGTGCGACCAGATCTCCAGCGAGCGGGCACCCTGGTGGACCAGCATGGAGAGTCCGTTGGCAACGCCTAAACCGCTCGCGGCTGCCGTTTTAAGCAGCTCCGTTGCGGCCGGGTTATAGATCATATCATAAACCGCCCACCCGGCGGGCAGGCTGGCTGCGTCGTAGGGCGCGGGGTCGTCCGCTTTCAACCCCAATGAGGTCGCGTTGATCAGCACCCCTTCATCCGGTAGATGCCCTGGGGGCTCGCTCAAAGGAAAGGCCACGACTCGATCCCCCCCGGGCATCGATTCGATGGCGGACATAAGTTGCCCGAGTCGTTCGACGCTGCGATTCCCTATATAGAGCCGGGCGCAACCATCGAGCAGGCACTGCACAGCGGCGGCACGGGCCGCCCCACCCGAGCCAAGCAGAATAACCGTGGCTCCTTTCAGATCGATTCCCAGGTCCGCCTTCAGCGCGGTTTTCAGACCATAGCCATCGGTGTTGAAACCATCGTAGCCGTGCTCCCCCCAGACCAGGGTATTGGCCGCCCCCATACGCTCGGCGTCCGGTGAAACGCCATAGATCAGATCCATGGCCTGCACTTTGTGCGGGATGGTCAGGTTCAGCCCGAGAAAGTTGTTTTTATAGAATAGCGGTATGGCCTCCGCCAGATCATCGGGCGCAATGTCGAAGCGGTAGTAGGCCCAGTCTGAAAAGCGCGAGTCATGCTCCCGCAGTTTCGCGATGGCCGCATTCTGCATGGCCGGACTGACCGAGTGGGCGATGGGGTGGCCCACGACGGCAAGCGCCGTCCCGTCAAACCGGGCGTTACGCAAGTCGTCCAGAGTATAAGTAAATTCGGTATTCATTCGAACCCGTTTTTCCAGCCTATCCGGGATCCATCAAGCGGGCGCACCCGCAGGTGCCTCCTCGCCGGAGAGGCCGTCGTTTTTATCATCTTTTTTGGCCTTTTTCTTGGCTTCTTCGGCGGGCTCTTCTTCTTCCGGTTCCGGTTCGACGACCTCGCGCTTGGTGATGGGTGAGCGGATTTCACCATACTCGATGATTTCGTGGATGTGCTTACCGTCGATGGTTTCGTGCTCGAGGAGCGCCTCCGCGCAGACGTCGAGTGCCTTGCGGTGCTCTTTCAAAATATCGAGTGCGCGCGCGTATTCTTTCTCGACGATGACGTGGATCGCTTCGTCGATTTTCTGCGCGGTTTCTTCGCTGTAATTTTGGTTCCGGGCCACTTCCTGGCCCAGAAAGACGTGGTCCTTATTATCGCCGTAGGCGACCGGACCGAGATCCGTCATACCCCAATCGCAGACCATGTGGCGCGCCGTCTTCGTCACCATACGAATATCACCGGCGGCACCACTGGTGATATCCCCCATGACGATCTCCTCCGCCGCACGACCGCCCATGCCACAGCAAATCTGATTGAGCAGACGCCGCCTGGAATGATTCAAAACATCTTTCTTGGGCATGAACATGGTCGAGCCAAGACTCTGCCCTCTTGGAATAATCGTCACCTTGTGCACCGGCAGGTGACCGTCGTCCACGACCGCCTGCACGAGCGCGTGGCCCGCCTCATGGAAGGCCGTAATTTTGCGGTCCTCGTCATCCATCAACCGGCGCCGTTCCCGCCCGAAAGAGATCTTGTCGCGGGCTTCGTCGATGTCCTGCATCTCCACGACTTTCTTGTTATACCGGGCGGCAATCAGTGCGCCCTCGTTGAGCAAATTAGCCAGATCGGCCCCGGAAAATCCGGGCGTGTTGCGCGCCACGTGCTCCAGTTTGACGTCTTCGGAGAGCGCAACTTTCTTGGCATGCACCTTGAGGATATCGTGCCGCCCGTTCAGATCGGGCAGGTCGATCGTAACTTGGCGGTCGAATCGGCCCGGCCGCAGCAATGCACCGTCAAGCACGTCGGGCCGGTTGGTCGCTGCGATGATGATGACCCCTTCGTGACCGTCAAAACCATCCATTTCGACCAGCAACGAGTTCAAAGTCTGCTCGCGTTCGTCGTTACCGCCGCCCAGTCCGGCACCGCGCTGGCGGCCGACGGCATCGATCTCGTCGATGAATACGATGCAGGGTGCGCTTTTTCGACCTTGCTCGAACATGTCGCGCACACGGGCCGCTCCTACGCCGACAAACATCTCGACGAAGTCCGAGCCGCTGATCGAGAAAAACGGGACGTCCGCCTCGCCGGCGACGGCTTTCGCCAACATCGTCTTACCCGTGCCCGGAGGACCGACCATCAAAACACCCTTGGGTATGCGTCCGCCGATCTTCTGAAATTTCTTGGGATCGCGCAAAAAGTCGACCACCTCGGAGACTTCCTCTTTCGCCTCGTCACACCCCGCCACGTCCTTGAACATGATCGAGTCTTTCTCGCGGGTGAGCATCTTGGCCTTACTTTTACCAAAATTCATCGCACCCTTGCCCGCATTCTTCAACTGGCGAACGAAAAGGAAGTAAAGCAAGCCAATGATCAGCAAGAACGGCAGCAAACTGATTAAAACGTCCTGCAGAGCGGTGCTTGAGCGCTTTTCATTGAGCACCTCGCGGACGAGTAAAAAATCGTCCTCCGTCAACCGCCCTCTTGCGGAGAACGGGACCTTCGAGGGAACATTGCCCGAGCCGTCGAAGCTATCCTGCCCCAACGCTGGATTCGTCATTTCACCGCTGATCACATAACCGTCGCGCCCGTAGGAGGGCTCGGGCTCCATCACGCCATCACCCTCGGCGATTTGCCCGTCTTTCACTGCTTGCACCAACTCGCTGATTGTCAACTGCTTGACATTTGAACCAGCACCCGGGTTGGCGAACCAGATGGTTAAAATTGCCGCGACAATCACAAGATAGACGAGCAGCACCTTGGGTTGAAAACGCTGAGGCGAGCCGTTATTACCGGGATTGTTCTTGGGTGGTCTGTTGTTCTCGGAAGACATAAAAGTTTCAAGGTGGGTAGCTGGCACGGTAAGTCAACCTAAGAGCCTGCTTGGTGGAAGGGGTGATTTTGCAGCTTTTTGCCGGGGGAAATCCAGGAACCCAGACAACCTCGCCGTTTGGATGGATGACAAGGGGCCGTCTTTTTCGTTCCGCCGCCGGGATCCGGCGATCAATAAACCAATCTTTCAGCTTTTTTCGTCCGGGCGCTCCCAAGGGACAAAACCGGTCGCCGGGCCGCCAGGAGCGCACCTCCCAGCCACTCAGACCCGAGTCGTGGAGATAGGCCTCGCCCGCCGGATCGAGCAGACCCGACTCGATTCGCTCGCGCGTAATTGCATCCAGCTCGACTCGTTGCGAATCGATCAGGGCTCCCGTGCTGAGTAAAACACTCTCGCCGGGCTGGAAGGCTGTCGCCCTCAAGACGTCTCCGGACCCACCCGCATCGCCGCGCTCCAGGGTGACCGAGTGCGCGCTCAAGATCAGATAATGAGCACCCATGCTCATGCGAAATTTTTGACGGGTGCCTAATGTCGTTTGGACGAGCAAATCCATGGCCGGCGCACTGACCGAGCCAATCAACCCGTGCCTGCTCAACCAAGCGACCAATGCCCGCCGCGCGATAGCCGGGGGCGCAGCGCGTAAGGCCTCCCGGGGCAATGTTTCCGCACCCGCGTAGGCCTCGGGCAAGCGCTCCCGGGCCAATGCATCCAGAGCGACCGCGTCCTCCTCCAGTAGACGGCGACTGCGGGCAGCCCCCTGCGCGGCGTCGCGGCCGAGTGAATCCGCCAGGTCCGGTATAATTTGCTTGCGCAGCGCATTTCGGGCAATGCTCACATCATCATTCGAGAGGTCCTCCCGCCAGGGTATTGAGCAGGCATTGAGCGACATGCGGATGTCGCCTGCCCGCAGGTGCAAAAGGGGGCGCAGGTGCGTCGGATAGCGGTCAAAACGTGCCACCGGCCGCGGTGCCGCGAGGCCATCGCTACCGGCCCCGCGCGCCAGACGCTGGAGCTGCGTTTCCAGCACATCGTCCAATTGATGCCCGAAGGCGATCGCCCCGCAGTCCTGCTTCGCCGCTACCTCGCGAAGAAACTCAAGCCGCAGGGTCCGGGCCGTGGTTTCCGTGAAGGCGGCTTCATTGGGCGGTCGCTTACCCTCCGTGTAAGGGAGAGCAAAGGCATCCGCCAGCGAGCGGACGAACCGGGCGTCGGCATCCGAATCTTCATCGCGCCAGCCGTGGTTGTAGTGGGCGACCTGGAGCTTCAGGCCAAGCTCCCCGGCCCGCTCGACCAGAATGCAGAGCATGCAAATCGAGTCGGCACCTCCCGAACAGGCCACCAAAACCCGGTCGCAGGACGCCTGCCCGAGATAGGCGAGCACCGAGGGCTCGATGGAAGCACCGCCGAAGCGCCTGCCCAAGGCGTGCGCAGCCTCGGGCCAATTGACTGGCTTCGGTGGGTCGGTCATCGATCAAGTAACTAGATAGGTATGCCCGCGAAGAAGCTCCGCATATTCGTCGAGAATGCGCGTGCCCTCCCGTGGCTTGATTTCGTCGGCTTTGGTTGCACGGTCGATCAGCTTCTTCAAACGGCGCGTCAGAATATGCCCGTCATATTGGGTAAAACCCAGGACATCGCTCGCGGTGAAGCCCTTGATGTTGTCCTCGATGTAAAATCCATCGTCCTCATCATCCTCAAGAAAGACGTGCACCTCATTCACGCGCCCGAATAAATTGTGCAGGTCGCCCATGATATCCTGATAAGCGCCGACCAGAAAAAAACCGAGATAATAGGGCTCCTTCGGCTTCAACGGATGCAGGCGCAGCGTGTGCCGGATATCCTCCACATCGGTGAAGGAAGAGACCTTCCCCTCACTGTCACAGGTGATATCGACCAGCGTGGCATCCACCGACGGACACTCATTCAAGCGCTGGAGCGGGGCGATCGGAAACAATTGCTGACAGGCCCAGTGGTCGATCAACGACTGGAAAACCGAAAAATTGCAGACGTATTGCTCCGCCATCATTTGCGGCAAGCTCTCCAATTCTTCCGGGGTGTAGTTACCCAGCTTGGCAGCATCGCTGAGTTCCCGGCAGATCGCCCAGTAAAGGGAATCAGCCTGGGCACGCTCCGAGAGGTTCAGGTAGCCGAGGCTGAACAGGTGGTTGGCCTCTTCTTTTTTTTGCAGCGCATCGTGGTAGCGTTCCAGCGGCGTCGATTTGTAGTTGTTATCCAAAATGCCCTGCAAGTCCCGCAGAACGGAGTTTACCTTCCGACTTTTCGGAAGCGGCCTGGGGGCGACCGAGGTTTTTGAAATTCTGTCACAAACCTCGGTGATCAGGATCGAGTGCGGCGCAACGATCGCCCGCCCGCTCTCCGTCACGATATCCGGAACGGGCACCGCCGCATCATCACAAACGGACTTAATATTATAAACAACATCCCGCGCATACTCGCGCATCGTGTAGTTCATCGAGCTTTCAAAATTGCTCCGCGAGCCGTCGTAGTCGATCCCCAGGCCGCCGCCCACATCCATGAGCTCCATCGGAAAACCCATTTTGTTCAACTCACAATAGAAGCGCGTTGCCTCCACTGTGGCCTTTTTGATCGTCTGGATATTCGGGACTTGCGAGCCGATATGGAAGTGAATCAAGCGCAGACTCTCGCGCAGCCCCGCACGCTTCAGTCGCTTCGCGGCGTCAATGATTTCCGGACTGGTCAGCCCAAACTTAGCGTCTTCGCCGGACGAGCTTGCCCACTTGCCCTCTCCCATCGTCGAGAGTTTGATTCGAAAACCGATCCGGGGCACCACACCCAATTTCTTCGCAATCTGAATAATCCGCACTACCTCGCTGAGTTGCTCCACGACGAGATAGATTTCCTTGCCCAGACGCATTCCGTGCAGCGCGAGGCGGATAAACTGGTCGTCCTTGTAGCCGTTACAAATGATCAGCGCCTCGGGGTCTTTGTGCATGGCCAGGGCAATCATCAGCTCCGGTTTGCTACCGCACTCCAGACCATAGTTATAGGGCCGCCCCGCATCCTGAATCTCCTCCACGACCTCACGCAGCTGGTTCACCTTGATGGGGAATACCCCCCGGTAGCGACCCGCATATTTCTCGTCTTTGATCGCTTCGCGGAAAAGCGTATTCAAATCGATCACCCGGGTGTGCAGAAGGTCCTGTATCCGCACAGTCAGCGGAGGCTTCAGCCCCTTCCCGGCCGCTTCTTTCACAATATCATGAATACGGATACTCCGGGAATCCCGCAGCGGATGCACCTGCATGTAGCCCGCATCGTCGACCGAGAAGTGCCCACCACCCCAGCGCTTCAGACCATAGTAGTATTCCGAGTCATTCGTCGACCATTCGAGTGTCTTTTCTTTTTGCGGTACCATCATACGTCAACCCCAAACCATGGCCGACTCGGGCGAAAATAAAAGCAAGAAAGTGCGATTTAGTCGGCCAATCCTCCGCCAGCCATCCAGCCAAGCACCTGCTGCCGCTAGCTGAAGCAAGCGGCATAGGTATGCAGCTTCCTTTAGGTAGCTGCCCCCATCTATCTGTCGGTGTTGTCTTAGCCTGCTCCGCACCTTCCGCCTTCGCTCCCGGCACGAAGGTTTCAGAGCTACGGCGGACAGGGAAAGGAGCGGACATACGTATGCAGCGAAGGCGAAAGGTGCGGGGAGCATTTTGGAACCGACGGCCCGGCGGAGCCATCAGCGCGGTTCCCCTCCGTAAGCCCGCAAAAGGCCTTGGACAACTGCATCCGCATACTCAATCAGGATGTCCTCCTCAGGGAGCGGCTCATGGTGGGCTCGGGCACGAAGTGCTTCCTGAATCCGCGGGTAGCTGGTTCGGCTGTTTGCGATGTAGGGTTCCAACATCACAGCGGGACAATCGACGAGGCGGAGCAGCATCAAATTGCGCGCCCAAAGATAGGCCGAAGTGCCCTCCAGGCGGACCGCATTGTCGCCCGAGTAGTCCGAGGGCGGTAAACCGGTGGCGTCGGCCAGAGCCTCTCCCATGGCATCGCCGAGATAGACCTCAATCGGTCCACTCCCGTTGGTCATCTTTTCAATCAATCGTTCTCTCTGCCTTGTCACGGCCAACTCCGAAGCCAGCAGGCAACCAAAAATCAGAACATGGGCATGATCGCTATCAACCAGCTGTCTCGGCTGCACCTCGCTCCAGGGAGCCGCGTTGATGTGGAGCGAAATCAAAGCATCCGGGCGAATTGATTCATTCACCAAACGAGCCCGTTCAGCCAGCTCACCCGTGATAATCGCCATGCGTATCGCCTGATCACGAACGGCAAGCGCATGGGAAAATTGTGCGCTCAAGGATACTTGCGAAGGCGCTGCGAATTCCTTTGCGGCAGCATCCCAGTAATCGGCGGGCTTTTTCGGGTTCACCGGATGGCTACTGGTCCGCAGCAGGCTGACCTCCGCGCCCAACCGCTCCAGAATGGCGGCGGCGCGCAGCGCAACCTCCAGCACAAGCTCGCCCTCCCGCACCCAGTAGTCGTCTTCGGCCATGCGAAAGTTCCGCCCTTCCCACTCGGCCCAGGCGCCACCAATATGGCCGGGCTCCAATGCGATATGCAGGCCGGACAAACGCAGCTTCCCTTCAGACCGGGCCCCTTTTATTATCTCCGGAGACTGCCACCAGCCCGTCGGTTGATTCTTTGCGATTGCCGCAGGGTCCAGAAAGGAGGCCCAGTCCGCAAAGGGACTGTAGCGGGCACTTAGTTCGGCAGCAATGGACGTCACCTCAGCGCATGCAAGATGACCGATCAATAAGAAGAATGCGCAGCTCCACCGGCTACGATACATTCTCTTGAAAGACATGCACGTCGCGCTGGGGGAACGGGATGCTAATACCCTCCGCGTCGAACCTTTCCTTGACTGCTTTCGTGAAGTCGAATTTCACGGCCCAGAAATCAGCTGTATTCGCCCAAGGGCGCACGATGAAATCGACGCTGCTGTCTCCCAGATTACCCACAACCACCTGTGGGGCCGGATCTTTGAGAATCCGCTCATCGGCCTCGATGAGTTCTTCCAGAATCGCCTTCGTTTTATTCAGATCGTCACTGTAGCTGACGCCGAATGTCATATCCACGCGTCTCGTGGGATGCGCAGAGAAGTTGGTAATGGAGCCACCCATTATCTGAGAGTTGGGCATGATAATTTTTTTATTGTCCGGCGTTTTCATCTCGGTCGTCAGTATGCTGACCTCCACGACCGTGCCCATTTCACCGCCCGCACTGATAAAGTCTCCCGCCGAGAAGGGCTTGAAAAGAATGAGCAGCACGCCGGAGGCAAAGTTGGAGAGGGACCCTTGGAGGGCTAAGCCCACAGCCAAACCGGCAGCACCGATCACGGCGACGAAGGATGTTGTTTGAACACCGAGTTTGCTGATCGCGGCGATAACGACAAAGACCGTGATCGCCCCGTAAAGTAAGCTGGAAAAGAATCCGACCAGCGTCGGATCGACCTCTTTCTTTTGCAATGCATTGACGAAAAGAGCCTTCAGCTTTTTCGCGAGCCACAGGCCCACGACAAGGATGATGACTGCAGCAACGATTTGCATCCCGTAGCGCGCGAGCGCGTCGATGATCTGCTCAATTTTGGTGTCTTCTGGCATGATTTTTAATGTTTTCCGTTAGGTTATGACAAAAATGAACCTCAAGTAAATAGGCGTCCACTTCCCCGTGGCAACACGTAAAATCGAATTTACTAATTTTTTTAGACCCGCACCAGAATCTTTGCGGCCGCTCCCAGCCCAAGCGAGAGCGTTACTCCGGAACTGCCCCCGTCGACTAAACGCAGCCCGACCGATTCGGCGCTCAGGCTTCTTTGCTCGACAACCAAGGAGACGCCCGGATTGAGCCCAGAGCGGGATATATAATTTAAGAATTCGGTATCTTGATCACTGATCCGCGCGACGATAACCTCGGAGTCGAGGGGACATTCCACGAGAGATTCAAGCCGACCCCGGTCAAATTCTCCCGTGGCTGACGGGATCGGATCGCCGTGCGGATCCTCTGTGGGGTGCCCGAGCAGAGCATCGATACGGTCCAGCAATAAGTCGGAAACAACATGCTCAAGCTGCTCGGCCTCTTCGTGCACCTCGGACCAATCGAGGCCCACGACTTCCACGAGAAACTGCTCGATCAAACGGTGGCGACGCAAAACATGCAGAGCGAGGCGGTTTCCGGGGTCGGTCAGTTCGACCCCCACCCGCGGAGCGTAGCGGACCAGCCCGGCATCGGAGAGCGCCTTCATCATGGTCGTTGCCGTGCCCGGCACCACACCGAGAGCCTCGGCTATCTGCCCCATGGGAACCTCGGACCCCCTTTGCTTTTCAGAGGCAAGGTAAATATGCTTAATATAATCTTCAACCGTCGCGCTTGGCATTGTGCGCTAAACATCACCGGAAGTCCCGCAAACGCCAAGTTTATTTTATTGCCGCTAGTGGCGCCATGCAATTACAGGTGAAGAGAAAAAGTCATATCGTCGGCGCTGCCCGAGCTTGTTCCGCACCTTCCGCCTTCGCTCCCGGCACGACAGTGCCGAAGCTACGGCGGACGGGGAAAGGAGCGGACTTACGTAAGCAGCTTCCTTCAGGTAGCTGCCCCGTTGTTTTAATTGTAATCAGTGGCGCCACTGCTGATCATTCCGTAGAGGAAATCCTACGAATGAACCGAAATAATTTGTAAAAACCATGCTGAAGCTTCTCTGCCTTTCCTTGATCGTCTGCCCGATTGCTCTTGGAGGGACCGTCCACGGGCAATCCACGGATTTGGCAAGCAACCAGCTACTTGCCATTGCCGAGGAAGAAGCTGCCATCTACCGGAAGATTGCAGAGGATCCGGATTTCTACAGCGAGTCGGACCTGAACCGCCGGATTGACGAGCTGGTCCAGTCTTACCGGCGCTATCTGGCCGACCAGCCGGACGACGCGAGTGCCTACGTGCTTTATGGCAAACTGCTGCGCCGCCTCGGAGAATACGACCAGGCCTTTGTTGCATTTTTAAAGGCGGATGAGCTCGACCCGGGGATTGCCGTCGTCAAACAGCAAATCGGCAACCATTTGGCGGAGCAGGGTAAAGGGAAGGCCGCACTCACCTTTTATCTCAATGCCGTCAGTATCGAGCCGGAGACGGCCGTTTATCATTTCGGCCTGGGACAGCTCTTACACAACTTCCGCTCGGAATTCATCGACGAAGGCATCTTTACCCGTGACGCTCTCGAACGGGAGATGTTGAAGGCCTTTCGACAGGCCGCTACCATCGATCCGGAAAACTTTGATTTCCAGATGCGCCTCGGGGAAGCCTACTACGACCTGAGCAGCCCGGACTGGAAACGTGCTCTGGTGCACTGGAACAAGCTGCGAAAGAAGGCGGCGACCGACCTGCAGGGAGAAATTCTCGATCTGCATCGGGCCCGGGTGCTCGGCAAGCTCGGGCGTCTGGAGGAGGCCCGCAAAGCGACCAGCCACGTCGAAAACCCCGCCCTGCAAAACTCAAAACAACAAGTGCTCCAAGAGATCGCGCAGCATTGAGAGCTAGGTTTACACCCCTCAAATAACCTCTGGATTCTTTCGAATTGCCTTCACGTTGAAAAACTGAAAACCCTGACATTATGAATGATGAGAAAGAGTCAGCATCCGGCGAAGCAGATTTTATAGAAGCCCATCTAGAAGGTCATTCCGACCCCGCACCCCAGGGCGACAACACAATGGCGATGCTTTGTCACCTTCTTAGCCTGATCGGTTTCATTGGCGTGCCGGTCGGGAATATCATCGGCCCACTCATCCTCTGGTTGGTGAAGAAA
>JAAAPI010000328.1 GCA_009908325.1 Verrucomicrobiota bacterium | reverse complement strand
GCCACTTTTCCAAAAAGTATTTGCGAGAGCCTGGGGCTGGAGCCAGGTGATGAGATCCAACTCGATCAAGCGGGCGACGGAACCAATTGGATCCTAAGACCCGCCAAAGCGCGTTCCCGTTCGTGGCTGAACAAATTGAATGCTTATGCTAAAGATAAGGATAACTCCATGGAATCGGTTCGTTCCAGCATCGCACACGGCCGCCAGAGGAAATGAAAGCAGGTAAAATCATGGGGGTGGATACCTCTTTTGTGCTTCGCTTGCTTGTCGGCGAACCAAAAGACCAAGCAGCCGCTGCTCTTGAAGAACTCGACCGTCTAGTCACGGATGGAAAGAAGATAGCGATTTCCGACTTAGTTATCGCTGAAACCTACTTTGCCCTGCAACACCATTATGAAGTTCCTAAGAAGGAAGCTCTTGACACTTTGAATGAATTTCTGGCCGCGCCGGAAGTTAAGCCGCTCGGCGTGGCCTCAGCTGTTTTAGCGGAACCCAACTTATCCAAAGTCAACCCAGGTTTCGTCGATCGTTTGATACATGCCGATTACATTTCGCGAACCGCTGGCATGCTGAGTTTTGAGAAAGCAGCCCGAAAACTTGCATCCACCAAAGTGCCCCATTGGTGAACCTGGAAGATGAGTTGAACCGTCCATTAACCTAAAAAGATGAGTTGAAGGGTTTTCAAAAAGGGTGCTATCGGCCAAGTTGATTTTGAACAACGACTTGGAAATGAAACCCGACAGCACCCTCACTCGCCAAAATGGCGGCTTCGAAAAGGGAGTCAATGACTCATCTTCGGAGGCGCAAAACAGCTCCTCGCCTCGGATCGCGGGAGTTCATCTGGAATGGTCGCCGGACCACGGACGGACCAGCCGGATGGGCGGGCTGAGTTACTTCGCCCATTTCCTCGAGGCCACCGGGCTGTTCGAGGACTTCGTGGCTAGCTGCCCGTTGTTTTACCTGAGCAACAACGCCCCGAAGAAGCGCGATGTCCTCGGCGCGATCTTACTTTCGGTTTTGGAAGGACAGAGTCGTTACGCGCACATGTCCTCATTGGCCAATGCGCAGCTGGACGCCCGGACACTGGGCATGGACAAGATACCCTGCGAGGACAGCATCCGCACGGGCTTGAGCAAACTCACCGGAGCCGACGGCAGCATAGACGGTACGGCGACCGAAGACTGGGTTCGGAGCTCCTTCGACCGGTTGTGCGAAGGCTGCCTGGACGTGCCCTGGGTTTTGGATATCGATGTCACCGTCAAGCCGCTCTACGGCAAACAGGAGGGAGCCGTTCTCGGCTACAATCCGGCCAAGCCCGGTCGGCCCAGCCACGCTTACCACAGCTTCTGGGTGGGGCACTTGCGGCTGTGCCTGGGCGTGCAGGTGCGTCCGGGCAACGAAACCTCCGGCAGCTTCGGATTGGAGCCGCTGATGCAGTGGCTGGAGCGCACGCCCCGGGCCCGGTGGCCGGAGTTCGTGCGCGGGGACATCGGCTACGGCACGCAGACATGGATGCTTGAGCTTGAAGCGCATGGGCTCGGCTACCTGTTCAAGCTCAAGCAAACGAAAAAGGTCAAAGAACTGGTCGCCCTGTGCGAGGTGAACTCCGAGTGGGAAAGCGCTCCCGGCAACTGGCAGCACTGCGAGAGCCGCTTGCAGTTGACCGGTTGGGACCGTTCCCGCCGGGTCGTCGTGTATCGCCGTGCGCATCGGCGCAAGGCAAAGCCCGACAAACGGGCCGAAGCACTTCCCGGGGAATGCATACAAGGCGAACTCACCGATCTGGAGCTGCTTGAGGAAGACGGACTTTCCTACGAATACGCAATCTACGTCACCGATCTGGATCGTCCGGCTTCGCAGCTACGCGCACTCTATAACCCGCGCGGGGACAACGAGAACTGCTACGACGAACTAAAGAACCAATGGGGCTGGGGAGGGTTCACGCTCAAAGACCTGGCCCGCAGCGAACTGATGGCCCAGTTGATCGCACTGATCTACAACTGGTGGAGCATCTTCATCAAACTGGTCGATCCTCTCGTGGCACGCGAAGCCATCACCTCCAGGCCGATGTATTTAATGCACACGGCAAAGGCACGCACCCATCAAAGCGTGCGCACGCTTGTGATCTTCTGCGCCCACACCCAAGTCAAAGAGATCCAAAGCAACCTCGAGCAGGCTGCGGAAAGGCTCACAAGCTGGGCCTCGCGAACTTCGGAGCAGTTGAGAAAATCGAGCGTCTGGTCGCACGTCATCGCCCATATTTTGCTCCATCACCAGACCATAGGCGCCGGAAATACCCGTGCGCCGCCTACTTTATCCGCCGCTGAGTGACAAAAATCTGCGTCAACCCGTCAAAAACTAACGGACAGCCTGCCGTCAGCTACTTCCGCATACCTGCTCTACTCATCTTTTTAGGATTATGGGTTTTCGATAAACCACTGTTGAAAAGTGGTTTATCGAAAACCCATAGGTAATCTACTGGCTACATGGCGCAATCGGCGGCTTAAATCCGAGCAAATCGAAGACCTTTTCCTGGATTCGGGTCGGTTCGGCGAGCTTGAAGAAGGCGTCCGCGTTTTTGATATCGGGCCGGACCGTGACCCGGCAGAGCGTGGCGAGTTCGTCCAGCAGCATTTTGAAGCCGTGCACGCAAAGCCCGTCCGTCGTTTGCTTATCGGCGGCCTTGGCTTCGGCGGCTTCCGATCGGCGGGCCTTGGCGACGGGACTGGAGCGGGGCGCGCCGCCGGGGACTTCGTCTTCGAACAGGACGGGCGCGAGGGCGCGGGTGAGATGCCACTGCAAATGGTAGGCGAGCATGCAAACGAAGATATGCGCCCGGACCATGTCCTCCTGGCGGTGGAAAACCGGCCGCACGTGGAGCGTTTCGGTTTTGATCGAACGAAAGGCCGATTCGACGCCGGAGAGCGATTTGTAGGTGCGCACCAGCTGCGCTTCGTCCATGTGCCCGGTTCCCTCGTCTTTGGCCCTGACGACGTAAAGCCCGTCGAGCGCGCTCTCTTCGGCGATGGAGCTTTCGTCCCGTTCGAAGTCCAGGCCGGTTTCGCTGAAGCTTAGTTTGAAGTGCTTGAGCATTTTGTATTTGCCCGCTTCGCGTTCGACCCGCCGGGCGATGCGGCCTTTGCCCCGGTATGGATTGCGCGTGCGCGCGCACGCATCGGAGATGTCCCGTAGCTTGCGCTCGGTCGCTTCCAGCAGTTCCGCGCGTTTGCGGGCGCGCTCTTCGCGCAAGGCCGGATTCAGGCACACGACCAGACGCTCGCCGGGAAAATCCTCCTCGCAGCGTATCTCGACCAGATCCCGCTTGTCGAAGAGTTCCATTTGCACCGCCCCGCTGCGGGCGAGTCGCCGCACGCCGGCGTTTTGCAGGGCGCTGATCCAGGAGATGCCCTCGCATTCTTTCAAAGCTTCGATGCGCGCGCCGGTCAGCATCCCGCGGTCGCCGACCAGAAGAATCCGCTCCATTCCGAAGCGCTCGCGCAGCTTGTCCACCTGCGCCTGCACGGTGGCCGGATCGCCCGTGTTGCCGGGGAAAACCTCCACCGCGACCGGACACCCTTCGGACGAGCAGAGCAGCCCGAAGTTGATCTGACGGGTTCCCTTTTTGCCGTCCCGGCTGTAGCCGCGCTGCGCCAGAACGCAGGTGGAGCCTTCGTAGTAGGTCGAACTCAAGTCGTAGAGAACCGGATCCGAATCGTTCAGATGTTTTTCGGCCAGGCGTCGCTCGATTTTATCCTGCCGCTCCAACAGCCATGCCATGGCCCGGTATAAATCCTTCTCTCCCACCTTTTCCTCCAGGCCCAGCTCCTCGCCCAGGGTGTTTGTCGCCGTCTCGCGGCTGAGTTGGCGCGAAAGCGCCAGCTTCGAGCCCGGATCGAGCAGGCGCGAGACGATCAACGCCGCCGCCAGCGAGCGTTCCCCGCTGCGCTTGCGTTCCAGCAGCGGGAACATCCCCAGCTTGCCGAACAGGCCCAGAGCCGCCGCAACGTGCCCGTGCGGCAGCGTGCGCTCCACCTTGAACTGTTCGTCCGGCGGTTTGTCGGAAGCATGGCCGCCCTTGAGCAAAACGCGCAGCCCCTCGATGACCTCCGGCTTCAAGCTGCTCAGGTTCGCCACCGTGCGTTTTTTCACTTTTCCGTCCTCTCCCCGGTAGGATTCGCGCAGAAGGATCGCGGGGGGCGAGTTACGGTTGGGGACGGCTTCGATATACATGGGCGCATTGGATAAACAAATATAAATGTGTGTCAACAAAACATTATGCATTTACATGGCTACAAATGGCCCGAAAAAAGGCGCAAACCGAGCATAACCTATTAAGATAAAATAACTTACGTGACTTTGCGCGATCTAACTTCCGTTTAAACAGCCTGCGTATTTAAATACTTGCGCCGCAATCGGCCGTGTTGCGGGCAGGGCCGCCGCCGTCGCCCAAGGCGGTCCGACACCTCCACCGACGAGAGGCGTTCCCAAGGGAACACGCCACGTTCGTGCGCGCCGCCCCGTTGTCCGGGAGA
>JAAAPI010000369.1 GCA_009908325.1 Verrucomicrobiota bacterium | reverse complement strand
GATGGGCCAAGCGGAACCAGAAAACCCGCGTGGTTTCCTTCTCAAGTCCCGGAGCTACGGCGTTCCACCAGTTGTTCCCGAAGGACGTCGCGCACTGACAACAGACATTGGCGCAGCCGCAGCGAGAGTTCACATTGTCCGCATTGCAGTCATCGGCTACGCCAAAATGCTGCGCCCCATTGCCAATGTCCGCTTCGAGGAAGCTGCACCGCAGCGTCGCAATCGCATGCGAATGTCCTGTGTGGATGGCTCCTGCATTGCAAGAGATTTCTGTGATTGCGATGGTCCGTCAGTACAGTCGTGTGTCCGGCCTGTTTTCGCGGCGGTTGCCACTGGCCCTGATGAGTTCCGCGAGCAAGGTTCCTATCGGCTAAACGACCTCTGAGGGCCGCGACATTGGTCGGAGTGTCCTTACTCTTGGTTGACTTCGTTTCGCATCATCACATCAAACGTCTTGCATCTCGAGACAGGATCAGCAGATCGGCTGCCGGTATTCCTCTCGTTTCGTCAGGAGTGCCCAGATGATCCGGGCGGATTTATTGGCCATGGCGACCGTCGCCAGTCTGAAGGGTTTCTCGTCGAGCAGCTTCGCGGTCCAGGTGTCGGCTTTCTCGGGCTTGTTCTTCGCCATCAGTGCTCGCGAGGTCATTCCGATGATCAGCAGCTTTCGAATGTACCTGTCGCCCTTCTTTGTGATGCGCCCGAGGCGCTCTCGCCCGCCACTGGATTTGTTGAGCGGTGTCAGCCCCAGCCAAGCTGCCAAATCGCGTCCAGTCTCGAACTGTTTTGCGTCGCCAATGGTGGCGACGATCGCTGAGGCTGTGATTGGGCCGATCCCTGGCATGCGCATCAAACGCCGCGCATCGGCATCGAGCCAGGCGTGCTGTTCGATCAGTTTCGTCAGCCCATCGATGCGAGCATTGAGGCCGTTCAGCTGATGGCACATCACGCCGAGAATACCGTCCGCGATCTCTGGCATTTCCAATTGTTCTTCAGTGCCGTGTTCTCTGGCAAACTTCGAAACAGCTTCGATGCCCGTTGGCAGGATGTGTCCAAATTCCCGGAGGATACTGCGGATCATGTTGACGACCTGAGTACGTTGTCGGACGACCAAATCCCGCGCCCGATGGATGGCGAGAACTGCTTGCTGATCTTCGGACTTGATCTCAACAAAGCGCATGGTGGGGCGGCGCACCGCTTCACAAATCGCTTCCGCGTCCGCCGCGTCTGTCTTGCCGCGCTTCACATATGGTTTGACGTAGGCTGCTGGCATCAGCCGGACGTCATGGCCAAGTTCGCGCAACTTGCGCCCCCAATGATGGGATGAACCGCAAGCCTCCATCCCAACCACACAACGCGGCAATGTCTCGAAGAAGGAGAGCAGCTTCGCGCGTTTGACCTTCTTGTTGATGATCCTGCGCCCGGTGGCTGAAACGCAGTGCACTTGAAAAACGTCCTTGGCCAAATCCAGGCCCACGGTCTTTACTGTCATTGGATGGCTCCTTTCCTAGCAGTCGATAACAACTGCACTTTGGCACGTTCGATGCCGGTGGAGCAGGAGCCATCCACCTCATCCGGTTTGGGCCGTGAGCGTCGACCAATCCTGAGCAAAATCGTCGGTATGCTGCGAAGCAGAGAATGGCAGAAAGGAGCCCTTAGTGCATGATGCTGCGCGCTCCACCAATGTCCGTTTCGAATGGGAGGTTATGGTGGCGAAAATTATGGCACGTGATGCCAACCGAAACATCGTTGACACCACAAGAAATTGCGGTAGTATCGCGATATTAACTTCGGAGACGAAGCTTCTGGTTTGCCAACTTCTTTAGATTTGGTTGCCAGGAATGCCCTTCTACCGCACCATAACGGAGAAGGGCCGAAATGACCCAAAATATATCGTTGAGAAATGTGCCTGGCCGCTATGGGGTTGCTCGTCTCGATCCAGATGCGCCGATCCCAAAGTGGTTCGACGGCCCTGGGTTCGCGGCCTTGCTTCGCGCGGATGACGAGGTGACTGTAGTTTGTGCGTTCGAACGAATTCCTGACGGAGTTGAGGTTGACGGACCATGGCGTTGCCTCCGCAGTCTCGGTCCATTCGCATTCAATGCCACCGGTATTGTTCAGTCTTTGGTCAACCCGTTGAGCAATGCCGATATTGGTATCTTCGTGCTTTGCACATTCGATGGCGAACACCTGCTTATCCCCGAGTGCGATGCGGCTAGGGCTGTCGCGGTGCTCACTGAGGCTGGCCACGACTGCCAAGCATGAGAAAGAGGAGAGAGTAAATCATGAAATCATCCATCGAAGTTCGGCCTGTTGATAAGTCAGACGAGAGACAATGGAGAAAACTGTGGACCGGGTATCTCGAGTTCTATGAGGCCAGCGTATCTGAAGCAGTATATACTTCGACATTCGAGCGTCTGTTGTCGGACGATCCGTGGGCGCCCTCGGGTTTCATCGCCGCGATTGACGATCGGGCCGTCGGTATCGTCCATTTTCTGTACCATGCACATTGTTGGCGTCTTGAGCGTGTTTGTTACCTTCAAGACCTATTCGCAGACCCGACTGTTCGCGGTCATGGCGTTGGTCGCAAGTTGATTGAGGCCGTTTATTCGCAAGCGGCGAAGGACGGAGCACCGTCTGTCTACTGGCTCACTCAAGATCACAACTACGAGGCGCGAAAGCTATACGACCGAATTGCAACTCTCACTCCATTCATAAAGTACCAGAACTGAAACAAGGCACGCGGCGATTGTAGTCGTGGCAGGCCTGATCCTTTGAATGCCCAGTTTTACCTAATGCGGACACCCGCGCAGCCGCAGCGAAACTACGCTTTGTCCCGCATGGCGGTCACGCGACCTACCAATCACGAAGGTCCGCTCTGACCAGGCGCGCCGTCTCGCTTAGTGACCGCTTCGGGGCTGACTGCGGCCATGCGGCTACCTACGCACCGGTTTGCTTCGCCGCGATTCGCGTGCCGCACCGCCGCAAGGCAGCTGTGAGCCCACTTTGACTAATGCTGCGCGATGCGCAGACGTCTGCTTTTTAACCCTTGCAGGGAGAAGATCGTTAGTTGCCACTTCCTTGAACCAGTTCCAAACATACCGTTTGAATTTTGTCAGTTCAGCCGATCACGCAGAACGCGCACCATATTCTCACCCATGACTTTACGTATTTGCGGCTCGCTCAGGCCAATATCTAGCATTGCCTGCGTCAGCGCCGAGATGTCTGAAGTGTCGAAGCTCACAACCACTGTTCCATCGTAATCTGAACCGAGCGAAACGGAATCCTCGCCGACCAGGTCAATCGCGGCTTTGATCGTTGCCGCAACACCGTCGGGGCTGTCATCGCAGGTCACATCTTCCCAATAACCGATGCCAATGACACCGCCCGAAGCGGCGATTTCCACCATAAGGTCATCGGGAAGGTTGCGGGGTGTTTCACAGTGGCTGAAGATACCGGTGTGGCTTATGACCAAGGGGATTTCGGTGATTTCAAGCACATCCCTGACAACCTGCTGGCTTGAATGAGCGAGGTCGAGGATCAGGCCACGCGCCACAACCTCTTCAACAACTTGGCGTCCGAAATCGGTCAGACCATTGTCTGCGATACCGTGAAGTGAACCACCGATGTCATTATCGAAGAAGTGGTGCAAGCCGATCAAACGATAGCCTGCGTCTTGCAGCCGCTGAAGATTGGCAATGTCGCCTTCAAGTGCGTGCGCGCCTTCGATCCCGAGGATCCCGCCGACGATGGACTGCCCGGCAGACTTGTCAGACAAGAGCTTCTCCAAGTCTTCTTCACTCCGTAAAATGCGAAGCTGTCCATCAGATGCAGCCGCAAATTCGGCGAGTTTCTCAGCCTGATACACCGCGCGTTCAAACATTGAATTCCAGGTCCGCACCGGCCAGAGTTGAACGACAGACAGCGTGGTAATGTTGTCCCAAGCGTCAGTATCGTTTTCTTCATAATTATGTCCAGCCGGCGATTTCGTCACGGCCGTGAACACCTGGAGGGCGACATTTCCCTCGGTCAGCCGGGGAATGTCGACATGCCCACGATCTGACCGCTCTGTCAGATCTCGCTTCCAGAGAAGTGGGTCAGCGTGCCAATCGCCGATAATGAGGCTTTCATGCAAGGTCTGTGTTTCAGGACTTATGGAGAATGGACCCATATCCCGGACGACATTAACCCGGTTTTCATAGAAACCTGGAAGAAACGCAAAGACACCGGCGACGCCGAGAAGAACTACTACAACCAAAAGCGGCAAGAATTTTCTAAATAGTGCCAAAATATCGCCCTTACTTTGTTTGAATGCGCGCAGGCACCAGAAACAGCGCCATCCTAGCTCGGAATAGCAGATCTTTCCAACGTAACGAAGCGTAACAAGACATCGACCATCGGTTCTTCGATCAGCTTTACGATTTTACAAACTCAATACAGCCCGCCCGACGTGTATGGCCGCCTATGTAATCGGGCTCGTTTTTTGAGAAGCGGACCTCCGCGCAGCCGCAGCGAACGTCGGGATTGTCCGGAT